>JAZDGG010000062.1:0-17166 GCA_043807225.1 bacterium | reverse complement strand
GCCGCTCCGGTAGACCCTTCGGGTGATAACGACGTCTGGGTAATCAACCGGCATCTGCCGGTCGGCATTATCGAGGTGAATGGAGACTTCCGCCATCCCAAGCCGCCCCCGCGACGAGGAACCAGAAAAAATGACGTCCTCGGAGCGCTTCCCCCGGAGCAGTTTGATACTCTGTTCGCCAAGCACCCAGCGAATAGCGTCGGCGACATTCGACTTTCCTGACCCATTCGGACCGACGATCGAGACAATGCCCCGATCAAACTCCAGGGTGGTTTTTTGCGCGAAGGATTTAAATCCGATGAGCTCGAGTTTTTTGAGATACATAGCTGCGAAAAACTGCAACGTCCGTTTCACGAACGAGAAAAACGGAAAAGCAACGACAGTGTACCACGCGGCGCATGCCCGAACAATGAAGGATGCTCACTGGATGATCTTGACGAACCACAAGCCGATGATCATGATCCCCATGGTCACTTTGACGAGCGAACTGCCGATGAAACCGACGATCGTGTGCGCTTCCGTTTCGAGAACAAAGACGGACTCCCGGCCGGTGACCATTTCACCAAAGACAGATCCGAGCAATGGCCCGATGGTGAGCGCTGGCACAATCCCAAAAAAAAGACCGATGAAACTGCCGAGAACGCCGCCCAGAACACCAAACGGTGTTACTTTGATCTCTTTCTTGATTCCCCACCGCGTTGACCAGTATTCAGGCAGATAGGAAAGGATAGCGAGCGTGCCGACGAGTGCGAGAAACGGGACATCAATTGTTTCGAACCGTGTGACCACGGCAGAACAAAAGACGCCGAACCAGATGAGTGGGATTCCCGGAAAGTAGGGGAGGACGACGCCAACAAGTCCCGCGGCCATGAGGACGAAGGCAAGGGCATGGGCAAGAAATGTCCAGGGCATTTTACATCCAGTTCTTTGCGTCGAGCGCGCGGATGGCAGCTTCGACCTGCGCCTCCTGTTTGGACATCCCGACGCCTTCAGCGACCATTTCGCTCCCGAGAAAGACCCCGACGCGGAACTGTTTATTGTGATCGGGCCCCATTTCCTCTAACACGCGATAGACGGGCGTCACGCCGAGCCGATCTTGGCTTGCCTCTTGGAACTGGCTCTTCGGATCGCGGTAGAGTTTTTGATCGAGAATCCGCGGCAGGTGCTCAAGGACAAATGGGAGGATGAATTTTTTTGCAGCGTCGTACCCTTGATCAAGGTACAGCGCACCGATCACTGCTTCGAAGGCGTTGGCGAGAATAAAGGTTCTCGCCTTGCCGTTCGCGTCGCGCGACTCCCCGCGGGAAAGGTAGAGAAACGGCTCCAGGCCGATTTCATTTGCATACTCGGCACACATCGTTGCATTCACCAGCGCCGCACGCCAGTTCGTCAGCTCCCCTTCGGAATTCGGGTAGTGCGCGTAGAGATATTCCGTCACGACGAGCTCGAGGACGGCATCACCGAGAAACTCCAGCCGCTCGTTGTTGCCAAGCGAAACGTTCCGGTGCTCGTTGAGGAACGATCGATGCACCAGCGCTTGCTGCAGAAGCGCCGGCTCTTTGAACGAGAAGCCAATTTTTTCTTCAAGGGCCGAGATATCGTGGAGAGTCATGGTGAACCTGCATGCAAGCCCTTCCTCTCTGCACGTTGTTGAAGTGCGGAGGGGGAGAACTTCCTTTCTTACGACGAGGGAGGAGCGGACGCTTCGCTTTTTTGCTGCGACTCTGGGTTTCGCGATTCGCCCGGCGCAACCTCTCCTGTTTCAATCATCTTTTTATAAATGGCACCGAGGACGCCATTGATGAACTTGCCTGACGATTCCCCGCCAAACGTCTTTGCAAGCTCGATGGCCTCGTTAATCGCCACCTTCGGGGGAATGTCGTGGTTGTACTTCAATTCGAAGATCCCGATGCGCAGGATGTTCCGGTCGACCGTGGTGATCTGGTCGATTGGCCACTCCGGCGCGAACTGGGCGATCAAGACGTCGATGTCTTTTTGGTGCTCAAGGACGCCGCGAACGAGCGTGAGAATAAAACCGTGATCGTCGAACGACGGCGCGAACTCTTTCAGGTTATTGTGCGCGACATCCTCAAGACTCAGCTTCTCGCCCTGCCGAAAGTCCCACTCGTAGAGACTCTGCATGGCAATGGTTCGCGCCAGATGACGATTCGACATGGGAATGAAAAAAGTGCTATGGCGCAGAAGGAAGTTTCTCCTCGGTCTTTTCCTTCTCCTTCTTGCGTTCCTTTTCGCGCTTGCGCAGCTTCTTGTCGGCTTTTGAGGAGACCTTCATGAGTTGGTGCCCGCGGTACGCACCGCAGTTCATGCAGATGCGATGCGGGCGTGTGCGACTGCCGCACGCGGCGCACGTTGAAAGACTGGCGGTGTGCACGGCAAAATGACTCGCGCGCCGTCGTTTTGAAGATTTTGTTCGTCGCTTAGAAGGAAGTCCCATAGTGATGAAGGAAGAGAGAACGATATTGCGTCTCCGGGCACGCGGACGAGTCCACAAACCACACAGCCGACTTCCACTCTACCGGAGCCGTCCCTCTTTGACAAGCCATGCTGAAGAGAAAACGTGTTCTTCAGTCACCAGCAGTGTTTCTGAGTTCCTTTTCTCCGCCCGACTTGACCTCCGTACCGCTCTGTGATAGAAGGAGGACGGTGCCAACACGGAGCATCCGGTGTGCGGCCAGGCACCGCCGCAGAACACCCGGGTGATACCGTCCTTTTCACGGAGGTTACTCATGACCGAACCGCGCATCCCGTCGGATGCACCCGCCAGCCCTACGTTCCAGAACTATCTGAATAGGTTCGGGAACAAAGAGTGCGAGTACCGCATCATCATCCCCGGCTCACGGGGTCAAGAACCGATCGCAATCCAGACGTTCGCGCGTTCCTTCGTCCTCGGCCTACTCGCGTATCCTCCCAAAGAGCAGCGAGTGTTGGTCGAGTTGCTGCTCAAGGAAATTCGCGCGGCGGAGGATGGCATGTACCGTTTTACCGCGACGAATGGTTGCGCCGCCATGGTCACAGAGCAGCCGTGGTTCAACGGCATCATCATCGTCGTTCTCTCGTATTGACCGTGACCCGCCCCCAGGGAAGTTTCCTTGGGGGTTCTTTTTTGAATATTTCCCAGCGCAGACTGAAGTTTGCGCTGGGAGAATCCCGTGCGAATCTTTTTTCTTCTCAAACAGCGTTGTGCTGCATTGAAAAAAGAGCGGTTGGCTTGCAGCCACACCGCTCATGTTCTTCTTTTTTCTCGAGGCTCTCTGGATGAACCAGCTCGAACGTTCTCAACAGGAGAAGAACTGACGCATTCCTTCAGCCAAGGCGAGGCGCCAACCTGTTGCGTCCGGACCCGTCGCAGATGGGCTACCTCTTGGCCTCCATCGCGTAGTAGCAGATGATGATCGCGTCGGGGAATCGGATCATACTAGACCTCTCATTCTGCACCTCCAATGAACGGTTCGTCCGTTGGCGAATGGGCACGCTTGCCCACGCCAGGTCACACTTTCAATTTTGTCCGATCTGATTAGGAATGTCAAACCAAACTAACGCGGGTGAACAAGCGCTTGCTCGCCTGGGGCTCGTCCCATTCAGGATACGCTTTTATACGAAGGTGACGGACGCTAACTCGTCTTTCTCCTCTTTAAAGCGCATGATGCGGACGCCCTGCGTGTCGCGGCCGAGAACGGAGACGCTCTTGAGCGGCAGGCGGATCACCTGGCCTTTGTCAGAGATGCAGACGAGATCCTCTTGTTCCAGTTTTGCGTTGACGATAAATGCCGCGATGACGTTGCCGGTTTTTGGCGTCACGCGAGCGGTCTTGATGCCCGAACCGCCGCGCCCCTGCTTGCGATAGAACTTAATCGGCGTTCGCTTGCCAAACCCCTTTGAGGTAACAACAAGCAACTGTTCATTCTCTTTCGTCGTTCCGCCGACGATCACGTCCATACCGGCGAGCGTATCGCCCGTCTTCAGGCGCATAACGCGGACGCCGGCCGCGCTCCGTCCCATAGGACGGAGTTGTTTCTCGGATATGCGGATGGACTGCCCTCGCGACGTGACCAGGAGAATGTCATCTCGGCCGGTCGACGGCTTGACCCAATCGAGCATTTCGTTCCCCTTGAGCCGAATCGCGATGATGCCGGAGCGACGCACGTTGCCGAATGCCATGAGTTCGACCTTTTTGCCAGTACCGCCGCTCGTCACCATCACCAGGTACTTTGTTTCACTCTCGAGATCTTCAAGCGGCAGAACGGTCGTGACGCGTTCATTCTGCGTCAGCTGGAGAAAATTGACGACGGCCTGCCCCTTTGCCGTTCGGGAGAGCGCGGATGGAACTTCATATGCTTTGAGTTGAAAGACCCTCCCGCGCGACGTGAAGAACAGTAAATTCGTGTGGGTCATCGTCGAGAAGAAGTGCTCGACGAGATCTTCTTCTTTGACGGTCAAGCCGAGGACGCCCTTGCCGCCGCGGCTCTGCGTCTTAAAAACGGACGGGGAAAGCCGCTTAATGTACCCGTCGCGCGTCAACACGACGATCGTCGACTCATTCGGGATGAGATCTTCTTGTGTGAACTTGCCGACGGGGTTCGGAAAGATCTTCGTCCGCCGCTCGTCACCGAACTTCTCCTTGAGGTGCGTGAGCTCTGTCTTGATGATGCTCAAAATCTTCTTTGGGGAGGAAAGCACCGTTTCAAGCTCTTTGATGAGCGCCAGTTTCTCTTTCAGCTCATCCTCAACCTTCTGCCGCTCAAGGTTCGCCAACTGCGAGAGACGCATGTCGAGGATGGCATTCGCCTGCAGTTCCGAGAGTTTGAAGCGCTTGATGAGATTCATCTTGGCCTCCTCGCGGTCGCGCGATGCTTTGATGAGCTTGATGACCGCGTCGAGGTTGTCGAGGGCAATCTTGAGCCCGCGGAGGATGTGTGCGCGTGCTTTCGCCTTTTCTAAATCATATTCCGTTCGACGACGAACGACCGTCTGGCGATGTTTGATGAACTCCTGCAGGATCATCTTGAGCGAAAGCACGCGCGGCTGAATGCCATCAACGAGCGCGAGCATATTCACATGAAAGGAATCCTGCATCTGCGTCAGCGAGTACAGGCGATTCAAGACCTTTTTTGGATAGCTCTCTTTCTTCAGATCGATAACGATGCGCACGCCGTCCTTGTCTGACTCGTCGCGGAGATCTTTGATCCCGTCGATCTTCTTCTCGTGAACGAGTTCGGCAATCTTTTCAATGAGGAATGCCTTGTTGACCTGAAAGGGAATCTCGTTGACGACGATGCGGAACGAGCCGTCTTTTTTCTCCTCGATTTCCGCCTTCGCCCGCATGACGATGCTCCCTTTTCCGGTTGCGTAGACTTGCGTGATTTCCTTGATGTCGTAGATTTCGCCGCCGGTGGGGAAGTCAGGCCCTTTAACGAACTGCATGAGATCCGCGATGGAGGTATCGGGAGCGTTGATGAGATGCACAATGGCGTCGCAGAGCTCGCCGAGGTTGTGCGGCGGGATCTTCGTTGCCATGCCGACCGCGATGCCGTCAGTACCGTTTAAAAGGAGGTTGGGGAGCTTTGCAGGGAGGACGCGCGGCTCCATGTGCGACTCGTCGTAGTTCGGAAGAAAATCGACCGTGTTCCGATCAATATCGCTGAGCATCTCCTCGGCGATGCGCATGAGTTTCGCCTCGGTGTATCGCATCGCGGCGGCACTATCTCCGTCGAGTGATCCAAAGTTCCCCTGGCCGTCGACGAGCGGGTACCGGAGCGAGAAATCCTGTGCGAGACGGACGAGGGTATCGTAGACCGCAATGTCGCCATGCGGGTGGTACTTTGCGATCACTTCACCGACGACGGCCGCGGACTTTCTGTACCGTGCCCCCGCGCGGAGCCCCATATCCCACATGGCATAGAGCACGCGGCGATGGACTGGTTTGAGTCCGTCGCGGACGTCGGGGAGCGCCCGAGCAACGATGACCGACATGGCGTAGTCCAGGTAGGATTGCTGCACTTCGTCAGTAATGTTCCGCGGTTCGATCTTCCCAATGGCAAACGTGGACGGGACCGAATCATCCGCCTTCTTCGCGGGATGCTGTTCATTGGATGGCGGCACGGAGCGTCTGCGGATCATTTGGCGTTGACGTTGTGGTCTTCTGTCGCGCTGAATTGCGGAAAAACTTCTTCACGAAGGTTCGTGAGCAGTGCCGTGTTTTCGCTCGCTGTCGCAGGGACAGCTGTGCCATTGGTTGTGGAATCGTTGGCAAAAATCCCCTTGACCTGTTCGTACACCCGCTGAAAGGGATTTTCGGACTTCCGCTGGGACGATGGTGTGCGGATGACCAGCAGCCAGCCAACGACAACACCAACCATGACCACGAGCACGGCGGCCCACATCATCCAAACCCGTTGGTGTTCGGGCACTGGGAGCCGTTCTTGTTGCTGAGGATCCTCTGCAAGTGCTGGAGGATTCACTGTGCGGAGTGGGGGGTTTCTGCGAGAGGTTTTTTCTGGTTGTGGAGCCATAAGATCAGGCCTTAAGAAGGAGAACGCGCATTTCCTCTTCAGGGAGCTCTTTTTTCACGAGGCGAATTTTTTCTTGCGGTTCGACATTTTTGACACCCAACTCCTTGAGGAACGGTTCAACGCCATCGAGACGCAGCGAGAGGCCGGGAATGCGGTAGTAGATGGGGAGAACAACGCGTGGCTCGAGAACGCTCAAGAGCTCCGTTGCCTGTTTCGCGGAGAGCACGGGTTTTCCGCCGACGGGGATGAGGAGTGCATCGATGTCTTTGAGCTTCTCGACCTGCGGACCGTTGATGGCAACGCCAAGCGCCCCAAGGTGCCCGAGCACCATGCCCTCAGCCTCAAAGGTATAAATCGTGAGCGGATGGCCGCCCGGCTGATTGATGGCAATGCCATTGATGACCACGCCGCGCACTTCGTACTCGCCCGGCGCTGCAATGGTGAATACGCCGCTCTTCAGCGCTTTGCCGTACTGCGGATTCTCTGTCGAGCTGAAAACAAAAAGATCGGCCTGCATCCGCGGTGCCGATACACCGACGGTGGGAGCAAGCGGATCAATGAGGATTGTGACGTCTTTTATTTGAAGACGTACGCAATTGAGACCGTGCCACGTAATCTGCATACAGACAAAAACTGCTCAAAACTCACGGTGAGCATACCATAAAAACATCACCGAATCAAGGTTCTTTGACGGTCGATTGTCTGCTTAGAGCGGAAGATCATCGTCGATCCGTTTCTCCGGTTTGGCCGCGGCGGGCGGCTCTTTGTGATCGGGGTCAGATGGTTCTTCTTGGGAAGCGGGCGCTTGGTGCTCTTCCATAGTCGGCGCATGAGGTTGCTCGTTCTGGGAAGGAGGAAAAGCGCTTGCCTCTGGTGGCGTGGAACCTTCAAGAGAGACACCGACTTGGGGCTGTACATGAAGATACGGTGCAAACGGAGCAGGCGATACCGCAGACGGGCTGCCCCCCACCCCCTTGTGCGGGCGAGCGGAAACCGCGGTTGTGCTGGCGGGCGCTGCCCCGCCGCTCTTTCCGTCATGAAGATCCTCCAGACGACGTTCTAAACTTGCGCGACGCTCTGCACCCCGCGCGCCTCGATCTGTCTCTGCGGTTTCGGCAATCCGCCGCGTCGTCATCGGGAGAAGGCCGGCCTGCTCACGCCACAACGCCCGTCGTTGTGCCTTCCGCTCACGGATTTCGAGATCGCGTTGTCGCTGCTCATCCCGCGAAGGCCCAAACTCTTGTGCATAGGCCTTTTCGATCACCTGTCGATAGATTCTCTTTGGATCTTTCCTAAAAAACTCTCCTTGCTCGCGCAGGCCATACCCGCGTTCTTTCAGATTTTGTCGGATTTTCTCGCGGATTTTTTGGGGGATGTCGATTGCCTCATCCTCGGTCAGCGTGCTCGGATTCCGCGACCTGCGACCTGGCGCCGTTGAATCGAGCATCCCAAGAACCTCCGATTGCTCCAACACCTCGCGAACATCCTTTCTTTTTAAGATGTTGGTGGAGCCCTTGATGCTGCCGCCGAACAATCCTCCAAGGACGTCTTTCACAAACCGCTCTTTCTTGATAACCCGCGAAAACTTTCTCGGGATAGCGCTAAAACGCTTTTGTGAAAATGACGCATCGGCTGAGCGCAGACGTCGATTTCTTGATGGAAGGCGAGAATATTTCATACTTCATCAATATACCACAAAGCCGTCGTTCTGTCAACAAACTTGCATTCTTTCCTCTCCTCGGATATGCTCTCCAGTACGTCCTGATCCTCCGACAAGCTCAGGGTATACCGAAAACGGATGCCTTTGGTCGAAAGCGTCATCGTGCTGATGATCCTTTCTGAGCCGAGTCGGTGGCGGCACTGCCGAACAATCAGGGTGCGGAGTATCTATGTCAACACAATTGAAGACGGGGGAGCCACAAGCGGCAGCATCCCCCATGGCATCGCTGCTTGAGCAGTACGATGCGAGCACGATAATCCCGAAACCGGGTGATGTGATCCAGGGGAAGGTTTTGAGTGTCTCAAAAAACGAGGTGCATCTCGACATCGAAGGATTGACGACGGGCGTTATCCGCGGGAGGGAACTCTTTGACGAATCCGGGGAATTCTCGGATCTGAAAATCGGCGGGACAGCTCAGGCAACCGTTCTCGATGTTGAGAATGAAAATGGTGAGATGGAACTTTCGTTTCGTCAGGCGGGACACCGCAAGGCATGGAGCGAGCTCGATCGCGTGATGAGAGCGCGGGAAGTGGTTGACGCGACGGTGATTGATGCAAACCGCGGCGGTTTGATGGTTCGCGTCGGCCGCGTTGTTGGTTTTCTGCCGGTGTCGCAGCTCACGACGGAGCACTATCCGCGTGTCGAAGGAGGCGATAAGAACAAAATCCTCGAGATGCTTTCTACCTTCGTCAATGAGCGCTTTCGCGTCAAGGTGATTGATCTGAATGAGGAGGAGGACAAGCTCATCGTGTCAGAGAAAGCCGCGCTCGAAGAAAAACAGAAGGCGCTCATCGCGCAGTTCCATATCGGCGATGTCGTTGACGGCAGAGTGACCGGCGTTGTCGACTTTGGAGCGTTTATGGAGTTCGGTCCCAAGCTTGAAGGGCTCATTCATATCTCCGAGCTCGCGTGGCAGCGCATCGAGGATCCGCGCGATGTCGTCAAAGTGGGGGATGCCCTCCGCGCGAAGATCATCCAGATTGACGGAACGAAGATTTCGCTCTCGATGAAACGCTTGGTGGAAGATCCGTGGAAACAGGCAGTGGAACGGTACGCCGTCGGTCAGCTGGTGTCGGGGAAGGTCTTAAAAATCAATCCTTTTGGTGCATTCGTCGAACTCGACGAGCACATCCACGGCCTTGCGCACATCTCAGAGCTGTCACCAACGATGATTCGCGACCCCCGCGATGCGGTGATCGTCGGAGAGACGTATCGCTTCAAGATCCTCTCCATCGATCCAAAAAACCACCGGCTTGGCCTTTCACTGAAGGCGCTGCAGGAGAAAGCGGCGCAAGAGGAGGCCCCCGCACACGACGAACCGAAAGTACCGGAACCCGCCCCAGCACCAGACGCCGCGGAAGGAGAGACAGCGGCAACAACCCCGGGAGAACCCGAAAAAGGATAAGGTGCCTCTCCTCGATTGCTGAAACGCCGCGGAATCAGTATAGTTGAAGCGATATTCCACCGCGAGAAACTGCTTCGAAGGTAATTGCTCCCCACGATGCGATCCATCCTCAAAAACTTCTTCATCTTCATCCTCGTCTTTCTGCTCCTCGCAGGAATCTTTTCAAGTTTTTCTGCGTCGCTTTCTCCGACGAAGAAGGTCAGCATCAGCGAGTTTGTACAGCAGGTGCAGCAGGGGAGCGTCCAGAAGGTCGTGGTCGAGGGAGTAAAGCTCACCATCACCCTGAAGAACGGGAACACCGAAACAACCCAAAAAGAGGCGACCGATTCGCTCTCGACGCTCCTCAAAAACTCCGGCGTGAGTTCAGAGAAGGCCGCTGCGGTTGATGTCACCGTCAAGGATCAGTCCGGGGTGCTGTTTTTTCTCGGCTCGATCCTCCCGTTCCTCATCCCGTTTTTGCTCATCGGCGCCTTCGTGTACTTCATGATGCGGCAAATCCAGGGGAACAACAATCGCGCGCTCTCCTTCGGGCAGAGCCAGGCGCGTGAGCACACCGAACAAGACAAGCGAAAGCGCATGACGTTCAAAGACGTCGCCGGCGTTCGGGAGGCAAAGGAGGAATTGTGGGAAGTCGTCGATTTTTTGAAGAATCCGAGAAAGTACACATCGATGGGGGCGAAAATTCCCAAGGGGGTCATGCTCGTCGGCCCGCCGGGAACAGGGAAGACGCTGCTGGCACGGGCAGTGGCTGGGGAAGCGGATGTGCCGTTCTTCCACATGTCCGGGTCGGAATTTGTCGAGATGTTCGTCGGTGTCGGCGCATCGCGTGTCCGCGATCTCTTCCGCCGCGCAAAAAAGGCGTCACCCTGCATCATCTTCATTGATGAAATCGATGCCGTGGGTCGCCAGCGGGGGAGCGGGCTCGGCGGCTCGCATGACGAACGCGAGCAGACGCTCAACCAGATTCTGGTCGAGCTCGACGGATTCGAGCAAGGGACCAACGTCATCGTCATCGCCGCGACCAACCGCCCCGACGTTCTCGATCCAGCGCTCCTTCGGCCCGGGCGCTTTGATCGCCAGGTGATGCTCGACCCGCCGGATATTGCCGATCGCGAGCAGATCCTCCGCGTGCATTCGCGGATCAAGCCACTCGCAGCAAACGTTGACCTACGCATCATTGCCGAACGCACGCCAGGATTTACCGGTGCTGACCTTGCAAACCTGCTGAATGAGGCCGCGATCCTCGCCGCGCGCCACAACAAAAAACAGGTCGGCATGTCGGAGTGCCTGGAATCGATAGAAAAAGTCCTTTTGGGCCCTGAACGAAAGTCTCACGTGCTGTCAGACTACGAGAAACTGGTCACCGCGTACCACGAAGCCGGCCATGCGCTCGTTGCTCACGAGCTTCCGCAGACGGATCCCGTGCGCAAGGTTTCGATTATCTCCCGCGGACGTGCCGGCGGCTACACACTGAAGCTGCCGACGGAAGACCGGCATCTGCGGACGCGCGAGGAGTTCCTCGAAGAACTTGCGGTATTCGTTGCCGGGTACGTCGCAGAGAAAGAATTCTTTCATGACATTTCAACCGGACCCTCAAACGACCTGCGACAGGCGACGAAGCTTGCCAGAAAATTGGTCATGGAGTACGGGATGAGCGAGAAGCTCGGCGCGCGAACATTCGGCGAGCACGAGGAAATGATCTTTCTCGGCCGCGAAATCACTGAGCAGCGAAACTATAGCGAGAAGGTCGCACAAGTGATCGATCAGGAAGTTGAACGCTTGACCGAAGGTGCGATCAAAACCGCCCATGCCATCCTGGTGAAGCATCGGCCGAAGCTCGAAAAAATCGTCGCGGTTCTGCTGGAGAAAGAGACGATCGAACAGGATGCGTTCGTGGCGATCGTCGGCGAAAAGCACGTCACCAAACCCTCGCTTCCGCGCACACTCCACGAGCCGCCGCCAGCGGAGGTGACACCCCAGGGTTCCGTGGGGCCAAAATCCGTGCCACGAACAGCGCCAGTTGCGCCAACAGCGTAAAAACATCTATACTGACACCAAGGGAGGAAAAACACATGACCCTGTACCGCGATATCATCAGCAAGGCACTCATTCTCGCGTGGCGCCATAAGTACCTGTGGGTCTTTGCGTTTTTTGCAGCCCTTGCCGGCAACGGCGGCGAGCTGGAACTCGCCTATAGCGGTTCGGATTCCGTCAACGGCCAATCCTATATTCTAGGCATTCTCCGCGCCTTCTATCAAAACGGTTCGCTCTCCCAGATCATGCAGAACATCCGGGATTTTTTCGGGCGTTACCCTCTCCCCTCAATCTTCTTGGTTCTCCTGCTCTTGCTCCTCGCGGTTCTGCTCATTTGGATTGTCATTGTTGCACAAGCGGCGCTTTTTTGGGCGATTGCCCGCATTCAGGAAAAACGCGCGGTGAGTTTTCAGGAGTCCTTTTCGACCGGCGCACGGTTTTTCTCACCAATCTTTCTGTTGAACCTCATCGCGAAGGTGATTATTCTTGGGGTCATTTTCCTCATTGCCTTCCCGCTTGGTCTGCAGTACATCCGTTCTGGTGCAACGCTGTACAATGGTTTGTACATCCTGACGGTCTTTTTAGCGCTGGTGCCAATTTCCATCATCATTTCTTTTATTGTGAAGTACGCGTCGATCTACGTCGTTCTTCGCGGGCAAACATGGCGCGCTGCATTCAAGAACAGTTGGGCGCTTTTTTTCAAGAACTGGCTCGTGAGCATTGAGGTTGCCTTTGTGCTGTTCATCATCAACCTCGTGACCTCTCTCCTTCTCTCGTTCCTCCTGCTCCTCCTCGGTCTCATTACGAACCCCGCCGGCGCAATCTTGTTCTTCTTGATCATTATGATTTACGGTGCGCTCCTGGCGACGTTCCAGTACACCACATGGGTGAATCTCTTCTTTGCGCTTGAGGGCGGCACCGCGCGTTCAAAGATTCTCCGCTGGGTTGACCGGCTGACGAAGAAAACCCCGACGCAGCCGGTGCCAACAAAGTAGCGCCGACTCCCCAGGGCGATTGAACTCTCCTGCGTTTTGTCGTATCCTCATAACCATTATATGGGCACCTAGCTCAATGGTCAGAGCAGTCGGCTTATATCCGACCGGTTCCAGGTTCGAGCCCTGGGGTGCCCACCACGGGATCTATAAATATAATATCACGGCTCGCTTTGGCGGGCGGGGTACACGGATGGTTCCTGGTTTCACCCTTCGGGTGACCACTGTCCCTTCGGGACATCTCACGTAGGGATGACCGCAGGGTGGCGAGCCCAGGGGTGCCCACCAGGTGACGATATGGGGCAAGAACGAGCAGTCGGCTTACTTGTCTGGAACACTCAGTATTCCCAGCAGATATCCAGCCAGACGAGCATATCCACCGTAGCGCATCCAATAGCGATACTTCGCTTTTTATGCAAAACTAGTGTCATATCAACCCTTCAGTTCGCATAATAACGAGTTAGGTGCCATCCAAAAAATATTTATTTAGAAACTATTTAAATCAATAATATGGGCATATTCGGAAAAATAAGTCCCCTGGTACTTCTATCCGAAAACACTCAAAAGGAAATCGAGTACATACTTGCGGGAAACAAAATAAAGTTATTGGAGGAGTTAATTAGAAAATACCAGCTCAATAAGAAGATGATGTTTTGGGATGGAACTTCTGTTTTTAATGACAGTGCCAGTGTTGAAGACTTTTCGATCTATTTATCAGATCTAGGCCATAACTTTTTTACAAAAGGCTGGGGAGAGTTAGAAGAAGCTATTTTCTTTTTACTTTGCTCTATCGAGCTAAAAACAGAAAATAATAGATCAGTGATTGATCTAGCAACAATACATTACTATTTTGGTGACCATCAGCAGGCAGTATCCTTTGCCGAACAGGCACTAGAAGTAATACCAAAGATAAATCTAAACAATAAAGATAACTTATCAAAATTAATGAAATTGATTATTAATAAAAAGCTTGATAAAACAAAATTTGTCTTCCCTCACTACACTGGAGAGATTAAATTTTGAATTAAATATTTTTTGAACAGCACCTAACAGCGTGTATATGACATAGTGAAAATTGGCAATTTAATCATTACACAAGCAAGACATGAACACCTTCAAACATTTAGTCGCTAGCTTTCTCAGTTCTATAGTACTGTCTTGGATAATAGCATTACCCTTCTTGATTGTTATGTGGATCGGTTGGCTAAATGATGAAGTATATAATAACGTCATATGGCCAATAATTGCATTTACCGTCATTCCAATAGGCACAATCAGTTTGTTTCTTCAAAAAAGAAAAAAACCGGAATCTAACAAACCATCTGGCGCTCAAGAAGATAAAAATTTCAAAGAGAAATAATATATTTTCACTACGTCATATACACGCAAACGTTAGGCGAAAGAATGAAAACAGAAACAAGAGGATTATTGGGTTATTTCTTTCGATACAATGACTCAGTTCAACGGCACAATTAGATCAGTTACAGCGTCAGATTATCAAACAGTGAAAAGCATTCTCACTGCCTGGCTTACGAGTGACGAAGTTCAGCACTATATGAAATACATTCAGTCGAGTGTGGAGCAAACCCCAGAAAGCAAAGAATACGACAGTCACTACCTAGTTGCCGAAACGTTGGAACACGAAGTGATTGGTATCCTTGGATATCGAAAGCCTATCCCAAAAATGACTCCGTTTGCTCGCACGAAATATCCCGCTGAACTTAATATGCTGTACGTTTCTCCTGAAAAGCGCGGAGGGCAAGGGATTGGTACGGCACTGACGATTCACTTGGAAAAGGAATTGCAGCAAAAGAAATATACTGAAATCGTCATTCGTAGCGCGAAACGGTTTGAACAAGTTGGTTGGGGATTTTATGACAAATATCCCGGCTTTCAGAGAGTAGGCGTACTAACAGATCTAGGCAGTGAGGATGCTCAAATTTGGAGTAAAGTACTAACAGAAATAACCCAATAAATTTCAGATAGGATTTCATTCCATCGCCTAACACGGGCTAGCCGGTTCGCGAACTATATACAATCATTTCCATGGCCGATCAAATCATTCTCAATAACGAAATCTATCACTTCACCGAGGACAACCTTCCTTGCCTGATTCACTACGCACCAAAAGCTGGCGGCTCTCATTTCTCGGTCACAATGGTCGCGGATTTGTTTCTTCGAGGATCGAAAATCTTGTTTCTGACTGCCTACCCGATGGCCAAAGACAACTTTTTCGAACAGATCAAGGGCATGGAATCACAAACCTCGTATGTGACCAGCTCTGACCAATTGGATGCCAATGCTCAAGCGATTATTTTGGAAAGCGGAAATGAAAGGCTTTTTCTTGAAGCAGTTAAAACGCTCCCGGATATACTCGAACGAATCCTTCTTGTGAAGAACATGGAGGTGTTTGGTCAGACCGTATTTGATGCCTGCCTCAATCATCCAAGGCTTATTCTTTCTGGAAACATAGATACGTGCCTGGCCAAGAAACAAATCAGCGAGAAGAGCTGGAAATCTATTGTCCTCTTCACGAAGCCTCTAACTCCGTTGCGAATCGAGCCGCCAATACTTGAAAAGTATATTGGATACTTTTGGAACGAAAGCGCGCAAGGTCTAATAGCAATACAAAAAGCTTGATAGAAATGATTGTATATAGATCGCTCACCCAAATTGCTCCTTCATTCCGGCGGTATGCTCCGCACAATTCTACCGCCTCCATTCCGTCGCAACTCCCGCCAGAGGCGGGCAGGTCGGCTAGCCCGAAACGTTATATGGCATATGCTTTTCTTTTCACGGCTGACGCCTACTACTTTTCTGCAATGAACAAATTTATCAATTAACACCCATCAAATGCGTAAATTTAATCCAGACAAAGCAGGCTCTTACTCCGATATTCCAGATTTCGATAAACCGGATTACAAGGAGTTAGCTGATGGTGGTTTCGTAAAACAGACGGCTGTGGAAAATCCCGAACTCGCCCATAGTATGGGCCTACTTGAGAACCGTGTCATTGACGTACTAAAAAGCGACAAGGAATTAACCCCCCGAACATTTAAAAAAACTATTGAGGACTACAAAAAACTCGGTGATTGGGAAAGATTAAGAGAATTAATGCGTAGGTTCAACGATCTTGAGGTGCTGTCCGGTGGCGGTGATGATCCGACATTAAAGGAAAAACTCCGGAGTCCTGATAGTAATAAAATTCCGCTTTCCCAAAAAACCCAGTCTTTGTTTGAACAATTCATAGACCCATCAGACGGCGATTTGGTTACTGAATTGCTGCTCAATGAACGAGTTACCAATAATGAGATTAAAGAAGCATTGCTGCGTCGTCTGCCGGAAGATGTGCTTCAAGCAGTTTTCGACAGCGAAAAAATAGGTCAGCGCCCTGAGATTGTTACCATGATTGCTCTCGTCTCAAATGATGTAAGTAGAAAAATAAACTACTTTAAAAATTGTAATTATGAAAATTATGAGCTCGCATTTCGTATCGCTCAGCAACTTATCGATTCTGGCCACACAATAGAGCTTTGTAAAGCGCTCATCGAGGAGGGAGCACCGGGTTCATTTAGAATGCTTCGCGATATTATTGTCAAATTGGAGCCAGAAGAAACGTTGTATAAAACATTAGTAGCTTTGCCACATCAGGGGGTAATCGAAGCCGCTTTTTTCAATGTTGGCGAGCCAGCAACATTTGCTAAGATTATTGAAAATCGGGGGGCTGATTTCGTAGAACTTGATGCAAAAGCAAAAGAAGAAGTTACTAAAAGAGCAGAATATCTTTTCCACGCACTATCCAGTGAGCCACAAATATATGAAATCGATAAGTTGGTTATGGAAAATGATATAAACAATAAGTTTATTATAGGCACTGGAGCAACTATGGACCCATCAACCGAAAAATGGGTCGCTGGACATGGAACTTATTATATTGCGTGGAGCGATGCAGAAAAACACGATCACCCTTCTTTAGCGGATAGTTGTCATAATGAACGCGGTGTTTGGCTTGGCCAAATAAGAGGTGGCTATATTTCGCTCAAAAATGAGGGGGACAAAACTATTGCGACCTTCCGAAAGTCGAGCGGTAACTTCGGCAAGTATGGCCATAGGGTTCTTGAACATTTTACCCCGCAGTTGAAAGTAGCGTTACAAAGCAGTCTAGGGAGGGATGCTGTTGAAGTGGTGATAGAGGTATCTAACTGATAATTTGTTCATTACAGAAAAGTATCCCGACTAGAACGTCGGGAAAAGAAAAATATACACCATATAACAGCGTATATGCGCCATACGAGTACAGGCGCATGATACGCAAACGTTGTCCGACATACATTTTTATCTTATTAGTTCATCCCCCGCTAAGGTAAGGTATATACTTAAAGGCACAACGTACTATCAATTTGACTCACTTTAACTACACCACGAATGAACAAACAATCTGGTATCGCCTGGCTCCCGCTTCTCATTATCGTTGCCATCATTGTC
>JAZDGG010000061.1:0-3048 GCA_043807225.1 bacterium | reverse complement strand
CAACCTCGACGTACCGCTCCCCATTGGGTACGGACAAACAAACTCTCAGCCGCTTACCGTCGCCTTGATGCTTGAACTGCTGCAGCCAAAACCTGGCGATCGGGTGTTGGATGTTGGTGCCGGTTCCGGATGGACTGCGGCACTCTTCGCGCACATTGTCGGGAACAAAGGTCACGTCGTGGCGATGGAACGGATTCCACAACTCTCTCGACGCGCTATGGAAAATTGCGCACCGTATCACTTCTCCAATCTGACGTTTGTCCGCAAGGATGCGACCGAGGAGGATCCACGCATGCCGGAATACGACGTCATTCACGTTGCTGCGGCGGCACAGAAACACGTCCCCGATGTTTTTCGCGATCAGCTTGCCGTTCACGGCCGACTACTCATTCCCGTTGGAAGAGGAACGCAGACGCTTATCCTGTTGACGCGCGTTTCCAAAACACGATTTCTTGAAAAGCGCTTTCCGGGTTTCAGCTTCGTTCCGCTCCTCGAAGGGCCTCTTCAATGAAGATCGTCATTCGCGCAGGAGGTAGCGGCATGCGACTCTGGCCGCTCTCTCGAATTCGACAACCGAAACAGTTTCTCTCGCTGCTCGGCAATCGTTCTCTCTTTGAAGAGAAGCTCCGCGAAGTACGCCCGCTCGTTGCTGGTTGGGACGACGTGTACGTTTCTGTTTCAGCGCCGTTTATTCCCCTCGTGCGCCGCATCGCTCCGCGCATGCATCCCGATCACATTCTCGCCGAGCCCGTCGGGAAGAACACCGGGCCGGCGATCGCGCTTGAATCCGCGGTGATTCAAGCGGCAGCGAAAGGGAAAGAGGATCCGGTCATCGCAAGTCTGACCGTTGACGACGTCTTTCTGCAGCACGGGAAGTTTCGGCGTGCGCTCCATGCCGCGGAACACTTTCTCCATCACTACCCGCAGTGGATTGTGGCGCTCGCGGCGACCCCGTCGCAGCAAGACCCGGGATTGAGCTACCTCAAACTCGGCCGGACGATTGCCACGTACAACCGCCAGCCATTCGCACGGTGCGAGCAATGGACTGAAAAACCCGATCGTGCGCATCTCATGGTGCTGCTCAGGCATCCTCGGGTGTTTGCGCACACGGGTCAGTATGTCTGGAAGGCCTCGACGATTCTTGCGCACGTCGAACGCTATCAACCAGAACTCTTTCGCACCATTCGCCGCATCCAAAGGTCATATGGTACCCGTCGATTTTCCCCGACGCTTCGGCGCCTGTATCCAACCGTTCCCTCCATGAGCATCGAGGAAGCCGTCGCGAAGCACGTCCGAAATATTGCGATAGCCGCGGCGGATTTCCGGTGGAGCGACACAGGGAAGTGGTATCTCGTCAAGCAGCTTCTCGGATCGGGGAAGCACAATGTGACGCGCGGGAACGTGGTAAGCGTTGACGGTGACAACAGCATTATTTTCGCTCCAAAGGGGAAGATTATCGGCACCATTGGCCTTCGTGGTATGATTGTCGTCGACGCTGGCGATGCACTTCTTGTCTGTCCACAGGATCGCTCCGACGACGTCAAGGTGTTGCTTGAACGTCTTCGCGAACGCGGGTTTGATTCCATACTCTAACGATGCGTAAACTCACTCTCATTCTCATCGCATGCTTTCTGTTCCTCCTGATCGGCGGCGGTGTCGTTGCCGTGTACGTCATCGGGCAACTTGGATCGGTCTCCTCGAATACGACGCCAAAGAGCGTCACCATCAAACAGGGAGAAGGCGTTGACGTGATTGTGCAGCACTTGAAGGATGCGGGTCTTGTGAAGAATGCCTTCGTTGTGAAGGTGTATGTTCTGAGCGAGGGTGTTGCCGCACAACTGCAAGCAGGAACGTATTCTCTGACGCCGTCGATGAGTGTCGCGGAGGTTGTGCGGGTGCTCACGAGAGGTGATACCTCCTCGAGGGAAGTGACGATTCGCATTGGTGAGGGGTGGTCGAACGTGGCCATCGGCGCATACCTTTCCAGTGACCTGCAGCTCTTCTCGCTTGCGGAATGGACCGCGGCGGCCGGAGCGACAGACTCGCGGTCAATCCTCCCAGACCGCTCGTACGACTTTCTCAGCGATAAGCCGGCGACAGCGACATTAGAGGGGTATCTCTATCCGGATACGTACCGCGTCTTCCGAAACGCAAAACCGAGTGACATTCTCGCGAAGATGCTCGACAATTTCAGCGCGAAGCTCACGCCGGATCTGCAAGAGGAAGTCCGTGCACAGGGGAAAACGCTTTTTTCGGTTGTCACGCTTGCGTCGATCGTTGAACGAGAAGTCGCAAACAGCGCTGATCGGCGCATGGTGGCGGACGTGTTTCTCAAGCGGCTTCGGGACGGCATTGCGCTTCAGTCGGACGCGACCGTCAATTACGTTACCGGCAAGCAGGCGTTGCAGCCGACGCTCAACGATACGAAAGTCGATTCGCCCTACAATACCTATCTCCACGCCGGCCTTCCGCCAGGCCCAATCGGGAATCCGAGCATCGCATCCGTTCGCGCAGTTCTTGAACCAGAGAGCAACCCGTACTATTATTTTTTAACAACGCCCGATGGAACAACGATCTTTTCTCGGACGTTTGAAGAGCACAACGCAAACAAGACGAAGTACCTGAGCGGCGGGTAAGCGACGCTTGACGTCATTTTTCTGTGTGGTATGCTCCGTTCTGCCGAAGACCGCGGGTCTCCCTCGACTTCTCCGCCAGTGGCGGATTTGCTCGGGAGATAATTTCTCGAAAAGAGGAGCCCGCCGAGGTAGAAAGATCTGCCCTGAACTCTCTGGGCAACCTCGCGTCTTTCGGAAGAAAGACTTTTTTGCTTCTATGCCAAAAACACGTGCGCAAAAGAAGGAAGAGCTTGCAAAGCTCACCGATCGGCTTTCTCGAATGAAAAGCGTCGTTCTCTCAACCACCATGGGGCTGAAGGTGAGCGATGTGACGAAACTGCGAAAACTGATGCGCGGCAACGGTGCAGAGTATCTCGTGGTGAAGAAAACGCTCCTCGAACGAGCTTTTGCCGGCAAGGAGATAGCGTATCCG
>JAZDGG010000060.1:0-39865 GCA_043807225.1 bacterium | reverse complement strand
AAAGATGCAATCTGCCCCAACGGAATCCGTGTTTTCGACTATCCGGCGTTGGAGTTCTTCGTCAAACGAATCCGTCTTGTCGGAGGCTGGGGAGAGGGCAACCGACGCGCCGTACAACAGGGCGAGCTTTCTTTGTGATTCAAGAGGGTCAACGGCAATAATCTGCTTTGCGCCAAGTGCGCGCGCAACAAGAATGACATATAATCCGACAGGGCCGCACCCCAAGACGGCAATGTTTTTTTCTTGCACGCCAACGGACGTCACCGCATGCACTCCATTCCCAAATGGTTCCTGCAGGCACGCGAGCTCAGTTCGAATCCGAGAAAGATCCGTCTTCCAAAGGACCTTTGCGGGCAGTTTTATATATTCTGCAAAACAACCTTGATACGAGATACCGAGTATTTTTTCTTGCGTGCAGACGTGGAACTCTTTTCGAAGGCATTGGTAGCATGTGCCGCACGTGATATGCGATTCGGCTGTAACCGTGTCACCAACAATCCAACCATCGCGGAGCGCCGCCGACCCCGCGTCAACGATTTCGCCGAACAGCTCATGTCCGATAATTCGCACGGACACCCGTTCTTCTTCAAGAGATTTCTTGATAGCATCACCAAAGACGTTTCGGAACCAGATGCCGCGATCGGTGCCACATACGCCAGCATAACGAAGTTTGACAATGACAGCAGAAGCGTCATCAGCGCGTTCCTTCTCATCAAGGGTTGGAGTCGGCATTGTCCGTTGTACAAATCCGTGGGCGCCTTCCCATTCGTCAAGGAACTGTATTGTCAGCGCACCCATGTTCTGTTGCGTCATGAAGATGTTGGCGGTGAAAGACGTGATGCGGCTGATTGTGTTGATTGGTGTCTCTGTCGATTCTTCATGATGACCAAAACCAGGAGCACAAGATTCACGAAAAGAATGGTGACGAACATGGACGAGGAATAAAAAAATAGTGCAGTCTTGCTCAGGAGAAGAATTGGGAGTGCGAGAAGGGGCAGCGAAAGAATGACCGAGAGAGAACAACGTATCGCTATGGGCTGTCCATCGCGATCCCAGAGGAGAAAGGTAAAGAGATAACCAGGAAGGAACGCGACAATCCAGGTGCCAAATGCAATTTGTCCGGCGTGAAGCGGCGTTTGCCAAAAAAGAAGTGGCAAAAAAACAACACCGATCACGAAGAGGTGGAGGAGCGTTTGTTGGTGGTACCTTGGTCCTAACCGTCCGCGTGGAGTGTCACTCGGTGTTCTCATTCGGTCTTGTTGATGGCAACAATGATCTTTTGTGGAAAGATGCCGAGTATTATATCATAAGGTGAGCAAAAGACAAGATAATGAAGAGGTGGGTATATATGAGGAAATGGATAGTACAACGCTTGAGAAGGCAGTCAAGTCGGCACGTTGCAGTGATTGTCTGCCTGAGCGCACTCTTGCTTGGCGTGTATCTTTGGTCGTCGCTACGCATGCCGACGCTGTTCAATTCCCCTGACGAAACAGCGAACTTCTTTTTCGCACAGCGAGTCGCGAACGGTCAATCGCTTCGTGCCCCCACCACGGTTGGTCAGGAGAGCGCTCCGCTGATTCATCCGAGGAGCACCACGGTTGTGGATGGGAATATGGTCCCAGGGAGTTTTATTGGTTTTCCAATTCTCATCGGGATTGTTGGACGAGCGTTTGGTACTGTCGGGATGATCAGCGTGACGCCCCTTGCCGCGGCTCTTTCGATTGTTGTGTATTATTTTCTCATGCGCGAGATCATTGGGGAGAGGGGTGCATATTTTTCAGCGATACTCGTTCCACTGCTCCCTGCTTTTTGGTATTACGCAAGCCGACCCATGTATCACAATAGCCTGTTTGTATCGCTACTTGTGTTCGGATTTTATTTGATGCTCCAAATGATAAGAAGGAACTCAGTATGGATTTCAGTGCTTGCGTCACTTTTTCTCTCACTTGCACTGTGGGTCCGTACCTCAGAAGCCCCTTGGGTCATTGCGATTCTTGTTGCAGTCTTTCTTGCCTTTCGTCATCAGTACTCAGTCCGGAGTCTCGTCAGTTTTTGTCTTGTGGGCGCTCTTGCGATTTCTGCGCTCATGATCAGTAATAACATAATATATGGCGGGCCTTTCTCGTCTGCATATATTCCCGCGGCCACGTCGTCGGGGGATGGCGCCGAGGTTGCGACAAACACTCTGACCGCGTTTTCGCGAGCCTTTTTTCCATTCGGATTTCATCTCGCTCAAGCATTTTGGAATTTTATTCGGTATTCGGCGACGCTCTTGCCATTTTTCTTTATCTTGGGGTGCGCTGGGCTCGGGGTGGCAATCTCTGGCGCATGGAAGCGGAGAGTAAGGCGGCGTACGATTTTTTTCGGGGTGCTCTCCGGTGTAGTAACGGCCTACCTGATCCTCTATTACGGGTCTTGGGAATTGCATGAATACGCCAAAGCAGAAAAAGTTATTCTTGCGTCGTCGTATCTTCGTTACTGGTTACCAGTTCTTCTCTTCGGCGTCCCCTTTGTTTCGTACGGAATCATCCAAATACTCCAGTTGCTCCCCGGGTTGCTGCTGAAGCGCGCACTCACGATATTCCTCTCAGTGGTCGTTGTGGTGACCACGATGCAATTAGTCTACAAAGACCCACTTCATGGCCTCATTCGTATCAAGCAGAATCTTGAAACAAGCGTCGTTGCGCAGTCTACACTGCTCAAGCACGTTGAACCGAATGCCTTGATTGTGAGCGGGTATGCGGATAAACTTTTTTTCCCAAAGCGCAATGTTCTTGTTGCGCTTCCTGAATATCCCTCGACATCCTATTCTGCTCTCAAGAACTCCTTTCTGGATATCCCAGTGTACTATTTTGAGGAACAGGGTGATTCGAGCGATGTGGTATCATGGAATCGCATGATATTTTTGCGAGCCAGTGCGTCTCTTTCGCGTTTTGCGGCGTATGAATCCGGCGTGCTCTATAGGGTCCAGTTATGAACATCACATCTCCCCATACTCTAAAGGGCTCCTCTGAGGCGATTTCGAAGGGAGCGAAGGTCGGCATTCGCATCGTGCTTTGGGCAATGCCAGTTCTGTTGCTCGTGTGGCTCCTGAATCAATACTTTCTCCCGTTTGGTCACCTCACGGTGCGGTACCATCCTGGGAGCGCGTCGCCGTACTTCTCCAATGTTGCGTCAAAGGAGCCGTATCCACTACTCGGCCAACTTGCTGATGGACAGACGAGAACTCAGTTTCAATACCTTACCGTTGATCCGGTATATTTTTCGGTGACTCTCCCACGTCCTTTTTCTCGTGCGGATGTCTCGATTCGATATCTGAATCCCGATAATCAACCAGTGATGAAAATCGGGTCACTCCAGGCGGACGGTCCCTATCTGAAAAACGTGGCCATGAATGAGTCGTTTCTTGAAAATCTTCCTGAGTATTGGGTGCGCAAAATGGATAGCAATCTTACCGTATGGCAGAAAGATGATCATCTCAAAGAACTTTACGACGCGTTTTACGAAAAAGAACATACTCGCCTGCAACAGGAACATGACGCGCGGATGAAAGAGATCCAGAAGCAAGAAAAAAAGAAAAGTATTTCGAGTCAAGAGGCGAATACTCGACGAAAACGATCGAACCAGGAGTTTCAGGATTCCATAAAGAATATTCGGTTGCCCCAGGAGTATCTTTCGAATGTGTCGGTTCCCTTCGCTAGCGTTGGCGATTTCTTGAAAAGTTTACCAGATCCGAAGACAGTTCTTCAATACGAGTATGATCTTGGGAAACTATATCGCTTACCCGAATATCAGGCGTCGAGCGAAACAACAACGCTTGAATATCCACTTCGAGGAAGTCATGAAATCGTGACGTATATTGGCGAAAACGAACCAATGTCCTTTACCTTTACGATACAGGATATCAACCGTCATGCTGGGAAGGACGCAGTTTCTATCGAGGTCTGGGATACGACGAAGCAGATATTTGCTGAGCATATTGATGGATACGGCGAAGAGAAGGCGACGGGGAGACCATCGGAGGAACGGGAAATCAATGTAAGAAAATCGGAGTTGCCCGAAGGAGCCTATTATCTCAAGATTCACACCGAGGATGATGTGTTCATTAAGAAGATTGTGACGCAACAGCATCTGATCGTGTTTTATAAAAGTCTGTATCTTACGGATAATCCTGAATATAAAGAAATCCTCGGTTTGCAGAAAAATCAGCCGACAAGTTTTTTTGTTGATGGCAGTTATCTCAGAGCACGAACAGCGCACGAAAACGGATTACAAACAGTGGAAGTCGGGAAAACCACGATGACGCTCGATGACGTCCAGGAGGAAAAAGTTATCGACGGACTTTCCGGGATTACCACAGTCGTTTCTCCAAAGAACGATGTTCAGCTCACCACGGACGGATATTTTGCATTTTCAAAGGATCAACTCTTTACCCCCACACCGAAGATAGAAACAATCACCCCAACAACGCCACTCGATCGATATCACTATATTATCGCGGATTATCCGCAGGCGGCTCAGGATGGGGTATGGCTGAAAGCGACGACGTCATTTCAAAACTCAAAACTTCCCTTTGATGAAAACAATACGGTACAATTTTTAGTGAACCTTCCAAGACTCTCGGAGAATCATCGAAGGATTCTTCTTCAGGAAATACAGATTGATTTTTATAAAAAACCAACAACCGTCGGATCCATTTATGATAAATTGAAACAGAAGCTTTTATCTTCCTTTCGCCGTTCTACCCAATGACAAAGAATCAAGCTGCCATCATTATACGGTTTGTTGTTACGGAGTTATTTTATGTTTCGCTCGTTGCCTTCGGCTTTTTTTCTTTTCTTGAATCAGTAAGTCCTGGGTTTGTTTCTCATTCACTGAATACCGACGTTCTCCTCTTTCTTGCCATCGGGTCGGGAATTTTCGGGTTTTCTTTTCTCGCGGCGTATCAGGAAAAGGATTCCCCCAAGCAAAAAGGTTCCCAGAATCATCGTACGATCACGGTGGTGATTGCCGGGATCGCGATAGTGTGCGGATTTCTTGTGTATCTACAAATGCGAGGCCAGGGTATTACGATGGCAATTCTCCTTGGGGCGGCCTCATCGGTTATCGTTGCACTGATTGCTCTTACGGCAATTACCGAAGAGATCCACGAGTCGGACTGAGTCCTTGTGGTGGTTCTCATGGAGGGGTTGGGGGCTAACGGAACCAGGGGACGTGTTTTTTGAAAAGCGTAACGACATGCACAAACGGAGAACTTCGTCGGGGGTATCGTTTCGCGGTTTTGAGTGCTTCAAGGAATTCAGCCGGTGTCGAAAAATCTCCCAGCTCAAGATACGAACGGCCAATCTCCTGACGAGAGTGCGCATCTGAGCCGACAGTCGAGAGCTTCCCAGTCGATCGCGCGTATTGCTCGGCTCTTTGGTCGTCCCTTGGGAAGATGTTACGAGAATTAAATATCTCGAGAAGGTCGATTTGAGAGATGATTCGTTCAAGGGTCTCACGACGAATTGCAGAGCCGCGAAGACGATCAAATGGATGCGGCACGGACACGATCCCGCCCTGACGTCGGATTTCCACAATGGTTGCCTCGGGTGTCTGGGATGGCGCGATGCGATCTTTGAGAAAGTAACCAATAAGCTCTCCCTCGGAGGTCGTGATTTCCTCGGACGGGATAACGCGAAATGGCGCGATCTTTTGAAGCTGCCGCGCCCCTTCAATTTCGTTATGGTCGGTCACAAAAAGCGTTGTAATGCCCTGTCGCTCGCACGCCGCAATTACCGTCTGCAGACTCATCGCGCAGTCGCGAGAAAATTCAGTATGAAGGTGGAGTTCACAACGTTCCATGCGCTTGTTTTTCGCTATTCATTTTTGCCTTTACCGTCATCTTTCGATAGGGGAGCATCCAGAGAATCCCAAAGAGCACAGCGAACCACAGCGTTGCAATGCGGATAACAATCGTCGCAGCTGCAGCGGCATCTTTGGGGATTCCTCGAAGAAGCAGAAGGCCGGCCATACTACCCTCGGTTGTCGCAAGTCCTCCCGGGAGCATCGTCATTGCGCCAAAAAGTGTTGAAAATGCGTAGATAAATATTGCCATCGTCAGAGAAAGCGGAATCTGGAGACTCTGGAGGACAAGAAAGAACGCGAAGCATTCACTGAACCACGCAAGGATGCCCAGCATCAGACCAATCGTGAGCGGTCGCGCTGAGAGGAGACGATGAGAATGCTCATACACAGTAAAGAGCTTTTCGGAAAATTGTGAAAGCCGGCGAACACGAGCAAGCAGGCGGATAAGTCTCTCGGAAAGCCGTCGGTTTATGATAATGGCAAGTATGAAAAAAACAATGGCAGCGCCAATAAATACGACTATTTGGCCATAATGAAAACTCAGTGCTCCAATGCTCGCGAGCAACACAACGGCAAACAGATCAGTGAATCGTTCCACAAATACGATACCAAGGGTACTGCTCATGGGGGTCCCATTGAGCGTTTTGACAAAATATGCCTTGACCACTTCGCCGATTTTTCCAGGGGTAATTGACATGCTGAGACCACAAAAAAAGACTGTGAGACTCTGGGCGAAGGGCAAACAGATTTTTGAAATTCGGAGATAATAATGCCAACGGATAAAGCGAATACAATAATTGAGAAATGCCAGCGCAAAAACGGACGGCAGGTACCGCCAGGCAATGTGGTGCAAGGCGATGCCTGTTTCTTTTGCGTTTCCAAAAACGATGAGCGCAAAAAATACCCCAACACCAAGAACGACAGAGAGAAGAAATCGCTTCTGGACAGCGCGACCGTCAGCCATTCCGTTTAATACTGTACAAATAACTTTCCCCACTCGGTTTCACGCAGCCAGCGTTGAAAGATGCGACGGTCCTTCGCCGGCCAACGAAAGTAATCATGGTACGCCTCGGAACCAAAAATAAAGAGATTCACAAGTGGTGTGCGGAAAAAGAAGTTCTGGATCTTTTTCAGCGGGCTGAACCACAGCATGTCGCCGACGCGGCTCGCAAAGTTGTCGCCGACGGAGAAATGCCAGTTGACACCGGCAATATCGTCCCCGACGATCTCAATGTTCCGCGGGTCGCCGTTGCCCAACCCGCGTTCGTTGGCGAGTCGGATATACTTGATCGAGAGAGGATCAAATCCCATAAGTTTTGCGGCAACCGCATCGATGGCAACTTGATCGGCGGAGGCGAGGATGACGTTTTTTATTTCCGGATACATTGTCCGCGGGCCGGGGCCGTTGCCGGCGGTTGTTCCGTCTATGACGGCAAAAATGCCGCTGTGGATTTCCTTTTGGATAGCAAGAAGATCAACGAGCGTTTCGTGAATCCACGAGTGTGTATAATGCCGTTTTGTGTTCAAAAGGCCACCAAATGCATTTTTCATTGCCCCGGTTGTTGTCGTGTAGATGTGACACTTCACCGTCGGCAAATGGATGATACTTTTTCCGACGAAGTAATCAGGGATGCGAATACCTTCGGGAAAAATCTTTTTCAGCACGAGCATCTCCGCTTTCGGCGCGTATTCAATCCATCGCATATCCTGATCTTTGAAGTTATAGAGAACTGGGATGTGGTATTTCTTGAAGATGGGGACGTATTTGTTCAAATCCTCACCCTTGAACGCGTTCGTGACCACGGTTTTATTCTGGACGCAGACCGTGTTTGTGTATCCGCTCTGCTGCAGATACTGCACGACGCCCTCCAGCTGCCACGGCGTGGTGTTTGCTCCCGGCATCGGGAAGTGCCACGAGATGTTATCCTTGAGGATGACGGGCTTACCCAGCGGAAGCGCATCCCGTGCACCAGCAAGATCCATGAGCCGCGCGTAATCCGCCAAGACAGTCTCCGGTTTTGTGTACAGGACTGCGACTTTTGATTTCATATGTGGGAGTAATAGAGCAGGATGATGACGATCGCTGCCCAAAGAATGATGTCGATAATCAGCGGAGGGTCGGTCAACAGCGTTTTCGATGGGTCGCCGCCATGGTCTTTCTGATGGATGAGATAGAGGTAGCGAAAAATGCCATAGAGAACGAACGGCATCGTGTAGAGGAGCTTTGGCCCGCCAAAATGTGCGGTTGCTTCTGACGACGTGGTGTAGAGCATGTAGACGATGACGGTCGACGCCGTCACGATGCCGATCATCTGGTCGAGAAAGTATGGGCTGTAGTCGGTGAGCACCGGCCGATGGGTATTCGCATTTTCCTGGAGCAGCATGAGCTCATGACGACGCTTCCCGAATCCAAGAAAGAGGGCGAGGAGGAGGGTGGTGACGAGAAGCCAGTGGGAGATCGCCACGTCAATCGCGACCGCTCCCGCGACTGCGCGGAGAACAAACCCAAAGGCAATCACCATGATGTCGAGGATAACGACACGCTTGAGATATTTGGAGTAGAAAAACTGCAGAACGAGATAGCCAGTGATCGTCCAGCCAAGCCAAGCGGTGAGAAGAAAACTTCCCGCAACGCTCAGCAGAAGAAGGAGAAAGCCGACCAACAGCGCTTTTTGCACGGATAGTCTCCCAGAGGCGATCGGGCGGAGAGATTTTGTCGGGTGCTGACGATCTTGCTCTCTATCGAGGACGTCGTTCAAGAAGTACGTTCCACTCGCCGCCGCACAAAAGAGTGCAAAGGCAAAGAAGGATCGGAGAAGGAGCGCAGTGTCAAAAAAATTCAGTGAAAAAATTAACGCCGCGAAAACGATGAGGTTCTTCGTCCACTGTTTTACTCGCAAAGATTCGGCGATCGCAGAAAACATCAAAGCGATGCGGTTAACAAGAATTACTTCCGAATAAAGAAGACAATGAGCTGTAGATTATCAAAAAAAGGCAGTTCTGTAAAGAAAAAAGGGAGCGGTAGGTACTCCCCCTGTTTTACGATGCGGGCTTCCCACGCTCCTCGAAGGTTGCGTGGTTTTTCCCCTCGATCAATCCGCGATATCGGCGCGGCTTGTTGCAGCTAGAGGGTTTCGTAGATCAAACCCGGACTGGTCTGCGCAAGTTCCGATGCGACACCCTTGAGATCAAAGAAAATGCTTTTGCCACTTGGTGTGCAAAGACGAAGAAGGACAAGCCGGTTTTTGAGGAAGGCCTGGTGTGAGGGACGAGAAGGAGGACAATACTGTGCGCCGGGATCTCATCCAGACTCCTGTAGGTAGTGTATTGACCCCAATCTGGTGCGTCCGCGCCGAGCATCGGGTCAAACGCGTTGACTATGAGTCCATACCCCAGCAGCCGACGGATGATTTCCTTGACTTTCGAGTTTCGAATGTCGGGTACGTCCGGTTTGAACGTCATCCCAAGAACAAGGACGGTTCGATCCTCCGCCCGGCAATGACACATGATCATCCTGATGACTCTCTGGACGACGTATTCAGCCATACCGTCATTCATCCTCCGCCCGGCAAGGATGACTTTGGGGTTATGGCCGAGACGCTGCGCTGCAAACGTCGGGTAGTATTGATCGACACCAATACAATGCCCGCCGGCAAGCCCGGGCTCGTACCGCGCAAAGTTCCACTTTGTTGCCGCAGCAGCCAGAACGTCGGCGACGGGGATCCCCATGAGCGCAAAGATCTGTGCAAGTTCATTGGTCAGCGCGATGTTCAGATCCCGATAGGTGTTCTCGATTACCTTCGCAGCTTCGGTAACTTGGATACTTGACGCGCGATGAACATCCGCGCGGCAATGCGTCCAACATACTCCACCCTCGTCAATACCAAAGACCCCCCTCTGCGTGGCTGGGAGACCGCACTTCGGGAGTATATCGATACGAGAAACATGTCTACAGCGACTGCGCAACAACCTTTTCGTCCGAGAGCGAAAAAAAGGTATTGTTCGACCGGTTGAGAAAAAGCTCCTGCGGTACTCCTTGGAGAAAACCGATGGTGAGTGGAGTGCTCCGAGCAAGCGCATCCAGGACGATCAGCGAACGGTTTTGCTGAACGAGAAGATACGGATAGTTCGGAAACCAGAGAACGGCACCGAGCGGCTCGCCTGAACGGCGCAGCAGCCGCGGTTCTGACCGGAGGACGTTGAACGTAAACAACTCATACTCGCTGCCAAGGAGAAGCGTGCTCATGTCCTCGGACCACGAGCAGTGCGTAATATTGTGATAGAGAAGCGGTTGCGGCACGCGGTCGGAAAGTCGAAAGAGAGCGAGTTGCTTGCTCTCTGGGTCATGGATGGCCAGGAACGACGACGATCCCGTGACGAATTGCGGGTGACGAAAATGCAGAAGCGTCCCGAGGTGAGCCCGCGAGGACGTGAAAGGATTCTGTGCGTCGAGCGTTTCGACGTTTCCTTCTGGAGAGATCAGGGTGAGTGCGTTCCCGGATTCTGTCCACGCGGCTACATTGGTTGCAACGACGGTCGAGACACTTGCATCGAGATCAAGATCGCTCAGAACGCCATCCTGCAGGTAGAAAAGGTGGTGTGGACGACGCGTGCTCCATTGAAAACGCTCCAGCGCGGGGGCAACAATGGGGACGACACTGGCAGCGCCGGTTACCGGCAGGAACGTCAACGTCTGCTGTCCATTATCAACACTCTGCACGGCGATCTCGGTACTGGATGGGCTCCATGCCATTTCTTCAACCGCCCCGTGGCCCTCAAATGGGAGTGGCGTGACGACCGACATCTCCAAATCAATCAGCTGAAGAACCGGTTGCGTCTTTCGGAGCACCACTGCGTATTTTGCATTCGGCGAAGCCGTCACGCGCATTACCTGGTCGGCGATCACTTGGCTCGATTGCTGACGGAAAAGACGGATGTCGCCAAGGGATGATACGATCCCGGAACGCGCAGCGACGCTCCCTTCCCAAGAGAAATACCCCGACCTTTCCAGACGGAGTGCGTGATTCCCCGGGGCCGCAACAACGCGAAAAGATGTCCCCATACACGCCAGCGGCTGATTATCGATGAAACAGCGATCCGGTTGCGGTACAACTGAGAAAACGATGAAACTTGGCTGATAGAACGCTTTCCGTGACCAATCGAAACGGAATCCAGATCCATAGAGGAGCAGCGTAGCAGCGATCAGGACAAAAACGGCTGAAAACGACATGTAGAGAATCCGACGAACGCGCAGCGTCAGCATCTTTTTGACCCTTCAAGAAAAATACCGTACAATGATGCTTCACCGGAGAAGCGTATGGCGCAATTCATCATAGAGGGAAAACAGAAACTCCAGGGAGACGTCTTCGTCGGCGGCATGAAGAATGCTGCAACGCCCATTCTCGCTGCGACGCTTCTGACCGACGAGACCTGTGTGGTATCGAATGTACCAAGAATCGTCGATGTCTTCAAGATGCTCGAGCTCTTAGAGGGCTTAGGCGCTTCGGTGCAGTGGACGGATGAGCATACAGTGTCGATCTGCTGCAAGGGCGTCGATCCGCAAAAAATCATCGCGTCAACCGTTCGAAAACTCCGATCATCCGTTCTCCTGATCGGTCCACTGCTCGCCAGATTCAGGGAAATCGAAGTTCCCCATCCCGGAGGATGCATCATCGGCAATCGACCCATGGATGTTCATCTTGACGCGATGCGTGCGCTTGGCGCCGATGTCGAAGAGGGGAGAGCAACGATCCACTTCCAACGCGGGGACCGGCTCAAGGGCGCGGCCATCGTTCTGTCGGAGTTCAGCGTTACGGCAACCGAGAATGTTCTTCTTGCTGCCGTGACGGCTCAAGGGACGACGACGATCCATATCGCTGCCGCAGAACCGCATGTGCAGGACCTTGCGAGATTCCTGGTCAAGATGGGCGCGCGCATTGATGGTATCGGGACCCACGTTCTGACCATTCACGGGGAAGAGCAGCTCCACGGCGCGCGGCATGAACTGATCCCCGACCAAATCGAAATCGGCACGTGGGCGGTCGTCGCGGCAGTCACACGGGGGAAGATTGCCATCCACAACATCAATCCCGATCACCTGCACCTCCTTCTACTTAAGTTTCGCCAGGCGGGGGTGACCTCGACGATTGACGGGTCGATCCTCACTATCCAACCAACGCACCGGATACGCGCCTTTCGCGTTCAAACGTTGCCGTATCCTGGTTTTCCGACCGATTTGCAAGCGCCTTTTGCGGTACTCGCGACACAAGCGGAAGGGACGTCTTTGATCCACGACCCTATGTACGAAGGGCGTCTTGGCTATGTACAAGAACTCATCAAGATGGGCGCGAACGCGGTGATTTGCGATCCGCATCGCGTTCTCATCACCGGCCCAACACCACTCTACGGCCAAGACATCACCAGTTTCGATCTCCGCGCCGGGGCGACACTGATTGTTGCCGCGCTGATCGCTCAAGGGACGACCACGATCCGTGAAGCGCAGATTGTCGACCGCGGCTATGAGGCAATCGATGAGCGCCTTCGCTCGCTCGGCGCGCACATCACCAGAAAGGACGAATAGCGGATGGCGCAACCACCAAAACCACAGAAGAGAATCCTTTTCTTTCTTGGCGTCCTGCTGCTTTTTGGGAGTTTTGTCTTTGGGTATCTCCTCGGTCTGCACGGTGAGCCCGGCGGCATTTCGTCCCTCTTTCGGACGCCGAAGACATCGTCGGTCTCGACGGATTTTTCGCTCCTCGACAACGTTTGGGACGTTGTGCAGCACAACTACGTCTCACAGCCCGTCGATGCGACCGCGGCAACCTATGGCGCAATCCGCGGGCTCCTCTCAACGCTCAAAGACCCCTATACGATATTTTTCACCCCGGGAGAGTCAAAAGATTTTCAAGAAGAAATCCAAGGAACCTTTGAAGGCATTGGTGCGGAAATTGGAATGAAGAACAACTTGTTGGTGATCATCGCTCCATTGTCGGGATCGCCGGCAGAGCGGGTTGGATTGCTCGCCGGCGATCGCATCCTGGCAATCGACGGCGCCGGGACGGCAGAGATGACGGTTGACGAAGCGGTGCAGAAAATACGCGGACAGAAAGGAACGACGGTAGTGCTCAGCGTGCAAAAACCCACCGAGAACGTTCCGCGGGAGGTCAAAATCGTTCGCGAAAGCATCACGGTCAAAAGCGTCACGATGCGCAATCTCGAGGACGGCATCGTTGCTATCACTATCTCCTATTTTGGGCCCGAGACGGCAAGGGATTTTCTTTCGGTGTCGAATGAGGCCGTCGTCAAAAACGCCAAAGGGATCATTCTGGATCTTCGGAATAATCCGGGTGGGTACTTGGATGCTGCCGTGAGCGTTACGGCGCAGTTCGTCCAGGAGGGGACCACGGTGGTGTTTGAAGAGGGGTCTGATCATGCCCGATCCGCGATGAAGACTGAGGGTGGCGGAACCCTTCTCGGTATCCCGGCCGTTGTGCTGATCGATCAAGGCAGCGCATCAGGCGCAGAGATCGTCGCAGGAGCGCTCCAAGACCTACAAGCCGCTACGTTGGTCGGCACGACGAGCTTTGGCAAAGGTTCGGTGCAAGAAGTCAAAGAGCTCCCCGGCGGGGCGAGCATGAAAGTGACGGTGGCAAAATGGTTGACCCCGAACGGCCGATCAATACAGGATCACGGGATTTCTCCGGATATCGTGGTGGAACGCACGGAGGACGATTACAATCATGACCGCGATCCACAGCTCGACCAGGCAATTCGAACGGTCAAAGAACACTTCACAGGGGCACAATGAGCAAGAAGATCCCCGTCCTTTTTCTTGTCGACGTACTGCCGCATGGGCGAAAAGGCGAGATCCAGACGGTCAGCGCGGGATTCGCAAAGAATTTTCTCTTTCCGAACAACAGCGCCATACCCGCGACGACGAAAGTGAAAGCCACGGCGGAACGTGCAGGGCACGAGCGCAGCGAACAGCAAACGCGCGAAGCAAGCCAGCATGAGATGCTCAGAAAGAAGTTGTCAGCGGTTTCATTGAGGATCCACGCGCGGGCAAACGAGCGCGGAATCCTCTTCGGCAGTCTTGGTGCTCGTGAAATCTGCGCCGCGCTCGCAGCACAAGGTTTTTGCGACATTCCTGCATCATCCGTCCAGATTGAAAAAAACTTTACGACAATTGGAAAAGAGACCGTTGAGATCCGTGTCGGGGATGCAATGGTGAGCATCCCGATTACCATTGTTCCTCGGGAGGAGTCGAAAGTAAGGAAACGACCTACGTCACACGCTGAGCAGGAAGGACGTGGACGTACGTCGACCGGGTGAGGACACCATTGTACCGGCGGCGTTTTTTTTCTTGAAATGCGACAACGCCGTCAACGAGCGCAAAAAGCGTATCGTCGCTCCCCCGATCGACATTCTTCCCTGGATGATACTTAGTTCCGCGCTGGCGAACGAGGATGCTCCCCGCACGGATGTGCTCTCCAGAAAATCGTTTAATGCCTAGTCGTTTGCTTTGGGAATCGCGTCCAAGATGCGTGGATCCGCCGGCTTTTGTATGTGCCATAGATGAAAAAGATGAATTGCCCTGGCAGTATAGTCGAACAGGGCGGACGGGTCAACCCCAGTACGCACACGTCATTCCACGTTCAAAGAGGAGAAAAAGGATCGCGGATCGCGGAAAAATCTGTCGGGGTTTTTCGCTGTGCATCGAATGTCGTAATCGTTTCGAGGAGTTTTTTGTTCACCTGTTGCTGGTTTGCCGTCAATTGAGAAGGGTCAATCGGCTGAGGTGCATAAACATCCCTGATTACAGTTTGGTAGAGCAGTATGAGCAGCCAGATGCTGTAGCCAAGGAGCAGGAACCCACCGATGGCCTGGCCGAGGGCGATCGGATCGGAAGGCTTCTTGAGACGAATGGTGATTTTTGGGAGACGCGTCATAGCCATTGCACAGTTACTTGGAGTGAGAGGTTCACCGAAGAGGCGCCCTCCGACCTCGTCATGCGTATTTGAGAAATCGAAAGATAGTACTCCGACCGTTCGATTTCGGAAATGTAGGAGAGTACATCCAACGACGTTCCGCTGACGTGAAGCTGAAAGGTGCTGTTTTTTGTCGTTCCAGACGGCTCTTGTAAGTTATCGATTTTCTGTGATACATGTGTTTTTGCCGCTGATGCTTCGAGTGAAGAAATAAACGAAAGGACGTTCGTTTTAGAGACGAAGAAGTGCTGGAGCTGCTCGGTCGTTGACGACAGCCGCTTGTACTCTCGCTGAGTCGTTTCAAGATTTTTCAGCTGGGTCTTTGCCACCTCGTTCTTGATGCGCTCATTGTAGACCGCAAGATGCTCTTGCTGAAGCTTGTGTTGGAGTGGGAGCAACAGCACAAGGGTCCAGGCCAGAGTTCCTGCCGCGACGATCGAGGAGAAAATGAGGATCTTTTTTTGCAAACTGGTCATTGGAGAAGGAGTGTTGCGTGAATTTCAAAGTCGATACCCTCTTTTTGCAGAAGGTTGGAGATTGGTGCCGTCGGATTTTGAAACGTGCGGGAGCGCGAGAGAGCATCTTCTAGCTGGAGGAGATCGTCCCGCTGTGCAGCTGTGCCGCGGAGAAGGAGGGTTTTTGTGTCTGACTGCAACTCGAGCTGAGCGAGGACGATTCCGGCCGGAAGTTGGGAGAGGAGTTCAGAGAGGATGGGCGTCCACCGAGTGTACCCAACCTGGAGGCCCCGAACGGTTGTCAGAAAGGTGTTGAAGTCCAGAATCTGCTGATCAAGCGACGATCCATTCTTCCCAGAAAGCTGGATCTCCGTTTCCCGTGTCCGAGCGTGTTGCTGCTCGCGCTCGCGCTCAAGCGTGTACGTCGATCCCCAGAGGATGATCGTCACAATGAAGAGGAAGAAGAGAAGGAAGAGAGAAGACCGCTGCAGAGCACGGTAGACGAGCAGTTGTTGCAGCTGTCGCTTGCGGTCAGGAGAAAGAAGGTTGAGGAATGGAGTCGGTTTCATTGGTGTGGGAGGGCAAGCCCGCAGCAGATCGCATAGTCCGCGAGCTCTCTTTCTGCAAGAAGGGCACGGTGGTGGTGTTCGGGGATCGTCAAGCGATGGTACGGCTGGACGTGAACATGCAGATGGGTTTTCAGTCTCAGCTCCTCGCTCAGGGATCGTATATTTGACTGACTGCCAGCGAGCACCAGATCGCGGCACGGTGCGGTTGGTTCGAGTGTCGCGAGAAAATCGAGAGCACGCTGGATCAGGTTGATGAGCATCTTGAGTTCTGGGAGAAGGGCTTGCCGCACAACCCCCTGGTTTTCTGTGGGGTCAAAGCCAAAGATGCTCTTGGCCATTTCTGCTTCATGCGCGTCGAGTTGTAACTGCTTCGTGAGAATGGAGGTCAATGTTCTTCCAGAAAAGACCGAAGAGTTCAGCGAGAGCGGGATTCCTTGGCTCGTGAGCAGAGAGAGCGTTGTCGAGGATTGCCCGGTAGAAAGGACGATAGTGTTCCCTGGCGGTATCCGCAACATCCGCAGCAGCGCAAGACTTGATACTTCAAGCGCGACCGGCAGAATCCCTACCTCATCAAGCACGGCGATGAGCGGGTCAACAAGGGTTTTGGGGGCAGCAGCAACCTGGTAGATACTTCGCTCGCCATTTGCGCTCACTTCTGACCAGTCAACGTACAACTCTTCGATGCCAAAAGGAACGTGCTGTGCAATCTCCCAGCGAATTGCCTCTCCGATCGCACGAGTGTCGGAGCGCGCAAGCATGACCGTAAGTACGTAGCACTGCTCATCAGGGAGCCCAACGGAGGCAGAAGGAGGCAAACGTAATTTTTTATTTTGCATGAGCAGTTCTTTCAGCGCGGCAACGACAGCGTCGGGGGTGCGAATGATTCCGGATTCGATTGCGGTACCGGGGAGCGTGATGTGCGTTGCCGCTCTGAGAAGTCGCTGTCGTGGGTGACGCGGATCGAAAAACACGCATCGGACGCACTCGGATTCAATATCAAGGCCAAAGACGGGAAGGTTTTTCGGATGACGTTTCTTTAAGAAAAGCATCGGTTAGATTTGCTCTGTGAGCGAGTACATGGGGAGGAGGATGGCAACCGCCATCGCGCCGACGGCAAGACCGAGGATGAGGAGGAGCACCGGCTCGATGATCGAGGAGAAACTGTTCATTGTTTCATCGACGTCTTCTTCATAGAAATTCGCGATTTCATCGGTCAGCTCGTCGAGTCGGCCGCTTTCTTCCCCGATAGCAATCATCTGCGTCACCATGGGAGGGAAGAGCTTTGGCCACTTCCTCAGCGACTCAACGATGGTTATGCCTTTTTTCAGTGCCTCCGCCGCCTCATGAATTGAACGCTGATAGTGCACATTGCTGAGGGTGTGTTCGATGATTTGAAAGGATTGAACGATGGGGATGTCGGTTTTTAAAAGCGATTGCAGCGTACGGGAAAAGCGCGCAAGGTGAATTTTCTTTATTATCGTCCCGCCGATCGGGACGCGGAGGAACAACGCATGCATCGCAGATTTTCCCCTTGGCGTTCGAAAGAGGAATCGCAGAAAGAAGAGAAGCGCAATGAAGATGCCAGCGCTCAGCAAACCATTCTTCGTGAGAAAATCACTCATCCTGATCAAGATTTGCGTCGGGAGGGGGAGACTTGCTCCAGATTCTTTGTAAATGTCGGTAATTTTTGGAATGACGAAAATCATCATCGCAACTCCGATACCAACCATGGCGGTGACGACGATGATCGGGTAGGTCATTGCGCCGCGCACCTTTGCGATCAGCGTGCGCTCCTTTTTGAGCTGGCGGGCAAGTTGTTCGAGAATCGTTTCGAGCTTTCCGCTCGCCTCACCGGCAGAAATCATATTCACGTACACCTCAGAGAAGTATTTTGGGTACCTGCTGAGGATTTTTGCAAACGATTCTCCGCGTTCGAGCGACGTCTGGCAATCTTGGAGAACGGATTGAAAGCGTTTGTTTTTTGTCTGTTCGCGGAGGATGCTGAGTGACTGCGCGAGCGGAATGCCGCTCTTTGTCATGATATAGAGATTGTGCGTAAACAGCGCCTTCTCGGTTAACGAAACTCCTTGGAGTTTTTCGAGAAATCTGGGGAGAAATCCGCGCGTTTTCCCTTTGGCGTCTTTCGATGAGAGTTCGAGCGAATTCACCGTCAGCCCGTGCGACTGCAATTGCTGACGGGCGTCTCGCTCATCCTGCGCATCAATCGATCCCGACGAGGTGACCCCGACTGCCGTTTGCGCGATGTAGGAGAATGTTTTCATACTATTCCTTGGTAACGCGAAGGACTTCTTCGATGGTGGTAATGCCGTTTTTCGCTTTGAGAAATCCGTCCTGAAGCATGGTAATCATCCCTTGTTCAAGGGCGAGTTGAAAAAGCTGCGCAGAAGAAACATTGTTCGTGATCGCTTCACGGATCTTCGGTGTCACCTCCAGGAGCTCATAGATACCGATTCGACCTTTGTAGCCGGTATTGCTGCACTGTTTACACCCATGTCCGCGGAAGAACAAGAGCGTAGTGAATGATTGCTTCTTTGACGCGATCGCCCCATGTTTTTCGAGCGCGTCGAGGATAAAATCAAAGTTGACCTGTTTTTCCAGCTCCTCGATATTTTTTTTCGTGAGGGTATAGCTCATGACACAATGCGTACAGATTTTTCGTACCAATCTCTGACCGATTACTAAATTCGTCGTTGTTGCGACGAGGAACGACGGAACGTTCATCTCGGTCAAACGCGGCAGGGTGGTCACCGCATCGTTCGTGTGAAGCGTGGAGAGGACGAGGTGCCCCGTCATTGCTGAGTGCACGGCAATCTCCGCCGTTTCGTTATCGCGGATTTCCCCGACCATGATGATATCCGGGTCTTGCCGGAGGAGCGAGCGGAGGCCGTTTGCGAACGTGAAGCCGATTTTTGGTGCCACCTGGCTTTGGTTGATGCGCGGCATGCGGTATTCGATTGGATCTTCAATCGTCGAGATGTTCACGTCAGCCGTATTCAGAATGTTCATGACGGTGTAGAGGGTGGTCGTTTTTCCCGATCCCGTCGGACCGGTCACGAGAATCATGCCGTGTGGTTTTTGGATGTTGCGCTTCAAAATATCCAGCGGTGCCGGGAGGAGACCGAGCTGCTCGAGGGACAGCACCTGCGCGGATTCGTTGAGGACGCGAAGCACGATCTTCTCGCCGTCGTACACCGGAATAATTGAGACGCGGATGGAGACTTTGTATTCCTCCGTTGCAATTTTCATCCGTCCATCCTGGGGGAGCCGGTGTTCATCCAGTTTGAGATTTGCAAGGATTTTGATTCGGGCGACGACCCCGGGCTGGATCGTTCTCGGCAGCGTCATCACATCGCGGAGAATCCCGTCAACGCGGTAGCGCACGACGGATTCTTTTTCCGTCGGTTCAATATGGACGTCAGACGCTCCTTCGTAGATTGCATACTCGAGTAACGTATCGACGATGCGCACGACGGGGAGATCGTGAGCCAGCTCCTTGAGTTTTTCACCAGACTCGGCTTCTGCGCCGACCTGACCCTCTTGGATCTTGGTGATCTCCTTAAATTCCGCCTTGAGGCCTTTGTGGAACTGCTGCAGCGCTTCTTTTGCACTCGAAGGACTCGTAAGGTAAAACTTCGCCTTCGGGCCAAGCTTGCGGCGGAGAAATTCCGTTGCGAGCAGATCGTCGGGGTTCGTTCCAGCGATTTTTATCTCGTCGGCAGTCTGATCGAACGGCACGAGGACATGCGATTGCGCAACGGCCTCTGGAATGAGCCGGAGAACATCTCGCCGGATATTCTGATTTTTGAGATCGACAAACGGCAGGTGGTAATGACTTGCGACCGCCTCGTACAGGAGATTCTCGGTGACAAGCTTCTTCTGCTCGAGGTACCGATCAAGCGGTTCGTGCCTTTCTTTTGCCTGTTCCGTTGCCTCCTCAATCTGCTGAGGAGTGAGAATTTCCGCCTCCGAAACGACTTTTTGGACTAGCGCATCACGAAACATTGAAGATTGCGGGAAAAGTGAACCGAATCTCCCTGATGCCTCCGTTCAACTCTGTTATTGATTTTTTCTTTTCTCTGTTGCGGCGCAGGAGTCAGCAGGGTCGCTCAGTATAGCAAAAATACCCCGTCATCGTCAAACGCTATTCCGTGCCCTGTTCGCTCTTCTCTACTGCTGTTTGCGCAGATCGTAGAGAAAGATCGCATACCCAATTTTTGTCGTCGGATGGAGCCGGCGGAGCCAGTCATAACTGCCGGATGCGTCGAAGAGCGCGGTGGCGCTGATTGCCACCCAACCGTCGAGTTGTGCAATCGCATCTGGGGAGCTGATCGTCGGCAGAAAACGATAACCTTTCAAATACGCGTTGAGTGGCGCCTGGCCGAAGTAGACGATGTAGACGAATGGAATGTGCTGGTCATCCATGTACCGACCGAGTGCTTTTAGCTCTTGCCCCCAGTCAAGGTTTGAGTCGGTGAGATACCGCGCTCCCTGGTTTGGGCCTCCAACAAGCTCAGAAAAGTATGCGAGATAGTACGGATAGGTTATCGCAGAACCGATGAAAAAGAGAGCCACAAAGGAATACAAGAGCGCGTGCCATGCCGGTTGGAGTCTGGAGAATTTGACGGTGGTGAGACTGCCGATGAGAACGAACAGGAACGGATAGATGGGGAGGAGGTGGCGGATACCAAGATCAATTTTGTTTGTGCAGCTGATGAGGAAATACACGAGCGGAGGGATGATGAGCAGCGTGTACGAAAAATCCGCCGACCGATAACTGAACAGCGCCTTCTGTAGTACAGAATCCCTCCCGCGTTGGCGGTAGGAGATAAGGCGGTCAAAAAAGAGACGCGCGAGATAGATGAGGGTAAGCCCGAGGAGGATGATCGTCGCAAAAGGTGTTTTGACCAGAAAAGCGACGGGGAAGTAATACCACCATCCTGTCGTACGAAAATTTCCGAGGAGGTACGCCATGTGGCCCCAGTATTCGTGCCAGGTAACGCTCGCAAGTCCGCGAAAGTATGAGTAGGCGGGAAGTGGGATGTGCGCAAAACCAAAACGGATGAGTGCGCCGGAGATCGTCCTGGGCTTGGTGATGTTGAGGATGCTCTGTGCAAGCGGCGGCTGCTGTCGAAGAACGTCTGGTTGCCACGGCTGTCCGCTTTGATAGACCCCCGCAAGCCCGGGATCTGCGAATGGGAGTTTGAATTCGAATCCGTACACGACGAACGCGGAGAGATTGGTTGCGAGCAGCAAGGAGAGAAAGAACAACAGTGCGCGACGCAGGCCGAACGCATGCTGATGATCGCCGACCCAATGACGAAGGAACCAAATGATCGGGAGGATGCCCCAGAGCAGCACCGCAGAAAATTTTGACAGCTGTGCGAGAACGAAAAAGAGCGCAACCAGCCACCAGCGGCGAATGCCCGGCTGTTCGAGGTAACGGCCGAAGAAGTAGATTGTCAGAAAGAAGAACAGCGCAATGCCGACGTCCGTTGTGACGTACCGAGAGTGTGCGAGGATGGTAGGGTCAAACGCGCAGAGCGTGAGGGAGAGAAGGCCGGCCAACGTCCCCCAGAGTTTTCGGGACCACAAACCGACGCAGAGGGCAAGAACAACGCCGAGGAGCATCATGGGGATTCTCCCGAGAAGGAGAATCCAGTCGGCGTGAACGGTATTCTCGTAGAGAAAGTGGCGCGCGAACGCCCATTCGTCTCGGTTGTTCCATGAGGGATCCGAGAGTGGCAGGTGGATCGGGAGAAAGAGGAGTGGTACACTAGCGAGGAGTTTGACAATGGGAGGATGTTCGGGGTTTAATCGAAAATCTCCCGTCTTCCAATAGGAATACCCTGCGGTGAGATGGACGCCTTCATCGACAGTCTGTGATTCAGTTCTCGCGCTTGTCAATTGGACGACAAACATGCCAACGAGAATCGCAACCGCAGGAAGAATAAAGACCACCGAGAACTTTTTCATGAACAGAGAACCCATAAACGAATGGTGCTGAGCCATCTTCGCGATTTCTTCAAAGACCGTTTTCTTTTTTTTGGATCCCTCTTTGCATTGCTTGAAAATAGCGTTCTCTGGCTCTTTCTCTCTTCGCGAGTAGAGCCGCAAACGCAAAATATTCCGCTCCATTATAACATCTACTTTGGCATTGACCTAGTTGGTCCGTGGTGGTATCTTTTGCTGATTCCTGCGGCAGGACTTCTGGCGTTATGCGTCAACAGTGTTCTCTCTCTCATCCTGCAGAAAAGAGAAAAAGTCATTCCGTACTTTCTTCTCCTGACCAGTATATTTCTTCAAGCAATTTGCTTTTGGGCGCTCTATCTTATGCTTCAACAAGTGTAAACCAATGCAAGGGATCATCAGCACCACCGCGATAACAAAAATATTTCTTCTCGCAACCATTGCGTTTGTGGTCACCGTGTGCTGGACCCCTCTGCTGACCCACTTTTTATACAAATACAAACTCGGGAAGACGATCCGCGTCGACCCGAACACGCCGATCTTCTCCCAGATGCACCAGAAGAAATCGGGGACGCCGGTCATGGGCGGTTTGCTGATCTGGGTCACGACGCTCGTGATCGCTCTTGTCTTCTACTCCCTCGCCAAATGGACGACGATTCCGCTGTTTCATCAGCTCAATTTTCTCTCGCGATCGCAGACGCTTTTGCCGCTCGGTGCGCTGGTTGCATCCGCGCTCGTCGGGCTCGTTGACGATTTTTTCAACGTCAGGCGGATGGGGCCAAAAGGAGGAGGGCTGTCGATGAAACACCGGCTGCTGATCTACACGCTTATCGCGCTCGTCGGGGCAGTGTGGTTTTTTTATAAACTTGATTGGGATACGTTTCACATACCGTTTTTCGGCGACCTCTCGGTTGGCATCTGGTACATCCCGATTTTCGTGTTCATCATTGTCGCTTCATCATTCTCGGTGAACGAAATTGACGGGCTTGACGGACTTTCTGGGGGGACGCTCCTCTCCGCGTTCGTTGCGTTCGGTGCCATCGCATTTCTTCAGGGGAGAATTGAACTCGCGGCGTTTTGCGCGGTCATCTGCGGAGCGCTTCTCGCGTTTCTCTGGTTCAACATTCCGCCCGCGCGGTTTTTTATGGGCGACACGGGTGCAATGTCCCTCGGCGTTACCCTTGGTATCGTCGCGATGTTAACGAATACGGCGCTTCTTCTCCCGATCATCGGCTTGCTCTTCCTTCTTGAATCGCTTTCGGTCATCGTGCAGGTGCTTTCAAAAAAGATCCGAAAGAAGAAGGTGTTTCTCTCTGCCCCCTTTCACCATCATCTTGAAGCAATCGGCTGGCCTGAGCAAAAGATCGTCATGCGCTTTTGGGTCATCGGCGCGGTGCTCTCTGTTCTCGGGGTGATGTTCTACATCGTGCAAGTTCCGCGGTAAATCGTCTTTTGGTGGTGTCGTTGTGGTATACTAACGACGATGTTTGTGTTTGAACAGATCCAAAATCTTCGAGGGAAACACGTCGTCGTGATGGGTCTAGGGCTTCACGGAGGTGGCACTGCGACGACAGCATGGCTGCTTCGCCATGGCGCTCGGGTGACGGTCACCGACCTCCAGCAACGCGCAGCCCTCAGAGAGAGCATTGCGAAACTTCCTACGTCCCGCCGGCTCTCATTTATCCTCGGTCGGCATCGGCACGAGGATTTTCGATCTGCGGATGTGATTGTCGCAAATCCAGGGGTTCCTTCAACGTCGCCGTATCTCGCAACCGCGCAGCGAGCAGGCGTGGCGGTGATCAATGAAGCAACGCTCTTTTTCTCACGGTGCCCCTGCCGCATCATCGGCGTCACGGGAACGAAAGGGAAGAGCACCGTAAGCTCGCTCATCGCGCATCTCTTGAAGAAGAGCACCCCCACCTCCCTGGCGGGGAACATCAGGACGACGGCAATGCTCGGGATCCTTGATCGTCTCACGCCGAAGATGACCGTGGTGCTTGAACTCTCCTCGTGGCAACTCGAGGGTCTTTCTTCGATCCGGCGGAGCCCGGAGATAGCGGTGGTGACGAATCTACTCGACGACCACTTGAATCAGTATATTTCACGACGGGCATACTTCACGTCAAAAGAAGAAATTTGGAAATACCAAGACCCGACGATGAGCGTCATTCTCAACCGTGATAACCCGCCGCTGCGCACCCGCGGGAAGGGGGTCCACGGACGACGGTACTGGTTTTCGCGAAGGTATTTTCCCGAGGAGAACGGCGCGTTCGTGAGAGGAGGAAAATACTATTTTCGCGAGAATGGAAAAGTATCTTTTGTTGCTTCATTCTCTGATTCACGGCTTCTGGGTGAGCACAATGTCATGAACACTCTCGCGGCGATCACTGCGGCAAAAGTCTGCGGGATGAAAGCACGGCAGATCAGAGAGAGCCTCCGCACGTTTGCTGGCGTTCCCGGCCGGCTCGAGATTATCCGCAGCCTCCGCGGGGTTCGTTACATGAACGACACGACGGCGACCGCTCCCGCAGCGTCCATCGCCGCTCTTGCGACCGTGAGCAAGCCCGTTATTCTCATTGCCGGTGGCACTGATAAGAACCTTCCGTACCGAGAGATGGCTCAAGCCATCCGTTCGTCGGTGCAGTCGCTCATCCTCCTGCCCGGAACCGCGACGGTAAAACTCCAGACGCTCCTGCGATCGTTTCACCGGCCGCTCCACCTCGCGGCTTCAATGCGGGAGGCGGTCAGAATTGCCGCTCGCAATGCGCGACCGGGAACGACGGTGCTTCTCTCGCCTGGCGCAGCGAGCTTTGGACTTTTTCTGCATGAGTTTGACCGCGGCGAGCAGTTTGAGAAAGAAGTCCGTCGATTACGATAACCATCCACTCATGGCGCGCATTCGCTCTCATGAACCCGATTACTGGCTTCTCGGCCTTTCGTTCCTCCTCATCGCCTTTGGGCTGATTATGCTCTCAAGCGCTGGCGCGGTCATCGGGTATGAAAAGTTCGGTCAGACCGATTATTTTCTCAAGCAGCAGCTTGTGAGTCTTCTCGTCGGCCTGTTTGCACTGCTGATAATGGCAACGATTGACTACCACGTCTGGCGGCGGTTCGCTTTTCCGATCCTCCTCATCTCAATTGCACTTCTCATCGCGGTGTTTCTGCCTGGAATCGGCTTTGCCGCCGGTGGAGCGCAACGCTGGATTCACATTGGATCGTATCTCATCCAGCCGTCAGAAATCGTCAAGCTCACTTTTCTTCTCTACCTCGCATTCTGGCTTGAAAAGCGCGGGAAAGGCATGCACGATTTTACGTATGGATTACTCCCATTCCTTTTTATGCTTGGTATCATCGTTGCGCTGGTGATGAAGCAGCCGGACCTTGGGACGGTGTCGGTCATCGCGCTCGTGAGCGTCCTCGTCTACTTTGTCGCAGGAGCACCATGGAAGCATATCGCCACGATCATTGTCGGCGGGTGTCTTGCCCTCGCGCTCTTGATCACGATTGCGCCGTACCGTGCGCAGCGCATCACCGTCTTTTTGAACCCCGAGCTCGATCCGCAGGGGATTGGCTACCATATCAACCAAGCGCTGCTTGCGATCGGGTCAGGCGGGCTCTTCGGCGTTGGTCTCGGTGGGTCAAGCCAAAAATTCAGCTTTCTGCCGGAGGTCACCGGCGACTCCATTTTTGCGGTGATTGCCGAGGAGCTCGGATTTATCCTGGTGTGCGCGCTGCTGGCCGTTTTCGTCCTCCTCTTGCGGCGTGGTCTTGCAACTGCGAGAAAGGCGCCTGACCCGTTTGGCATTTACATTGCCGCAGGGGTCACCCTCTGGATCGTCCTGCAGGCACTGATCAATATCGGGGCACTGTCTGGCATCCTTCCGCTGACCGGCATCACCCTTCCGTTCATCAGTTCAGGAGGATCCTCGCTCGTGGTGACGATGGCAGGCGTCGGCCTTCTGTTGAACATCTCTCGGCAAACAACAACGTAGATGCCGTACCGACTCCTCATGACCGGCGGAGGTACCCGTGGGACGCTTTCCCCGCTCCTTGCTGTTGCTGATGAAATTCGACGGCGAGATCCACAGACGGTGATGCATTTTTGCGTCACCAATACTCCTTCTGAAAAAGCGTTTGTAGAAGAAGCGGGGTATTCTGCTGAACCGTTTCCGGCAGGAAAATGGCGGCGGTACGTCGACCTTCGCAATGTCGTCGATCTTGCGGTTGTGGTCTTGGCTTTTTTTCGGGCACTCGTCCTGCTGAGACGATTCCATCCTGATATCATCGTCAGTGCGGGGAGCTTTCTCTCGGTTCCCATCGCGTGGGCAGCGGCAGTGTATCGCTTGCCGGTGCTGATTCACCAGCAGGATGTTGAGCTGGGATTTGCGAATAAGCTCATGTCGTGGACGGCGTCGATGATCACGGTCACGAATGAACTGACGCTCAAAAAAATTTCTCAGAGCCGTGCCACGCGCGTCACCGGCAATCCCGTGCGAAGCAGCATGGTGACGGGGGACGCGAATCGTGCGCGACACACACTCTCCATCGCCGACGCGCTCCCCGTCCTTTTGGTCCTCGGAGGGTCCAGCGGCGCTCGGTTTTTTGCGGAGCTGCTGGCTGCAACCTACCAGCGTCTTGTCGGGTTTTGCCAGATTGTGCATGTGGCCGGACGGTCGAACGTTCTCCAGGTTCCCGAGCATGCTCGGTACCGTCGGTTGCCGTTTCTCGAACGCGATCTTGCCGACGTTCTTGCACTTGCGGATGTCGTTGTGACGCGCGCAGGGTTTTCCACCCTGTCGGAACTCGCCGCTACCGCGAAATGCTGCGTGATTATTCCAATGCCGAAAACGCACCAAGAAGCGAACGCGCGCTACTTTCAGGATCACCGTGCGGCGATTGTCTTGGACCAAGCAACACTCGCGCACGACGATTTCGTTGCAACGATCCACAACCTCATACAGCATCCGCAGCAACGGGCCATTCTCGGCCAGAAGATGCATGCCTGCAGTCAGCCCAACGCAACGCAGCGGGTTGCTGATGAGGTCATCAGTATTCTCCAACGCCATGGATCTTCTTCGTGATGCGCAGTCAATGTATATCGTCGGGATCAAAGGTGTCGGCATGACGTCACTTGCGCAGGTACTCCGCGCCAGGGGAAAGGACGTCAGCGGATCGGACGTGGCGGACGTGTTTTTTACCGATGCGGTTCTGCGAGAAAGCGGCATTCCTGTGCTTCAAGGATTCACGGCAGAGAACGTTCCCAAGCAGGTCGACGCGGTTGTCTACTCCACGGCGTACACGACGGATCACCCGGAGCTTGCCGAGGCGATCAGAAGGCGCATCCCGCTCTTTACCTACCCGGAAGTTCTTGGAAGTCTTTTGCGTGCGTCAGAGGGTATTTCGATTGCAGGAACGCACGGAAAGACGAGGACGACCGCTCTGTGCGGCGCGATTTTGGCTGCGGACGGGCGTGACCCAACGGTGATCGTCGGGTCGAACGTCCCGCAGTTTCATGGGAACGCGAGAATTGGATCTGGCCCCCTCCTCGTTGTCGAGACGGATGAGTATCAAAATAAGTTCACCCACTATGCTCCCAGGCATTGCCTGATAACGAGCATCGAATACGACCATCCGGATTTTTTCCCGTCTGCGGAAAGCTACGTGGCCGCGTTTGAGCGTTTTCTCGAAAGGATTCCGCCTCGGGGCATCTTGGTGACCAACGCTGACGACCAGAACACCGAGCAGATCCTCGGGCGCAGCGGGCAAACGTCGGTGCGTTTCGGTACAAAAGAGGATGCGGACGTTCGGCTCTGCAGCAGCGTCTGGCGCGGCAACCGGGAAGTATTCCTGATCCGTCATCGGGGACATGAGGAGACATTCACACTCCAGATGCCCGGCAGGCACAACGCACTTAACGCGTGCGCCGCAGTTGCACTGTGCCGGGAGCTCGACGTCCGCACCACATCGATCCGTAAAGCGCTCGAGGGCTTTGCGGGAATCAAACGGCGGTTTGAATTCCTTGGATCAACGCGCGGGGCTCTCGTCTTTGACGACTATGCGCACCATCCTTCGGAGATCTCTGCGGCCATCGCGGCCGCGCGGGAGTGTTTTCCGCAGCGGCGGCTCGTGGTTGTCTTTCAGCCGCATACGTACTCGCGTACGCAAGCGCTCTTGCCGGATTTTGCGCAAGTTCTCAGGGCTGATCTCATCATCCTGCTCGAAGTGTACGGATCGGCGCGGGAGAAACGTGGAACGGTTTCTAGTTCGGATATCCTCAGCGCAATGCACCCACCGCACAACGCGGTCGTTCAACCAACGCTGGACGAGGCAGCCGCGTTTGTACAGAAAGAACTTCGTGAAAATGATCTCCTTCTCCTGCTCGGCGCAGGTGATGCATGGAAGCTCGGCGAAGCGCTTGACGTGAAAAAAAATGTCTCATCCTAAAAACACACTCTCCCTTGCAGGGGTCCTGCGCAACGTCCCGCTTGCCCCGTACTCCTGGATCCGGATCGGCGGTCCAGCGGAGTACTTCTTTACCGCAACGTCGGTTGAGGAATTGCAGAATGCGATTTTGGCTGCAGGAGAGGACGGCCTGCCCGTGACCGTTCTCGGAGGATTTTCGAAGGTGTTGATCTCTGACAACGGAATTCCTGGTTTGGTCGTGAGAGCCGTTCATGATGATGCGGTGTTTCAAGAAACGTCCGTCACGGTCGGAGCGGGATACCGTGTCAACCGGCTCGCGTTGAAAGCCGCAGAAGCGTCGCTCTCCGGTTTAGAGTTCTCTCTTGGCATTCCTGGGACGATCGGCGGAGCGACCACGATGAATGCAGGGTGTTTCGGAAAGGAATTTCGGGAGTGTATTGAGGAGGTGACCTCCGTTGATCACAGAGGGACCGTGCACACGCGCGGGAGCGAAGAATGCGGATTCGGGTATCGAACGAGCATTTTTCAAGAAAATGGAGAAATCATCCTCTCGGTGCGTCTTCGACTTGAAAAGGGTAATCAGCGGAGTATCCGCGAACAGCAGAAAAAGCATATGCAGTTTCGGCGGGAACACCAACCATGGGGGAGACCGACCCTCGGATCGACCTTTTGCAATGTGGAAATCAATGACGTTGAACGAGGAGTGCTTGAACGACACGGTTTGGAGCATGCGACGCGAGACGGAAAGCTCGGTGCCGGAGCACTCATCGATTCTTGCGGGTTGAAAGGTTTTCGCATTGGCGATGTGCGGGTTTCCCCACTGCACGCAAATTTTCTTGAGAACTGCGGGCGCGCGACGGCCGAGCACGTCTGTATGCTCTGCAGCATCATCAAACAGAAAGTGCGAACGGAATTTGGCGGAGTACAACTGAAGCAAGAAATCATCATGCTTGGATTTTAAGGAGAGACGCAGAAGCACCATTCATACGATACGTAACAACAACCCTATGGAAATATCAATCAGTGCAAAAGATTTTACGCTCACACCGACCATTCGTGATCATGTCAATGATCGTATCGAGAAGTTGATGCGGCACCGTTCTGACCTCATCGGTGCCGCAGTCGTCCTGACGGTAGAACAACACCACAAAAAGGGAGAAATATTTCTTGCGGACGCAATAGTTAAGATTCCTGGTAACGATGTCTTTGCCGTTGTACGAGCCAGGGACATGCGTCGTGCGATTGATCTCGTCGCAGAAAAACTTGAACGGCAGCTGATAAAGGGGAAGGAGAAAAAGAATCCTCGGCGACGAAAACCCCTCAGCTTGTGATGGGACGAGCAATATGGTAGAATCAACCATCGTGAATTTTTCTTCTGGTTATGTCTTGGTTGACACGTATTTTTGGTGACGCAAACGCTCGCGCGCTCAAGCAGCTCCAACCGTTGATTGAAAAAATCAACGGGCTTGAGAAACACTACGAAGGGATGAGCGACGCACGACTTCGTGAAGAAACGAAGCGTTTTCGGCATGAGCTCCAATCGAAGAATACCACCGAGGACGACATTCTCCCCGCAGCGTTCGCAATGGTACGCGAGGCGGCGAAACGGACGCTCAAGCAGCGCCATTTTGACGTCCAGCTGCTCGGCGGCATCGTCATCCACCAGGGGAAAATCGCAGAAATGCGGACTGGGGAAGGGAAGACGCTCGTTGCGACGCTGCCATGCTTTGTCAATGCGTTGCGCGGAAAGGGCGTTCATGTGGTGACCGTCAACGACTACCTTGCGAAACGCGATACCGTCTGGATGGGGAGAATCCACCATCTTCTCGGGCTTTCGGTCGGTTGCATCCAGCATGATGCAGCGTTTCTCTATGATCCGGACCCGCAAGCCGATCCGGAGGATATCGAAAAGCACCTCCGTCCGGTTAGTAGAAGAGAAGCCTACGCCGCGGATATCACCTACGGCACGAACAATGAGTTTGGCTTTGATTACCTCCGCGACAACATGGTGATGGAGCTTGCCGAACGCGTCCAGCGCGGACAGCACTTTGGCATTGTCGATGAAATTGACTCCATCCTCATCGACGAGGCGCGGACGCCGCTGATCATCTCTGCCCCCGCGGAGCAACCGGCGGAACAGTACTATCAGTTTGCGCAACTAGTCTCTCAGCTTCAGGAGAACGTTGATTACAATGTCGACGAGAAAATGCGTGCGGCGACGCTTACCGAGCAAGGCATTGAGCGGATGGAGAAAGCCCTCGGCGTCGGGAACATCTATGAGGAGCGCGGGATTGAAACCGTCCATCATCTCGAGCAGGCATTGAAGGCGCGTACGTTGTTCCATCGCGACAAGGACTACGTGGTCAAAGAGGGCGAAGTGATCATTGTCGATGAATTTACCGGACGGTTGATGTTCGGGCGGCGTTTTTCTGAAGGTCTCCATCAAGCGATTGAGGCGAAAGAGAACGTAAAAATTCAAGAAGAGAGCATGACGATGGCGACCATCACCTTTCAGAATTACTTCCGCATGTATACAAAACTCTCCGGCATGACCGGCACCGCGGCGACGGAAGGCGAAGAGTTTGCAAAAATCTACAACCTTGATGTCGCGATCATCCCGACGAACCGGCCGATGGTGCGAAAAGATCTTGCCGATCGCGTCTATGTCAACGAGCGCGCAAAATACCACGCGATCGTCTCCCATGTGAAGGATCTGCATCGAAAGGGCCAGCCCGTCCTTCTTGGCACGATCTCCATCGAAAAGAACGAGGTGCTCTCGCAGCTATTGCACGAAGCGCGTGTGCCGCATGAAGTGCTCAACGCTAAAAACCACGAACGAGAAGCGCAAATTATTTCACAAGCCGGCAGAAAGGGTGCGGTCACGCTCGCAACGAATATCGCTGGCCGAGGGGTCGACATCATCCTCGGCGGAAAGCCCTTCGATGGAGAAGCGGCAGAGAAGGTCAAAAAGCTCGGCGGCTTGTTCGTCCTCGGCACCGAACGTCATGAGGCGCGGAGAATCGACAATCAGCTTCGTGGGCGCTCGGGTCGTCAGGGGGATCCGGGCATGTCGCAGTTTTACGTTTCGCTCGATGATGATCTCATGCGCATCTTCTCTTCGACACGGATGAAGTCCGTGATGGAGCGTATGGGGTTGCCCGAAGACCTTCCGATTGAAAACAGTATGGTTTCTCGGGCGATCGAATCGGCGCAAAAGCGCGTCGAAGGCCATAACTTCGACATCCGAAAACATCTCGTCGAGTACGATGATGTCATTAATAAACACCGTGAGGTTATCTATAAACGACGAAAACAGATTTTGCATACGTATGACGAGAAAAAGCGATTGCGGACGATGATCGAAGAACTGTTTGAGCAGGAAATCGAACAGGTGGTGTCTTTTCATACGAGCGCCGATGCCGAGGGAGCGTGGGACGTTAACGAGATTTATGAAGTCGTCGGAACGATGTTCCCGATCGATCTCGCGAACCGCTTGAAGCTCGAAGACCTGCGCGAAAAGGCGGGGGACAAGCTCCAAGACGTACAAGCGCGCGACGCGATCATCAATCATTTGATGAAGCTGGAAAAGGGCACGTATGATGCTTTCGAACAACGCATCGGTGACCCGGAGATGCTCGGGGCAATTGAACGCGCGGTCATGCTGCGCGGGCTCGATACGCTTTGGGTCGAGCACATCGATCAGATGGACCACCTCCGTCGCGGCATCGGGCTCCGCGGGTACGGCCAGCGTGATCCGCTCGTCGAATACCGCAAAGAGGCGTTTGAGCTCTTTCATCAGCTCAGCCGCGGCATTCAGAACCAAGTGGTGTACACGCTGTTTAAGGTCGCGGGGGTGCAGCAGAACGGCGCCAGAGCTCAGACGCCGCAACAACGGCAGCTCTCTGAATCGCATGAAGCGACCACCAGCTTTACCCAGGCACCACAGTCGTCCGGGACGTCGTCATCAGCCGCACCAGTCCAATCATCCCGAAAACCAAAGGACGCTGAAGGAAAAATCATCGGGAGGAATGATCCTTGCCCCTGTGGATCCGGCAAGAAGTACAAGAAGTGCGGGATGATCGAAACGGAAGAGCATCGACGGCTCTCCGCGCAGAAGATGTGACGACGCGGGATTGAATTCCACCCACAATTACCATGACCATGCACCTCATCGAAAAGCAGATTACTCGAGAACAACTACGCGAACTTGCCAAAGAGCGCTTCGGTGATATGGTCAAGGCGGTGGTTGACGTCGAAAAGAAGATTATGGCGGTTGGCGGAGAATTGCACGCTGACGAAGAAGCATTACTGATCGAGCGCGGTTCCGCGCAGAAAGATCTTTGGGGAATTAATCTGTATCCTGACCTTTCCGACGATCAATGGATTGAGTACGATTCCATGATCAATATACGTCCCTCTCAGGGAAATCGCTCACGCGACGTGGAGGATGCTGCTGTTCAGGAGCGGATTAAAGCAATCGTTCAACTGCTCACAAAAAAAGTATGATGTCGTATCAGCACGCCACCCTCGCTTCCGGTCTGTGGCAAATGCTCACGCTCACCGAACAATTAGGGAATATCGGGAGTGAGGTTACCCGTGCGTTGAAACGGCAAGCGGACAATCCAGAGAGATTCCATTCCGCGGTCAACCGTGCACTCGAGCTTCTCGATCTGACGATTCAAGATCCGCGCTGGCAGCATCGTCTGAAAGAAATCACTCGCGCGCGGGAATTGCTGTGTGATGCCGCTGCGGGAGGTCAGGAATATCACACTCCTCTTGCTGACCTTGATCGTTATTTTTACCATTTTGCGTATGCGGCAAGAGTTGGTAAAGGGAACGATACGCATCCGCAAAGATGAGGTAATGTATAACGGGACACAAATAAAAACGATACCTCCAACTGTTTTTGCTGGGAGAATCAGCAGCACTCGACGATATTGATATCTACTTCAAGAAATTGTTGGACAATCCATCACTGTGGGAGACGTAAATGAAGTAGGAAGCGCATATAGGTAAGAGTGATGTAGAACAGAGTCTTTTCTGCATATTGTGAGACGAAAGAGAATTTGATACAGTGAAGCGGTGTTTTTGAGTATCGTGACGCAATTGGAGTGACTCTTTTTCATAAAAACGACACTTTTCTTTTTTGCGGACTCCTTGTAGGTGTATGCTTTTTGTGGACTGCAGACGCGCAAGCGGCAACCAACGATAGCCGCTCGCCGGACATCCACATCTATAACGCACAGACGTCAGTACAGGAGCAATCCTTTTTGGCGTTTGGGAGTGGATTCCGCGGAGGGGCAACGGTTGCGACCGGAGATGTCAACGGAGACGGCATCGATGAGATCATTGCCGGCGCAGGGCCGGGCGGAACACCGCAGGTGAGAGTCTTTGCGTCCAGTGGGGAAGTCCTCTCGCAGTTTTTTGGCTATCCCAAAAACTTTCGCGGTGGGGTCAAAGTGGCGTCGTGCGATTTTAATAATGACGGCATCAACGAAATCCTCGTCGGACCAGGCCAGGGGGGAACGTCACAAGTGCGCATTTTCTCTGAATGGGGAGAGGTGAAATACACGCCCGGATTTGCCGCATTTGCAAAATCTTTTCGCGGCGGGGTAAACGTCGCGTGCGGAGACGTGAACGGCGATGGTTTTGCCGACATCGTTGCCGACGTGGGCGTCGGAGCATCGCCCCAGGTCAAGGTCTTTAACAGGTACGGGAAGCAGATCGGGAGTTCCATCATCCCGTATGCGGATCGGGACCGCGGGGGCGTTGCGGTTGCGGTTGGGAATGTCGATGGCGGGAAGGAATCGGAAATCATCACGGCCATTCACCGTTTCGGTCGCTCGCTCGTTAAGGTGTATCGCGCAAACGCGCAGCAGACGATCATCGGGCAGTTTGAAGGGTGGCCGGAAAGTTTCCAGGGTGGATATTCTGTGGCGACAGGGGATCTGGACAATGACCATCGTGACGAAATCCTCGTCGGACTCGCCAGCGGAGGAAAGCCCCAGCTGCGCGCGTTCGAAGCGTATGGAAAACCGCTTGGGACGAATTTTCTCGCCTACGCGTCATCCTTTCTCGGAGGAGTCAATATCGCTACTGGAAAAACGGAGGCGACCGGCAACGTGAAGATTGTCACCGCGCCTGGCAGGAATACGATCCAAGGGAGTACGGCGTATCAAAAGTACGTTGAAGTGCGGATCAGCGAACAGCGGCTCTATGCGTACGAGAACGGCAAAGTCGTTCGGACGTTTCTGGTGTCAACGGGGATCAACAAATACCCGACGCCGACCGGAACGTTCTCGATTCTTGCGAAGGTTCAGAAGAAGGATTACGAATGGTCCTATGGAGAAAATCATCCGGATAACTACGACATCAAGGACGTTGAATGGAACCTCCGATTCGCACCGTCATTCTATCTCCACTATGCCTTTTGGCACCACAACTTCGGCCACCGGATGAGTCACGGATGCGTGAACATCGATCTCACGAATGCAAAGTGGATCTACGAGTGGGCAGACGTGGGGATGCCGGTCATCATTTCTTCTTGACGCAGCTTCCATCGTGCGTGAGAGCATCCCAACGGGGGAAAAAAAGGTATCCTTGAAAGAAAGCCGCCATATGGTAACATAGCGTGGTATGACCGTACGAAGAAAAGTATGGCTGACGTTTGGCATCATCCTTCTTCTCGCCATCGGCGCAGGGCTGGTTGATTGGCCAAAAGGCCCGAACATACGCATCGGGAGTTATTTTAAGGAACTCAAAGTTCACCTCGGCCTTGACCTCTCGGGTGGGGCACAGTTGGTGTACGAAGCGGACGTGTCGAAAATCGCCCAAGCGGACCGCGCGTCGGCGCTCGCAGGGACCCGAGACGTCATCGAGCGTCGCGTGAACACGTTCGGCGTTTCGGAACCGGTCGTTCAGACCAGCACGGCCGGCGGGGCGAGCAGGGTTATTGTCGAATTGCCAGGGGTAACCGATGTGAACGATGCGATCACGAGGATCGGCGAAACGCCGCTCTTGGAGTTTCGTGAACAACCAGCGGCAACGGAACAGGCACCGTTGACTGACGATGAAAAGAAGCTGATTGCGGATACCAATACACAAGCAGAAGCGACCGCGAAGACAGTGCTGGCGAAGGTGAAAGCGGGCGAGGATTTTGCAAACCTTGCAGACCAGTATTCAGAGGATCCAGGCAACACGGGTACCGACGGAGAGAAGAAAGGCGGCGATCTCGGCTTTCAGGATCCGAATAACTATGTTCCAGCGTTCCGCGACGCGCTCCTCGCACTGAAAGACGGGGAATATACGCAGAACTTGGTACAATCCGACTTTGGGTATCACCTCATCAAGCGAATCACTTCACGACAGGGGAAAGATACCAATGGATCTGCCATCACCGAAATCGATGCACGGCACATCCTCTTGAAGACGATGAGCGAAGCCGACCTTCGGCCGCAAACGCAATCTGACTACGTCAACACTGGACTCTCTGGCCAGCACCTGAAGAGCGCATCGGTGACCTTTGATCCGAACACGGGAGAGCCAGAGGTGAGTTTGACGTTTAACGATGAAGGGAAGAAGCTCTTTGGAGACATCACCAAAAGAAACGTCGGAAAGCCCGTGGCGATTTATCTCGACGGCCAGCCGATCAGCATCCCGACAGTCCAGCAGGCGATTACGACTGGGCAAGCGGTTATCACGGGAAAGTTTACGCTCCAGGAGGCAAAACAACTTGCCGCGCGGCTCACCGCTGGTGCGCTTCCGGTCCCCATTACCCTGATCTCTCAAGAGCGGGTCGGTGCTTCGCTTGGGAAGGAATCAATCGAACGGAGCTTTGCGGCTGGGCTCCTTGGCCTTGCGCTGGTCGTGGTGTTCATGGTGCTCTACTACCGGCTACCAGGGCTCCTTTCGGTGTTTGCCCTTGGGATCTATTCGCTTCTTGTGCTTGCCATCTTTAAGCTCTGGCCGGTGACGTTAACGCTCGCCGGTATCGCGGGGTTCATTCTTTCCATTGGGATGGCTGTTGATGCCAACGTGCTCATTTTTGAACGCATGAAGGAAGAACTGCGGGAGGGAAAACCCCTGGATCTTGCAATCGAGCAGGGTTTTGCCCGCGCATGGCTGTCGATCCGGGATTCAAATGTCTCTTCAATTATCACCTGCCTCATCCTCGCGTGGTTTGGGACGAGTCTCGTGCAGGGATTTGCCATCACCCTCGTCATTGGCATTCTCATCAGCATGTTTTCGGCAATCACCGTCACGCGGACGTTCCTCCGGCTGATCGCCGGCCGGTGGCTGCAGAAACATACCGGGTTCCTCGGCGTGAAGCAGCTTGATCAAGAAAAGCCATGATGCTGAGAGTAGTGCGCTATCGATATCTTTGGTTCGGATTCTCGTTTTTGCTTGTAGCGGGCGGGCTGGTTTTTCTTCTGCTCGGCGGGCTGCACCTCGGCACGGATTTTACGGGCGGATCACTGCTGCAAGTTCAGTTTGACGAGCGGATGACACCGGCCGTGGCCGATATCGAAAAACTGCTGTCGGACAACGGCTACCTTGATACACGCGTGCAATCCGCAGGCGAAAAGAACGTGATCATCCGGACAAAACAGCTGAACGCCGATCGGCACACAAAACTGACTGACGTACTGAAAGGAAAGTACGGAAAGATCGAGGAAGTTTCTTACTCAGAAGTCGGGCCGACGCTCGGGCGGGAATTACAGCAGAAGGCGATTCTGGCGGTCGTGCTCGTTCTCGTGGGGATTATTCTGTATATCAGCTGGGCGTTTCGAAAATCCGCAGGCCAGATTTCTGGCTGGGCATTCGGCATCAACGCGTTTATCGCGCTCATCCATGATGTGGGGATCACCCTTGGGGCGTTCGCGTTTCTCGGGTACGTCTTTCACATCGAGATCGATGCGTTGTTTGTCACTGCCCTGCTCACGGTTCTTGGGTTTTCAGTTCATGATACCATTGTGGTCTTTGACCGCATCAGAGAAGGACTGCGGCGGCACCCGAATGACCAGCTTGTCGACATCATCGACCGGAGCGTCAACGAAACGCTGGTGCGATCGATCAACACGTCGCTTTCAACACTCCTCGTTCTCGTCGCGCTGTACTTCTTCGGCGGACAGACCATCCGGTATTTCGTCCTCGCGCTGATCGTCGGCATTCTCATCGGGACGTACTCATCGATTTTTCTGGCCAGCCCCCTTCTCCCCTACTGGAGAAAAAAATAAAAGACCCCGCAGGTGATTTGACGGAGTTTGTGATTTATTGTACAGTGATTTCTTGACAGGTAATCCGCAATATGCTATATTCACAAACGAGGAGTTAACGACAATCTATGGACGACATCTCGATACTCGATAAAGTGCTCTCAAGCAAGCAGACTGCAGATATTGAGAATTTTAACCCGACCGAAACGCTCTCGGCGCTCTTTCGGCATGTAAGTTCAAAAGAAGAAGAAGTGATCCGGCGGCGGTTCGGCTTGAACGGGCAAAAGCCAGAAACGCTTGAGGAAATCGGCAAACGCTACTCGGTCACCCGCGAACGCATTCGGCAGATTGAAAATGCAGCTGTGAAAAAGATCCTTTCGTTGAAAGAGTTTCCGGGCATCATCGCGTTGGCGGAAGACCTTCTCCGGCAGATTCTTGAGGCGCACGGAGGCGTCATGACCGAACAGAACCTCCTTGACCAGCTTTTTCGGCCATCCGGAACGAGTGAGGCAGAGAAGCGCATCGTGCTGTTTTTTCTCCGTGAGCTCCTCTGCGATACTTTTGACCCTCTCGACGTTGAAACCGGCCTTCGAGCGGGGTGGAAGCTCAAACCCGCAGCGCTCTCCATCGTCCATGAAACGATTGACCAGATCGTGGGAGTTATTCGCAAGGTTGGCACGCCGATGCTGCTCGATGGTTTGATCGAGCAATTGCGTCAACTCCCGTATTTTCAACAGCACACGGATCGACTCTCCGAAGACGTCATTCTTTCCTCGATCGACCTCTCACCCGATATTGCAAAAAATCCCTACGGCGAGTATGGACTTTCTGCGTGGGGGACCATCGTCCCGAAGAGGATGAACGACAAGATTTACCTCATCCTCAAGAAGAACGGAAAACCGATGCACTTCAACGAGATCACGGCAATGATCAACAAGATGGGTTTCGACCACCGCCAGGCATACCCGCCCACCGTCCATAATGAACTGATCCTCAACACAGAGTACGTCTTGGTCGGAAGAGGAATCTACGCGCTGCGCGAATGGGGGTACAAGCCCGGCGTTGTGGCAGACGTGATGGTCGAGATACTGAAAAACGCAGGAGAGCCACTCTCGCGTGACGATCTGGTGAACAAGGTACTTGAGCAGCGCATTGTCAAGAAGAACACCGTCTACCTCGCGCTCGCGGATAGAAAGAAATTTGAAAAACTTCCTGACGGTCGCTACCAGCTGTCAAAAGACCTCAGGGGATAAAACCGGGACAAACACCGAACGACGAACTTCATGGATATTGTGATCGATATCGGACGTCTCCAGCAGGCGTCCGGGAATCCGTTGCTGCTCCTCTGGATCATCTTCCAAAGCGGGGGATGGATTTTTGTCGCAGTCTTCGGAACGGGCGGCCTCCTTGTTTCGCTTTTTCACTCGTTCGTGACGTCGCAGCAGCGAAAATGGCTGTCGAAAGCAAAGTACGTCTTGCTCGCGCTCGACGTTCCAAAAGGGAACGAGCAGACGCCAAAAGCCGTCGAATCGATCTTTGCGCACCTCCACGGCATTCAGCGCGGAGGGAACGCAAAAGACAAGTACCTTGACGGGTACCTCCAGCTCCCGATTTCTCTTGAGATCATCGGCATCGAGGGACAGACCCAATTCCTTATCCGCTGCCCGGTCGACGCGCGCGATCTCGTTGAGGCGGCGATCTATGCCCAGTACCCCGATGTCGCGATTACCGAGGTGCGCGACTACACCGAAGATATCCCGTTGGATTTTCAAGAGGCGGGGTACGATCTCTGGGGAACGGAAATGATTCTCTACAATAAGGATATCTACCCTTTTCGTACCTACCCGTTTTTTGAACACTCGATGACGCAGCAGTTTCTCGACCCGCTTTCGTCACTCCTCGAAATTATGGGGCGGCTGGGGCCAACGGAACAGGTCTGGCTGCAGCTGGTGATTATTCCATCGGACGATAGCTGGAAGGCGCGAGCAAAAAGTGAAGTGAAAGAATTGCTCGGTGAGAAACCAAAGCCAAAACCGCTGCTCCCGCTTGGTATGGGCGATGTTCCCCGAAACGTCGCAACCGGCTTGTACGAATCAATGGTTGCGTCGATCCTCCCGCCGACGGAATGGGGGGCGGGAGCAAAAAAGGAGGAGAAGAAGGATAAGCTGAAGTTCGGCGATCTCACCTCCGGTGAAAAGAACACCGTTGAGGCCATCCAAATGAAGACGGCGAAGATTGGCTGGCTCACAAAATTTCGGATGATTTACCTTGCAAAAAAAGAACTGCTGAACAAGGGGAGGGGAGTCTCGGGGGTGCTCGGGTCGATCAAGCAATTTAATACGCAAGATCTCAACGGCTTTAAGCCGGATAGCATCACAAAG
>JAZDGG010000059.1:0-4473 GCA_043807225.1 bacterium | reverse complement strand
GCGCATGGGGGTACCGGTGATCACCTCAAATACCTCATCGCTCCCTGAAGTTGCTGGGAATGCCGCGGTGCTCGTCGATCCGACAAGCACGCAGGCACTTCGCTCGGCAATGGCTCGGGTTGCGACCAACGGGGCGCTCCGCACCAACCTCGTTCGTCGGGGGTACGAGCAGGCAAAGAAGTTCGAATGGGAGGATGTTGCAAGAAAGACCCTCGCAATCTACCAGAAAGTTGGCCGACGGAATGACACCAAGAAGGCCGAGCGAAAAAAGCCATCCAAGGTCCAGAAGCAGCGGAAGAACAACAACCGGCGTCGTCGCAAATAACCCCCCTCCAACTGGCTACGAGACATTCGCTGGCTTGTGTTGGTGGGGAGTTTTGTTTATACTCCAGGTGATGCCGCGGCCGCACATCATCGACCGGCAGCCGGACGGCATGTGGACGGATCATTTCCAAAAAAAGGAGGGCTCGCCATGAGAAATAGGGACCCCGCCACGGTTTTTGGCTCCCTGAAAGTGGACAGTCGGTCAGATGACCGGCTCGTCTCTCTCGGGTAGGAGGTGATCCAGCCGAGTTTCCATGTCCGAGAGGGAGACGCTGTCTCCTACGAGCAGAAGCAGATATCGGAGACGCCGATAGAGGGGCGACCTACACTCCGCGCTTCTGATTCCCTGGACGCGCCGTCCGTGTCGCGTTCCCGACCAGGTGACGTGTGGATGTGCGGTTGATGCGTCGGGATCTTCACGAACCCGTGCGTCCCAGTGCCCCGAAAGAGAGTCGTAACTCTCCGACGGGGCTTTTTTTGGCGCCTTGCCGCAACCCGCTGAAATCAGTACAATAGAGCCACACAAAAGTACGAACGCATGCGAACAACCAAACATCCTGGCTCTTCAGGACTTCCGAACTTCCCTGCGCTCGAGAACGACGTTCTTGAGCGGTGGAAGAAGGGACACATCTTTGAGAAAACGCTCGAGCAGACCAACAACGGTCCGCGTTTTGTTTTTTTCGAGGGTCCGCCGACAGCCAACGGCATGCCGGGGATTCATCACGTGCTTGCGCGCGCGTACAAAGACGTCATCCCGCGGTACAAAACCATGCGCGGGTTCTTTGTCGAACGCAAAGCCGGCTGGGATACGCAAGGCCTGCCCGTTGAGCTGGAAGTGGAAAGGCAGATCGGCGTGTCGGGCAAAAAAGACATCGAGAAGTACGGCATCGAGAAGTTCAACGAGGACTGCCGCAAAAGCGTGTGGAAGTACAAGGCAGAATGGGAGAAATTGACCGAGCGCATCGGCTTCTGGCTCGATATGGAGCATCCGTACATCACGTATGAAAAAGAGTATATCGAATCGCTCTGGTGGATCTTCAAACAGATTTGGGAGCGACAACTCCTCATCAAAGACTACAAAGTCGTCCCGCAATGTCCTCGCTGCGAAACGGCATTGTCCTCCCATGAAGTTGCACAAGGGTATGAAAAGGTAAAGGAGAATTCCGTCGTTATCAAGTTAAAGGTTAAAGGTGAAAAAGTGAAGAGTGAAAAGGGAAAGGTGAAGAAAGGGGATTACATCCTTTCTTGGACAACGACACCATGGACGTTACCCGGGAATGTGGCACTCGCAGTCGGTGAGAATGTCGAATATGTCATTGCAGCGAAGAATGGCGAGCGGTTCGTTCTTGCGAAGGTTCAGGCGGCCACTGTCCTCGGAGAAGGATATACTGAAGAGGAAACAATACAAGGATCCGAGCTGGTGGGTACGGCATACGAACCATTGTATCCAGGTGCGATGACCGAAAGCGTTCCGAACCATGAGAATGCATTCAAAGTCTATGCGGCGGATTTTGTCACCACAGAAGAAGGTACGGGGGTCGTCCACACCGCGGTCATGTATGGCGAGGATGACTACAATCTCGGACAGGAAGTCGGTCTTCCGAAGAGGCATACAGTGAATCCAGACGGAACATTCAATGAAATTGTCCCGAAGTGGAAAGGACGATTCGTGAAGGATCCAGACGTTGAAAAGGAGATTGTGGAAGATCTGCGGAGCCGCGGGCTGCTCTTCAAGGAAGAAAAATACGAACATGACTATCCGTTCTGCTGGCGGTGCCACTCGCCGCTCCTGTATTACGCAAAGGATTCGTGGTTCATCAAAATGTCTGCATTGCGGGAGGAACTGAAACAACGGAACGCAACAATCAACTGGATTCCTGCGTATTTTAAAGATGGCCGGTTCGGCGAATGGCTGAATGAGGTCAAGGATTGGGCAATTTCCCGTGAACGATATTGGGGAACGCCAATCCCGATCTGGGAATGCCCGAAGTGCCACAAGCGGGAATGCATGGGGAGCTTTGCTGAACTTGCAGAGCGATCTGGGAAGAAAGACATAACGTCCAGCAGCTTCGACCCCCATCGTCCGTTTATCGACAAGATTGTCATCCCGTGCAAGTGCGGCGGCAAGATGCAACGCATTCCAGAAGTCGCCGACACGTGGTTCGATTCCGGCTCTATGCCGTTCGCGCAATGGCACTATCCGTTTGAAAACAAGGAGCGGATCGATCAGGGGATAAGCTATCCCGCCGAGTATATTGCAGAAGCGATTGATCAGACTCGTGGGTGGTTTTACACGCTCCTTGCGGTTGCGACGCTCCTCAAAAAAGATGCGCCGTACAAGAACGTGATCTGTCTCGGCCACATTCTCGATGCGAAAGGGAAGAAGATGTCCAAGCACATCGGGAACATCATCGATCCGTGGTCGATCATCAACGAGTACGGCGCGGATCCGCTTCGCTTCCTTCTCTTCACCATCAACCAGCCGGGTGAATATAAATTGTTCGATCCGAAGCAGGTTGGGGAAGTGGTGCGCAAAACGTTTTTCATTCTCTGGAACATTCTCTCATTCCGTGATCTCTTTTCCATAAACGCTCAACCGTTTTCCGGAAGCCCAACCCATCTCATGGATCGGTGGCTTCTCGCGCGTTGTGAAGACGTCCGTGGCCGTGTGACAGATGACCTTGAATGCTACGCAATCACCGACGCGGGGAGACTCCTCACGGAGTTCATTACGGATCTTTCAACCTGGTACGTCCGGCGGAGTCGCAGCCGGTTGAAATCCGAAGGAAAGGAACGAGACGAAGCCCTCGCGACGCTCACCGCGACACTCCAAACACTCTCAAAACTCCTCGCACCGCTGACACCGTTTTTTGCCGAGATGGTCTACCGGCGCTCCGGCGGAACGAAATCCTCGGTTCACCTTGAAACGTGGCCAGAAGCGGGAACAGAGAATCACGACCTTCTCCGTTATATGGCCATCACCCGCCAGGTCGTGGAAGTTGGTCATGCGCTTCGAGAAGAAGCGGGCATCAAAGTCCGCCAGCCGCTTGGTCAGCTCGTCATCTCCGGCGCGCAGTTTACCGAAGAGTATCTGCAGATTCTTCGCGACGAACTCAACATCAAACAAATCATCTGCAAACAAGAACTTCCCACCGGTGCTGATTGGAGGACGAAAGCAGCGGGGAAGATCAGCATCGCGCTTGATACGACCGTGACGGATGAACTTCTCGGTGAAGGGTGGTATCGTGAGGTGGTGCGGTACGTCAATGATCTTCGAAAACAGGCGAAGTGTGCTGTGCACGATATGGTTGTTCTCCACTTCTTCACCAAGGATGATCGCATCCGATCGATGATGACGTTCTACCATGATCAGATTCTCCGTGAGACGCGTTCGACGGCGTGTACAGAAGTTCCCGAAGCACCAGAAGGATCAACTCCGCTCACCCTCGGCAAAGCGACGCTTTCCCTGAGCATCAAACGGTAATGTCCTCCACCTATCTTGCCCAAGGAATTGTGCTCGCGCGTCATGACTACCGCGAGGTGGACAGAATCGTGACGATCTTCACAGACGAGTATGGGAAGATCGACGCTGTTGCGCGGGGCGTTCGAAAGCCACTCAGTAAACTCGCTGGCCATCTTGAACCCTTCTCGTACTCCTCATTCATGCTCGCCACCGGTCGGACGTTTGATGTGCTGGCAACGTCGGTGAAACTCTCCAGTTTTCGGATTCCGCAAAGCGACGTTCTCAGCTTTGCGCTCGCAACGTACTTTTTCGAGGCAACAGACCGGCTCACGCGCCAGCGCCAGCCCGATCGCGCGCTCTTTGGCCTTCTTGTGCGGTTTCTGGAACTCTTCGAAGCAAGTCTGGATCCCCATGGCGGCTCTCCAGCGTTCCAACGAGTCCTGCTCACCGAATTCTTTCTCTTTCGGCTCATCCACCATCTCGGCTTTGCGCCGCTCCTTGATCGCTGCGCACTGGGGAAGGAACTCCTTGGCACGGATGATCTGGCGATGAGCACCGCACACGGCGGGTTCGTCTGCCGCGAGCACCGTACGGGGAACAGTACCGCGCAGGCCATCTCGCCCCAGACCGTCGAAATACTCCGGCTGATGGCGGACGGACATCTCGAGGCCCTGCGCTTCGTCCAG
>JAZDGG010000058.1:0-6723 GCA_043807225.1 bacterium | reverse complement strand
ACCCCCCGGACCCGGCGCGGTGACGATCTCGTCCTTGCCGTCACCATTCAAGTCTCCGGCAGCGACGCGGACGCCACCGGTGAAGGATTTTGCATAGGCAATGAACTGCCCGAGAACTTTGCCGCGGCTGTTGAAGATGCGGATTTGCGGTGAACCATTGCTGTAGGGTGCAACGATGATCTCCTCGTGACCATCCGCATTCACATCACCGCTTGCAACGGAGATACCGCCACGAAACGTCTTTGCAAAACCGAAAAAACTGGATATTTTCTTCCCGGTGTTCGACGAAACAATCACCTGTGGGCCTCCGCTCGAAAGCGGTGCGGTGACGATGCGGGATTTTGTCGTGACGGTAAATGCGTGTGTTGTTGACGTCGTTCCCCCTGCGATATCCGTCGCGATAATGTTCACCACCGTTTTTCCTGCAGGGAACGTCTTCGTCAACGAAAACACACCCGCTGCATCGAACGACACTGGTGTCGCGTCAAGAGTAAGACTGGCGACGCCTGATGCTGCATCCGTCACCTTTCCCCTCATGACGACGCTCTGGCTGTTGATGGTAGTTCCTGGACTCGTGATCGTTACCACCGGGCCAACCGTATCGACACGATAGACGGCAGTCTGCGCAGCCTCAACATTTCCGGCAGCGTCAACCGTGTAAAACGAAAGTTGATGCGTCCCTTCATCAGGGGAGATCATGTCACTGTAAAGAACCGCGGGCTGCGCATCCCAGCTGTAGTACACGTGCGCGACACCGGAACCATTTTGCTCGTCCGAAGCAGAAATCGTCAGGTAGGGTTTTGTCGTATAATACCCGTTTTGTCCGTTCGGCACGGTCGGATAGACGCTGATTGCGCTGACCGGAGCAATCGTGTCGTTGAGATATGTAGAAAACGCGCGCTGGATGTTCAGCCGCCCATACCCATATTGGGTGTCGTAGCCGGCCGTGCCAAGATCATCCGCTGTTGCTTCAAGGAGCGCCTTCATATTCGTTCCCGAAACGCCTTTTGCGATCAGGAGCGCGGCCGCAGCGCTGACGTGGGGCGTTGCTTGCGACGTTCCTTGGTAGCCCACGACTCCGAACGTCGTGTAGTCGAGCGGCAGGTTGTTGCTATCGAGGTTGCTAAAACTCTCTTGCCAAATGTACTCACCATCGTCGCCTCCTGGTGCCGAAATGGAGAGGCCGCTGCCGTAATTCGAATACGTAGCAAGCACGTCGTCTCTCCCGATCGCCGCAACAGAAATCACCCCGGAGTAAGACGCAGGATACGAAAGTGATCCTCGAGAATCGTTCCCAGCCGCCGCAACGACGACCACATTGCTGCTGATGGCATTCGTGACGGCATCGTGCAGCGTTTTTGAGTCGATGGTTGATCCAAGACTGAGGTTGATCACCTTTGCGCCGTTTGTGACGGCAAAATCGACACCGCGCGCCACCTCGGACATCATGCCGATCCCGGTTCGATCGAGGACTTTAATCGGCATGATGCTCGTATGGAATGCAATCCCCGCGGCAGCGACCGCATTGTTCGTGTTCTCCGCGATGGTTCCAGCAACATGAGTGCCGTGCCCGTTGTCATCATTCGGGTGCGCATCGTCCTGCGTAAAATCATACCCGGCGACGAACGTGGTCGAGCCGAAATCGGGAGACTTTTGATACTCCGTCGGTCCATCGGTATAGGTTTCGTACGCAACGCCGGAATCGAGGACAGCGACGACAATTGTTGGATCACCTCCGTAGAGCGGCGGCGAGGTATCGTACTCCCACGCGCCTTCAACACTGACTTTTTGCATATTCCATTGGGTCGGGTACTGCGGATCGTCCGGGGTATAGTACGCAAAGACCGGCGTATCCTCTTCTGCATAGACCACTTCGGGGCGCGCTTCGTACTGCCGGATGACCTCCGAAATATCCGCAGCATGAACGACAACCAGAAAAACCGGTCCGCTCGTTGTGCAGGAACGTGAACTGCTCAGCCGAAGATCTTTGATGGCTGTTGCTTTGACTCGCTGATTCACGGCTCGAAGCGCGGTGTCGAGGACGGACCTCGGATCGCCGAAAGAGGGATTGATCTTGACCAGCACGTGATGCTCTGGGGCTTGCGCGTCTGCAGTCGTGCCGCTCCAGAGAAGCACCGCCGTGACTGCGCATATGCACAAGATGAAACGTCGCGTTGTTCGCATTCGTTGGTCTCCCTCCTAGTTGCCGATCAACCTTCCGATAATTTTCATGAATCCTCCTGTGAGCCGATCAACATCACGAAGCGTCACAACCAGAACGAGCATAAGGAGAAGAACGAATCCAACATTGTGGATCAGAGCTTCAAGACGCTCACTCACCTTCTTCCTTCGCAGTTTTTCGAGAAAAAGAAAGAATACCCTTCCGCCGTCAAGCGCGGGGAACGGGAGAACGTTGACCAGAGCAAGGTTGAGCGAAAGAAGCGCGGTGAATTGAATGAGGTACAAAGCGCCGAGACTCCTCACCTGTCCGGTCAGAACGGCAATGCCAACAGGGCCAGCAACGTCCGCAGTCAGCTTTTGCTGCATGATGAGCCCCTGAAGGAGACCGGCGAACGAAACGAGAATTTGCCACAGGAGGACGCACGATTGCTGTATGCCCATCCAGATAGCCCTATACCACGGGAATGTCACCGTCCCGATGCGAAGAAGGCCTACCCCCCAGACGGCGCGGTCTTCGCTCCCCGCGAGGGTTTGCGGGATCAAACGGAGTTCCAGCGACCTTTTCTCTCTTCGGACAATAACGGTTTCACTCGTTTTTTCTTTCTGGGCATTGTACTGCTGAACCGCTTCAACGCTCGTGAACGTTCTTCCGTCAATCGTTTCGATGATATCCCCGGGTTGCATCCCCGCGCGGGTCGCCGGTGAATTCTCCACCAGGGAGATGATCTGGATGCGCGCATCGCGCACCAGCGCGCCGCTGGGCAGTGGCGTGTCGAGTGCGGTCGGCGCCCCAGACGCAGAGAGAAAACCCAAGAGGAGCATCGCAAAGAGGATATTCATGGTTACACCGGCAAGAAGAATGCCCGCCCTCCTCCACGCAGCAAGCGAAGAAAAGCTGTCCGGTTCCCCAGCCGCCTGGCCATCCTCGCCCTTGATTTTGACAAAGCCGCCAACGGGAATCCAGTTGAGCGAATAGAGCGTCTTCCCCCTGCGAAAACCAATCAACCGCGGCGGAAACCCAAAGCCGAATTCGTGAACGGTCAACCCCGCACGACGCGCCGCAAGAAAATGCCCGAATTCGTGAACGAAAATCAGCACGCCCAGCACGAGGACGAAGATGATGATTGTGAGGATCATGCGCCGGTGAGGATTTCTTTGGATTTTTTCTCGAACGCTTCTTCAATCATGTCGGTATACCTTTCGATGATCTTTTGCACTTGCTTTTGTTCGAGAACAGAAAGATCTTCTGAGAGTTCTCCCTCTTTCTCCTTGCGTTTGATGGTCTTCATCGCTTCCTCTCGAATTGAACGCATGTGTACCCGCGTCGCCTCGGCTTTTTGCCGCGCAATTTTTCTCAGCTCCTCGCGCCGCTCTTCGGTGAGCTGCGGCATTGGCAAGCGAATTCGCTGTCCGTCAACCACCGGTTGAAGGCCGAGATTCGACTGCAGGATGGCCTTTTCAACATTTTTCACGACGGTGCGATCCCAGATTTCGATGAGCAGCAGGCGGGGTTCGGGTGTCGTAATCGTTGCCAATTGCTGCAACGGCGTTGGCGTCCCGTAGTAATCCGCACGCAGATGCTCAACCAACGCTGGCGATGCCCTGCCAGTGCGCAACTGGCAGAGTTCTGTTTGGTAAAACGCAATTGCCGTATGAAGTTGTTTCTCGATCTCGTGGTGTTCCATAGTTAGCGTTTCACTTTGAATGTCCCGAGATACAAGAGGCCGCTCTCGGTCGGATGGACGAGCAACGTGTTGATGAGCCGGGTCGTGCCAATGGCATAATTCGTCCTCCAGGTCTTGCCTCCGTCTTCGCTCTTGTGGAGGAGGTTGTTCACCGTAAAGTAGAGTATGCGCGGATCCTTTGGATCAATCCCCACGGTGTGGATTGGCACGGTCGTCGCAGGAATCAACGTTTGAATCGCACTCCAGGTATCGCCTCCATCGTCGCTTTTGAGTAGACCGTAGTTCGTGGCAATGTAAAAAGTCTTTGGCGCGGCCGTCGTGAATGCGACCTGAGAGATTGTTGCTGCACCCGGAAACGGCTGGAGCGCCGCCTCGAGACTGCTCCACGTTTCTCCTCCATCACTTGAGCGAACCAATCCCTTCTTGGTGGTCAAGAGGTAGACAATTCGCGTATCGTCGCTTCGAAAAAAAATATCGCGTATCGGATCACCGGCCGTGTACTTCACCGACCAATCGTTTCCATAATTCACGCTCTTCAGCACGGTTCCGCCGTTGGTTCCGGCGAGGATGCGGCTGGTGTCGTAGCGGTCGACACCAATTGCATTGATTTGCTCTCCCCGCGTATCCGTATAGATGACCTGCCACGTCGATCCGCTGTTCGCACTCTTGAGGATGTTCCTCCCCGTCGTCGCGTAGCGAATCGCTTCATTCCCCGGATCATACGCGAATGCCGGGTAGTACCCAGCATTGAGTACCGTTGGCTTCCAGTGCTCTCCGCCGTCCGTCGTTGTGTAGATCCCATTCGCGATGGTGGTGATCGTCAGCTCTTTTTGCTGATGCGGCGAGAGGATAATGCGCCCGATATCAGTGTTGCTGATCGTAATCGTCTGCTTCTTCTGCTGGCTCACGAATACCTTGTGCTGCCAGCTTTCACCGTAGTTGCTTGACGCAAAAATGCCGCCGTCGTGAACCTGGTTACTCGAAAGACGAATGGAGCACCCAGCAACAACTAGAAGTATGGTCGCGAAACAGCATGAGGAATACAGTGCATTTTTCATAGCGAGAGAAAACAATGTTCGAGTAGAAATTGCGGATTGACGTTCATCCGCGCGAGGCGCTTCATCCCTTCAATAAATTTGATGGCAGAGAGGAGTTCGTGCGTTGTATACCTTTTCCCCAGTTCCTCAATTTCTTTCTCGAGAAATCGGTGAACGATGAACTCTTGGTTGCGTTCGCGGATAAGCAACGCGTCCCGTATGACCCATATCCACAAATCAAGGATTGGCAGGAGCTGCTGCCGAGCTTCTTCATGGCTCCGCGTTGGCGGAAGCAGCTGATGAACGCGCTGGAGGCGTGTTGCGATGGGCGATTGCAGCACGTCAATAAGGTCGGTGATCCGCTGACGATACTGCGCAAACTCCTCTGGCTGCGAGAGAAACGACAGTGCGAGCCCGGGCCTCCCGAGCGAGACATGGCTCAGATTTTGCGCCATGTCGACGTTTTCGGTTTTTGTGCGTAGCAAATCGTAGATGAACGGCTGCGGGACGTGCCGAAAACGCAGTTGTTGGCAGCGAGACCGAAGGGTTAGTGGGAGTGAACTCAGCATGGTCGTACAGAGAACACAGAGAGTCTTGTGCGGCGGCTCCTCAAGCGTTTTGAGGAGCGCGTTCGCGGCCTCGATCGACAATTGCTCCGCGTTACTGATGAGAGCGACGCGATACTCACTGACTGTTGGGCAAAAGTTGAGCTTTCGCTGCAGCTGGCGCACGTCATCGATGCCGATCGCCGCAGCCGTTTCTCCAAGAATCGTTGCATCCGGATGCAACGATCGTTTCCAAAGACGGCACGAAGCGCAGGTACCGCAGGGAGCAAGCCCCATTCGGTTTGGGCACAGTATTGCTGCGAGAAAAATCCTCGCCGTCGTCCGTTTTCCGACGGCACTCGGCCCATAAAAAATATACGCCGATGCAAGCCGATCCCGCTCGAGAGATGAGCCGAGAAACTGCAGCACCGTCTCCTGCCCGATGATTGCCGGAGAAGCTCCATTGGTTTCGCTCGCAACCATGCAATGAATATACCACAAAGACACCCTTTGCGCAATATTCCAGGAATGGATTATTGCCCCCGAAGAATGTCGAGCGTTGCTTGCGCGCTGTCTTCCCAGCGAAACCGTTCGAGATTCTTCTTCCCTTTGATGATGAGTTCCGTGCGAAGCCCTTCATCGGCAAACAAACGCTCGAGCCCGCGGGAAATCGCGTGGAGATCATACGGATCGACGGCAAGCGCTCCGTCGCCAGCGACTTCCGGTAGCGACGCGACCGTGCTAATCATCACGGGCGTTCCGCTCGCTTGCGCTTCGAGGATGGGGATACCAAATCCTTCGTACAGTGAGGGAAAGAGAAATGCGCGCGCTGCACGCATGAGTTGTGGTAATTCCTTCCCCCCGATATACCCGAGGATTTTTACCCGCTGTTCAATGCGGTGATCATGGATGATCGAGAGAATGCGTTCATAGCCATAGTCCGGCTGGCCGGCAAGGACAAGTTGGATGTTTTCTCCCGGTGCATTGGACATCATCTCCGCAAACGCTTCGACGATTCTCGGCACGTTTTTCTTTTCTTGCAGCCGACCGACGTAGAGAAAATACGGTTGCCGAACACCGTACGCATCCAAGAGCGGCAAGGGTGAATCGTCCTCAGGCGACTGGGAGAAATACCGCTCGCGATCGAATCCGTGATGGATGACCACCAGATCATTCTCACGACTCCGTGCGGACGGGTAAAGATCGAGAATTTCGCTTTTGGTGAACGCCGACGGTACCAAGATCGTCTTCGCATGACGAAGGGCAAAACGGACT
>JAZDGG010000057.1:0-11636 GCA_043807225.1 bacterium | reverse complement strand
GAGTTGAGCAGCACGATGCCGTTTTCAAAATCTCTGCGCCAGATCCCCGGCTCGATGGTTGACGAACTCGGTTTCACGATGTTCGTCCGTACGGACACCGGCTTGCCCAGCTGCACGCTGTACTCGTCGTACCACCAGAGGTCGGCGTGGCGCTCCGGACCGAAATCAAAGCTGAAGAATCCGTCGCCAAGCAGTGTACTCGCGAAAGCGAAACGCATAGCGCGGTAGTCCGTCGATGCTCCCGTTGTGCTGTTTCCGTTCACGATCACCGTTGGCGGCGCTGCGCCGCGTCGCAAGACATCGATGTATTTTTTCATGCATCCCGTCCAACCGCCTTCAGACGCAGACGGGAAACCTTCCATGAGGCGGCCATTCATCGACGTGTAGTACTGTCCGCCGCCGTTGCCGATGATGATAGCGTCGTTCCCCTCCAACCGGCGTGAATACGCAAGCAGCGAGCTCATACCTTCTGCCCATGCGGCGTCGAGGTCCGCGCTCGTATCTGCACGACCGTCGTTGTTCGCATCGACGTTGCCGCCGTTGAGCCATGAGATATCCGGCCAGACGTTATCGTAGAAGACGCCGTTCCACAGTTTCGTCGAGAGGATGGTCGTATGGACGAACGAGGGAAGGTAGGAGTTCCACTGCTGGCCGTCCACGACCGGTGCCGAGAGCGTCACGTTGAGCATCGTCGTCCCCGGCCAGTTTGAGAGGGGAGTGTCGTCAGCGGATTTGAGAAACCATGAATCCGAAACACCGCTGGCCAAAAGGGCGCGCGGGTCGCGCGGATCCGCAAGCGAACGGTACGCGGCTGGCAGCTCTTCTGATGCCACGTAGGCGAGCAGGATGATATCCGGATTCAACTCACGGAGAATCGGAAAAATTTCTGGATTCGTTTGCTGCAGCTGCGCGCCGAGAACGAGCACATCCCATCGCGCAAGCTCTTTTGCCTCCGCGATCGTGATTGGCGACGTTAAGTAATAGTTTGCCAACCGCGGGTAGTTTGCAGGGAGTGTCACCGCAGATCCCAAAATTGGAAAGCAGAGGAATCCGCCGATGCTGACGCATGCAAGAAGATTAACGATGAGGCGCGAGGACGCTTGCATAGACATTCATCAGTTGTGAGTAAAATTGGTCTCGTGAGAATTGTGCGACATAGTTGTGCGCATTGCCCCCTATGCGTTGCGCTTCTGCTTGATCGTTCATCAGGCGGGAGAGCGCGGCGCGCAAACCGTCCACCGAGCCGGGTGAAAAGCGGTACCCCGTCGCTCCCTCCTCAACGAGTTCTCGCATGCCGCCGTGGTCGGCCGCGACGACCGGCTTTCCGTGTGCATAGGCCTCGAGAATTGCCAGAGGGAAGTTCTCGTAGCATCGCGACGGGACAACGACGCATCGGGCACCGTCGTAGAGCCCGTTCAAGGCATCCCCGCTTTGGTTCCCGAGGAGCTCGACGTTCCGAAGGCCGAGTGAGCGGATCACCCCCGCAAGCAGCGCACGCTGCGGGCCGTCACCCGCAACTTTCAACGGGAACGCGCACCCATGCATCGCGTGGATGAGATCCATAACTCCCTTTTCTTCAGAAAGCCGGCCAGCGTAAAGCGCGTAGGTTCCAACAGTCGCTGAGTGTTCCGCTACGCCGTCAAAGAACAGCGGTAGTCGAATGCTACGCCGCACTGAAGCGTGCAAGGAGATCATGCGAAGCAGAAAGTCGCTCGGGCAAAGAAAAACATCCACGCCGTTCTCGTAGATCCGCATCCATCGATGGAGCGTCATCTCCAGCGATTCCATGAGTGATGCGGCGAATGACTGTTTGATGCAGCGATGCATTGCACATTCATACCATCCTCCGCCGAGACCGTGCGTACAGACCCCGCCATGTGCGTACAGGTTGTAGTTTGGCGAAATGAGTTTGTAGTCGTGAAGCGTCTGCACGATCGGAATTCCATGTTTTTTCAGCACAGGGAGAATCGACGGAGAAATTTGATGGTAGATATTGTGCAGGTGCGCAATCTCCGGTTTTGCTTCCGCAATGAGCTGTTCCAATTTTTTCCGTGCTTCAAACGACCAGAGCATCCTTCCGGCGGCTCGCAGGCCTTGCCAACCGAATTGGACGCGTTCGAAGTTGACTTGGGAAACGAAAAATCGTCCGTATGGTGACGGAAGATTCTTCGGGTGCGCCATCGCGAACACGCTGACGTCATGCCCTTGGCGCTCGAGCAGCTCCTTCAGCGCAAAGAAGTGGCGATCCGCACCGCCCTTCGGAAAGAAAAATTTGTTGATGAGAAGTATGCGCATACAAGTGAAGTCAAAGCATTCTAAGCATTTTATCCATTTTTGTCAAGTGTATCGCAGGCGAGGATGGCCCCCGCATCGCGTGCGGGGCAGGCTATCCTCGCCTGCAGGATTTCTCATACTCCTTGGGGGATCTGATCGACTTGACAAAAGAACGATTTTCGGTAGAATGGGCATTCGGTTACTTCCTGATCTTTTCATCAATAGTTACCAGCGGTTCTTGGCGTTGCTTCCCCGAACAGAGGAGGGCGGTTGGATGCGTAGCTGTGTCGTTTGCTTTCTGAACGCTGTTCTAGCAATGTGTTGTTTCGTGAACGGGTGCGGAGCCGCGTCCACCGCTCCGAAATCGGCCTGCGAGCAGGGGATGGTCTCGGTGCACCCCGAGGTTAACGACGAGGTGCTCATCAATCCCGGTATGGGGTTTGAGAGCTTCAACCGGTCTGGCGATGCGCCGATCGACGGCGACGGGTGGTATCCCAAGAGCTCTATCGCGTACCATCGGTGGTACTTGGATGAGATATGGCCGAAAGAGGGCAAGATCGACTTCCAGCGCATCGATGCCGCGATTGCCGACGCCAAACGCTGTGGTCAACTCCTTGCCTTCCGCATCATGGCCGGGGAGGGGACGCGTGATCCGATTCCTGCGTGGCTGCACGAGAAGGGGCTTCCCGGTGTTGAGTTCGACAATGGATTCGTCCCAGACTTCAACAGTCCGATGTTTCTCGAGTACCTGGGCAGACTTGCCGCGGGGCTGGGGAAATACTGCGACGGAAATCCCTGGATCGCGTACGTCGATGTGGGCGGGCTTGGTTTGTGGGGCGAGTGGCACATTACGGGAGCGACCGGTGCGAAGCCAATCCTCCATTCGACCGAGAACCGCGTGATTGATCTGTTCGTCCAGGCGTTTCCGCACTCCATCCTCGTGCTTCCGATCAACTCGATGAACGCGCTGCAGCACGCGAGCGCGCTCGGGCTTGGTTGGCGGGCTGACTGCTACGGTGACCTGGGAGGATTTTCGCCCACCTGGAACCACATGCAGAGCGACGCCTACCCCCTGCTCATCACGAGCAGCGGCGTCGAGGGGGAGTGGAAGAAAGCCCCGGTGCTCTTCGAAACGTGCTGGGACATTCCCTTCTGGGTGAACAAGGGCTGGGATATCGACTACATCCTTGCCTGGGGTCTCAAGTACCACATCTCCGTTCTGAACGCAAAGTCGGTTGGTATTCCGCCTGAACTGAGGCCGAAGATCGAAGAGTTCCAGAAGAAGATGGGGTATCGCTTCGTCTGCCGCGAACTGTGCCATACGGCATCGGTCGCTCGAGGCGGCATACTGACGATGGTGAGCCGATGGGAGAACGTGGGCGTTGCGCCGCCGTATCTTCCGATGACGCTCCGCTACCGGCTGAGGGATACCACGGGGCATCAGACAGAATTTGCGAGCGACGCAGAAATCCGCACATGGCTCCCCGGAGGCGTTCGACGGGTGACCGAGTCCTTCACGGTTCCCGCAACGCTGCCAACGGGATCGTATGCCGTCGAGGTTGCCATACAGTGTCTCATGGGGGAGAAGCCGAACATCGCGCTCAGTATCGCCGGCAGCCGGCCAGCCAACTGGTACCGGCTGTCAGACATCATCGTTCAATAGTGCACTCAGGCGTCCGCAATCCTTGTGGGCGCCTTTTCTTTTCCTCGTCGCTTGACTTTTTTCTGCATCTCTGGTACGATGTTGCTTCTTTGTTGCAGAATACCATTGTCCGATGAAGCAAATTTCCATGTCGACATTCACATCACCACGCCCGGCGATTTCGGTCGTTCTCACGACGTATAACGGTGAACGGTATCTTGGGCAAACCCTGGATTCCATTCTCAACCAAACGTTCCGTGAGTATGAGCTGATCATTGTTGATGATGCATCGACGGATTCCACTCCGTCCATTCTCCACGACGCAGGCGGAAAAGATCCGCGCATCGTTCTCGTGCGGAACGAAAAAAATCTTGGCGGAACGGCATCTCTGAATCGCGGTCTTGAGCGAGCTCGCGGGAGGTACATCGCCATCATGGATCATGACGATATTTCACTCCCTGAACGGCTGCAGAAGGAGTTTGCCTTTCTTGAAGATCATCCAGACATCTTTCTCGTCGGTACACGTGCGAATATCATTGATGAGCGTGGCAAGATCGTCAGCACGTCCAAAACGCCGACGGACCCAGAAGCGCTCGCACGGATCTTGCGCAAACGCAATCCGTTCTACCACCCTTCCATCATGTTCCGCAATAACGGAACAGTCCGCTATCGTGAAAAGATTCGTTACGTCATGGACTATGACTTGTACTTGCGACTATTGACCGAGAGGAAGCGACTCGCAAACCTCCCGGATGTTCTTCTGCAGTACCGGCTTGTTCCCACCTCCGCCTCTCTTCTCAAGCGCGAGCAGCAGGAACTGTTCGCACGGGTTTCCCGTTCGTTTTTTGAGGAGCGGGGACACACCGGCGCGGATTCGTATGAGCGCTTTCATCCCGATAGCATCCTGTCTGTTGATCCAGAGACATCAACGGATGCGCTTGTTCTTCGCGAACATGCCGCCGGTCTCTTTCGGGCAAACCGTTTTGCCGATACAAGAGTGTTCTGCCGAAAATACTTTCGTTCTCATGGATGGAGCACGTACCTGGCTCTCCTCTATGTCGGATCGTTTCTCGGGAGGCGTATCCTCACGCTGAAGCGCAAATTTGTCGCAAACGTCTAATGACTGCAACAACAGCCAAAGATGCCGTGCGATCGACTGGGATAGTGCTTCTTGTCGTCCCCCCGCTTCTTGCGGTTCTCCTTCTCTTGAATCCCAGCCCTGCCGCGCTGGTGGTGCTCTTGCTGTTTCTCCTCCTGCTCCCGCTTCTGCTGCTCAACGACGCTTGGGCGTTGTTTCTCCTCCTGCTTCTCCGCCCGGCCATCGACGTCTTTGGAGAGCATACGCTGGTCATGGTACGGCAGGTTCCGTTCAACCTTGCGTCAATCTTCAGTATCATCGTCATCGTCTGGGGAATCCTCCGGCTGTTTCACTATCGGAGTGCACTGTGGCGGCGTCCGCTCTTTTGGCCGTGGATCCTCGTTCTTCTTGCGGCGCTCCCGGGGTTTGCCGCCACAACGTCGCTGACTGCGACACTGCGCGAATACGCGCGACTCTTGAGTATTGCCGTCCTCTACCTTGTGGCATTCGATATCCTCCGCTCGCCAGGACGTCTTCGCCGTTTTGTTGCGGTCTTCTTTGCATCACTCTTGGTGCCGGCAGCGGTTGCGATTGTCCAGTTTTTCACCCAGACCGGTCTCACCGTCGGCGATATCGCAAACCGGCTTTTTGGCACATTCGGGCATCCAAATGTTTTTGCGTTTTATCTCGTGCTTTCCGCTGCCGTCCTCATTGCATTCCTCCCGCAATTCTCCCGCACCTGGCGCCGTTGGGGTGTGCTTGGCCTTCTCCTCCTGCTTGGATTTCTTGCTGCAACGTATACCCGGGGCGCGTGGATTGGTGCAGGAATTGTTCTTGCACTCTTTGGTGCCGTGTACTACCGCAAAGCGTTCCTCTGGATCGTTGCTGTCACGCTGGTTATTGCATTCCTTGGCCCAATGCTCAACCGCTTCACCGTGTCGACTGTGAATCTCGACCTGCGTCACGTGCCCGTGCTTTCGCGAGTGCTGAACCAAAATGCAGAAAATAATTCTCTCGACTGGCGCACAGAGCTCTGGAAGGAGATGTGGCCAAAAGTTGCCGAACGCCCGATTGTCGGCTACGGGCTGGGAATGTTCCCCATTCTCCGTGAGCAACAGATCAGCCACTACGACGAGGGAACCGAAGCGCACAACGACTATCTGCGACTTGCCGTCGAAAGCGGTTTTCTCGGGCTTGCCGCGTACGCTTTTCTCCTCCTCGCGCTGCTGCGGCAAGCAGTACTGCAATTGCGCCGTGCAGTCACGACGGAACAGCGACGAGTCGCGCTCGGCGTGCTAGCGCTTGGGCTTTCGTTCGCCTTCATGAGCTTTTTCGACAACATGCTCCAGGCAACCGCGGTGATGTGGGCATTGTGGGCCACGATCGCGGCAATGCTGTCCTTTGGCCGGGAGTCCAGCACTGTGTCGGGTGCTCTCGGGGAAACATAATCCGCCTTCGCCCCTCGACAAGCTCGCGGCTCCGGTGGATACCCGTCGCATGTTTTGCGCCCTACAACAACTGGGCGTCTTTTTGCGGCGACGGGTAAAAAAAGAGAGCCAGAGCTCGGAGGGTCCGAGATGGCTCATAACTGTCGAAGGAACGTCGCTAGTCAGGGATCGTCACGGTCCCGTCCTTGTGGAGGTCCATCAAGTAACAGCACTTCTGGCCTCCGTGATATGCTGGAGAACACATGACGATGTTCCCTGGGGCATTCCTGCCTTTGGCGGCCTCAATGAAAAGAACGAAGCGTGTCTTGCCGTAGGTGTTCAGGCGGAGCGCCCAGCCGACATTGTCAGGGGACGCCACACCGTTCTCGTCATGGAGCAGCGGCGTCGCTGCTGGCATTCCCCAGCGCTTGTCGAACTTGCAACTTCCCTCGGGCGGGCCGCCGACAAAGACCTTGTACGGGGGCATGCCGACCGGATCACCTTCCTTGCCGATCCAGCTGCCGTTCAGCGGATCGACCCAGAAAATGATGGTCCAAAGCCATTTCTTCGCCTGCTGGTCGTATCCGTATGTGACGTCGAGCGGGTCGCTGTTGCTTACCGTGCCGAACGTATCCGACGGATCCGCCCTGACGAGCACCCCGTTCTGCCACTCCCCCTGCGCGCAGAGATCCTGGATCGCGGCGGGTGCCACGGTGCTGTCCGGCGTTTCTTCGACAACCTCGGTCGTTGCACGCGCCGGCGGAACCGCGATGAGCGCGGCTACGACGACGAAGATCAAGATGAGGATGCGCACGATTGATTCCTCCCTTCTATTCTCAACTGCCGACGCTGATCAGCAGCGGTAGGTTTGGTGGACCGGCGTTCACGGCGGTTCCGTCATCGAGGATGTCGATGGCGAAGACCCACCACGGCTTCGTTCCTCCTCCGTTAACCACGTGGTTCAGCGGGATGGTATTGCGTACGCCAGTGTAATGGCATCCCGCGAGTACCACACTGCCGTTCTCGCGCTCAAACCGGAAATATTGTCTCCCCGGTTTCACGAGTTCCACGGCTTGCATCCAACTGTTCGTCGGTGCCCACTCGCATGAGAGCGGCCGCATGCCGCTCCACGGTGAGTATGCACGAACCGGCGTTGTGGCGGTCAGCGGATCGTTGAGGAAGAGGGAATCGGGATTGGTGCTCGCGATTCCGTTCGTCCAGAGCTGTCCGCCGACCAGATTCGGGCGATCATCGCGGATCGGATTGACGATCACGTTCCCGCCGTCATCCCGCCCGACCTGGAACTTCCAGAGATAGGTATAGGAATTTGATACCAGAGCCGTGATGGTGGTTGTCGACGATGTCGTCTGGACCACCAGCGCGTCCATGATGCGGTGGAGTCCGTCCGATGCCTTGTGCCAGAGAACGACAGTGTAGTCTTCATCAACCGCCCATACCGGCCGCGTGTACAAACCGGTGATGTCAGTGCCGACGATGGTGCCGAAGAACTCGAGCGTATCCGGTTGTTCGCGCGTCCAGCTCTTCACAAAGCTGCCGCCGATCAAAACCGTATCTCCCGTTGCCTCCGCTGCCACGTGCGCGCTGAGCAAGAAGGTCTGTTCGACCATCACACCGGGTGCGGTGGTGTATCCGGAACCGAGCTTGGCGCACGAGAGGGGAACGAAAGCGAGGATCGCGAGCAAGAGTACAAGATATCGCATGATCTCCTCCCCGACTCAAAAGTCGTAGATCACCCCTGACGTAATCCGCGTGTGGTCGTTCGTGAAGTGCTGACCCGTCCGCGGATTCTCTTCATCGGTCTTCGTGAACTTGGTGTAGTTGAATCGAAACCGCACATTATTGTTCTTTTGCCAGGTGTATTCAGCCATCGGCCCCTCCCAATCGAGATTCCATGTTGGTGACTGGTACTTCCGGTGCTTCCACCCAACAGAGAGAATATGATTGAGATACGGGCGAATACCGACCTGCACCGCAGCCATTTTCATCTTAGAAGATGGCGCAGCATACACTTGTCCGCGAAATTCGCCGACGTCGTGCTTGGTGCGGTCAGTGCGCTGAAACGATCCGGCGAGATAGAGCGGCAATGGTGAGACGGATGCCTCTGCCTCAACGGCCTGTTGCACGCGCTCGCCGCGCAGATAGCGGATATCCCAGTCAAGAAACTGGGGACCATACCCGACAGTCCGCAGATATCCGCCGCCACCGTTGACGTACCGCGCGAAGTCTTGCCAGTACAGAAGACCCGGCGTGATTGCTTCTTCGGTGTGGCGGAAGATCAGCCGTTCTCGCGAGGCAAAGCCCCCGGCTTCGACGTCGATGCCCCAATCCCAATGCGGGATCAGGGGACGGCGAATGCCGAGGCGGCCCTCAATCGCTCCGCTTCTCGGCATGACGGACGCATCCGTGAACTCCGTGGCGCCGGCGGCAATCCTGCCGACGAGGCCGAGGTTATGGTTCCCGTACGATTTGCGCACGATCACTTCAGCGCCCACCGATCCGTTGCCGTGGTTTCCGCCTTTATCGACGTCAACGTACTCCGGCGTTAGCCAGCCGGTGCCGTTGTAAACGATGACGGCACCTTCTGCTTCCTCAAACGGGATCTCTATTGGGCTCTGACGCTCCGGTGCCCTTTCCGCCTGTTGCGGCGGTGGGGGAGTCGAAACGGGCGGCGTCACCGATCCAATTGATGGCGGAGCCGGCTGCTGTTGTTTCGGCATGCGCGCGCAGCTGACGAAGGCGCCGTTCGTGCACACGACGAATTGGAGCAACGTGTACTCCACATTCTCATGCGTGATCGTTAGCCACTCCAGCGCTTGCACGCTGTCGATATGCGCACCAGTGGAATCGCGAAGATCGATTTTCGTTCTCCCACGGACGGTGAACACGTTGTTGAGCCGTCCCCCGAACGTCAGGATGTCGACGTACACGGGGTGATCCTTCGTCGAGATGATCCACACCTTGTCGGGCGTGATCGTCCTGCTCTGCTCGATCATCTGGAGCTTCACCGCATCCGGCAGCGGAAAGTACTGGATCTGCTGATCCAAAGGGATTCCGGCGGGATTCCGGTTGAGGTTCTTCCAGTCGAGCGGGCGCAGATCGACAACGACCTTCAATGCCCTGTCGGCGACAGTAGGAACGTTCGCGGACGATGAATCCGCGATGCTTCTGGCTGTCGTCGCATCGTCGGCATTGGCGGTCCATGGGGTGGCAAGCGCAACGAGCGCGATCGCACACCCCACCAGCATCGAGAACAGGTTTCTGGCCACGTGCACCTCCTCCCCGAGATGGGGCGTCTATACTACCCTGATACTCTTCAGTTGTCAGGGAACGTTTCTCAGAGCGTTTGCCCTGAAAGCCGAGAGCGGAATTTCCGTTCCGGGCTTATGCGAGCAAACATTCTTTGCGCGACCTTACCAGGGGTTTCGGCGCATGTCCGGCATCTCCCACGCCGACGGTGCCGGCGAAGGTTCTTGCGGCTGTTGCTGCTGCCGATGGATTCGCGCAACCGCCTCAGGCGAAAACATCGTGGTCACGACGGGCATCGACGGCTGCCAGGCGCTCTGTGCCGTCGGAACCTCTTGCTGCACCGGACGAACATTCTCCACCATCCGTGCAACTTTGCGGTCACGTGCCGTCTCTTGTGTGTCGCGAACAATGTGAAAGCCTATCGTCACGCCAAAACCGAGCAGAAAGCCGATGGCGAGATTCACCGGAACATCGGGGCGCACCGGTGCCGTTGACGTAAGCGGGGCATCAACGACCTGGAGCTCGATGGATTTGCCCGTTCCGAGATAGTCAGCGCCTTTTCGCGTCAGAACGTCGGCGACCGCGAACGCAAGCGCGTTCGCCGTTGTCCGGTTCGTATCGTATGCACTGATTTTCAACATGCCCACGTCGGGGAGCGTTCGCGTTTCGATTGCATGCGCCCACAGTTCTCGGCGCGCGGCTTCGTCCGTCGGAAACGAGCTCAAATCCGCAAGACCACTAGCTTGGACTTGGTCGTAGAATGACGTGGTATAGAGAATCTGCGCGAGCGACAAACTGGCCTGTTGGGCAGATTTTGCCGCGGCGTACGCATCGCCAGAGTCCGTTTTTTGGATCACCAACAGCGAAAAACTCGACTGATATTCCCTCGTTTGGAGCGCAGTCACCCCGGCACTCGCCGAAATAGCAATAACCGTCACGAGCAGGATGGAGATCCAATGATTTTTGATGGTGGAAAAGACGCTAGACATCGCAAGGTGAGATAATGTTCATTCACTGCTCATTCCCGAAGAATTCCGGGAAGTTGAGTTCCTCACCTAATCATACCGGCCATTTTTTGTCAAGCGCCGAGTACTAGGACTGAATTCAGCAGTACCAGGGTTGACTTTTTTGGAAGTTGGCGTTCACTCCCGTGGTTCTTTGAAATACATTGAAACAAGCTCCGAATTCCTGAGCCAAGCGAAGCAACGGCGAAGGATCTCCATCAGATAGCACACTCTTTTATCAGGAGACCCCCCACTATCGCTCGGGGATACTGAGCTAGTTTTTTTCTTCCGTCACACTTTCTTCCGCCGAACGAGAGTACTTGCAGGTTTTACTTGAGCAGACGATGGTTTTGTTTTTTCCGTACACGAGGAGGTCGCCGGACTCAGGGCATTTTTCTCCCTTTCCGTCGGAGCCGGGGATGGGTTTGGACCAGAGCGCGAATTTGCAGTCCGGGTAGCGGTTGCAGGAATAGAACGTCCGTCCGCCACGGCTCCGGCGTTCCACAATGTCGCCTTTTTCGCACTCCGGGCAGGTCACGCCCGTCTTCTTCTCGATCCGCTTGATGCTTTTGCACTCCGGGTACCCTGAGCATCCGAGGAACTGGCCGAACCGCCCGCGCTTGACGACCATGGGCTTGCCGCACTTCCCGCACACTTCGTTCGTCGGTTCCGGCTCTGCCGCTTTCGTTCCGTCGCCGTTGAGTTGCTTTGTGTTGCGGCACTCCGGGTAGCCGGTGCAGGCGAGGAACTTTCCAAACCGCCCAAACTTGATCACCATCGGCTTGCCGCACTTCTCGCACACCTCGTCTGTCGCCTGTTCAGTGAGCGCTTTCTTGTCGATCTCTTTTTCCTTGGAGGTCAGGTGCTTCTTGAACGGTTCGTAGAATTCCCGGATGACCGGTACCCATGCCTTTTCTCCTTGGGCGATTTTATCCAAATCCTCC
>JAZDGG010000056.1:0-6036 GCA_043807225.1 bacterium | reverse complement strand
CGAGTACTGTATGGGGTATAACTCATACGGTAATCTCTTCAGTTGTTGCTCCGCTGGGAACTGCACCTGGTGGTCACGCTTTCAACGCCCCGATCTTCAAGGAATCTGCACAGGAATGGCAAGGGACTGGAAAAGTCGGGCAGAGCAAGCCGGCATTCCAACAAGTTCCACCGCCCAACCAGGTAGCGTAGGGTGTTACCCTCAAGATTGTGCCAACGGACATGTCGCGTCTGTAAACTTCATGAGTGCTGACGCGCTTTCTGTCTACATTTCCGAAATGGCGTGCCCCGGCTGGCCTGGGCTTCGGTACCGCTGGAGAAACGTTTCGGACGCAGCAGGATTCATCCTCTTCAGGGCGCCAACCCTCACCAGCAGCACCGTCTCCCGTTTAATCACCGAATGCCGCAATCGGAATTCCTGGCTTGGCAGTGCGGCCTCTTCACTCCATCAGTGGCGTCCATCCGGCGGTAATGGTTATTGGGTCTGGATCGTGGACTACTCCAACGGTTCCGTCATCCTTGATGAAGTCGGTGGTGCAACAACCGCCTACGCCGTGAGCAGTTATTTCTTGGGAAAATGGGCGGCAGACCACGGGTGTGCTGGCTCACGCCTCGGTTGCCCGATCGGTGACCGCTATCAGCGAAACGGCGTCTGGAGGCAAGACTTCTGGTTCGGCTACCTTCTTCAGGGAACGAATATCACCCCAGGCCCACATTTGTGGGGCATCAGCCGTTACGGCCCCGGTGTCCTTCAGGGATATGTGTGGAACCCGCTCTATTCGTACAAGATAGCCAGTGCGTGGTACGTAACAGGCGGAGTGGAGTACAATGGCATTCCAGCGTCTGGGAATGGCACGCTTGCCTATCTCCATCCCATCCTTGGCTCTTCCCAGATGCTCTGCTCAACCGCTTGGGCGCAAGATCTGACCGGCGGGCAGTTCGCTGAACCGATGCTGATCATCGATACCCAAGCACCGTTGTATGCCGCTGTCGTTGCACCCTACACGCCCACACCGAATGCGGCGTACGAGCTTCACGGTGCAATCCGATCGTACTGGGAATCGCTCGGCAACCGCCGGTTCATCGATCTCGGGTATCCCTGTTCGAATGAAATCACGGTCAGCGGGCAGTCGTACATCGTCAAGCAGATCTTCATCCGGCGTTCTAGTGGGCAGTGGATCATCACCGCGGTGCGGTACTATCCGAATGGCACGGTTAACACCGCTCGGCTCTATTCCTCTGCTAAGTCGATGGAGGAATCACCTGACATCGTCAATGATGGAGAGCCAGACCTTCAGCTTCCCGTCGACATGCCAATCGGAACGGAACCGTCGATTCTCGTCACCCCGAACCCGGTGCGCGAGAACTGCACCATCTCTCTTGCGATGCCGCATGCTGGTACAGCGTCAATTGAACTCTACGACGTTGCCGGTCGTCGCGTGCACACCGTCGCAACAAATGCGGATCACGCCACCGGCGTAACCACGTATCTCTGGGACGGTCGCGCCGATGACAGCCAACGCGTTCCCACAGGCGTCTACTTCGTTCGTTGCACAACGGGCACAACCACCCGCATGCAACGCATGCTCCTCGTTCGCTAGTTTCTCTTACGGTCTCTTTCTGCCTCGGCAGAGAGGGGCCGTTTTTCTTTTCCATCAGGAATCTAAAAATTGCTTTGCTGCTACCCGCTCAGCTCCGCGGAACCCAACTGAGCTATGTGAAAGTGATGGCTTGCCATCCGTAGCTCCGAAGGAGCGAAGGATGGTGGGAGCAGGAGGGATCGTGTCCTGGGCACCGCTCGACGCTGTGCCTGCTCGCGTCGCGCGTCGTTCGTCTGCACCAGCTTCGACTCGTCGAGCGAGTCTTCGCTGGTTTGACTCACTCGTGCCCTTCGATCCCCTTCTTCATATTATGGGTTTGCTCCGGTGCGATGCACCGACGCAAACCCATGGTGGGAGCAGGAGGGATCGAACCTCCGACCGTTGGCTTAAAAGGCCACTGCTCTACCAACTGAGCTATGCTCCCAAAATGGAAAATTGCGCGTCCACACTACCATGTCGAGCTCCCCGCTTCAAGACCTACGCCCGTGCGCGTTCAAAAAGTTTGAGGAGAACCTGCCGCGTCGTGTTGACGTCCGCAAGCGCGCGATGCGCCTTCGGCTGCGGCACCTTGAGATACAGCGCGACCTTCTCAAGCGAATAGCTGGGGATGATGAGGAGCCGTTTTGCGATCTCCAGCGTATCGAGTGTTGGGTTGGTGATCGTGGGGAGACCGAGACGGATGAGGTGTGCATTGAGAAACCCGAGATCAAACGCAATGTTGTGGCCAACGAGCGTGTGGTTCCCGATGAACGTGATGAATTCCGGAATCACCTCGCCGTGTGGCCGGCCTTCGGTGGCAAGAAGCTCGTCGGTGATGCCGTGGATGCTCACAACTTCAGGATCAAGCGGCCGTGATGCGCGGAGCAACGCATGAAACTCCCCGAGGATATCGTTCTGGAGGATTTTCTGTGCGGCAAGTTCCACGATTTCGTGTCCCTCATCCGGACGGAAGCCGGTGGTTTCAACGTCAAGAACGACGAGTTGGTTTTCCATACTCTTTCTCAAAACAGGTGTCCTCACTCTACTGCAGGATTGCCCCATTGACAAGCCGCAAAACGGAGCATCGCAGCGCTCTCGACATGCTCAGCCAGCATGTGGACAACCATGGGTAAAGTCGGTGGAGAGCACAGCTTGCGCGTACACCGGGAACTCCGTAAGATGTGGTCACGGACGAGCGACCATGAACAAACCCATCGAAGGGAAAATCCCGCCCCAGAACATCGAAGCCGAGCAGGCAACGCTCGGTTCACTTTTGATCGACAAAAACGCGATGGACAAGATCGCGGACATTCTGCGCGTCGAGGATTTTTATCAGCCCGCAAACGGGTGCATCTTCGACGTCATGCTCGATCTTTACGCGAAGAATGAAGCGATTGACCTCCTCACCGTCATCAGCCGGCTCGAGGAGCGTGGACAGCTGGAAAAAATCGGCGGGCGCTCGTACATCACTTCGCTCACCAACGTCGTTCCGACAGCATCAAACGTTTCGCACTACGCAAACACCGTCCAGCGGAAAGCGACGCTTCGGCGGCTGATTGAGTCCGCAAGTCAGATTTCCGGACTTGGATATCAAGAGGAGGAGGATGTCGATATTCTTCTCGACCGTGCGGAGCAATCCCTCTTTGGTGTTTCGCAAAAGTTCCTCAAACAACGGTTTATACCAATCAAGAATATCCTCCCCGAGGTTTTTGACCGCATCGATGAACTCCACCGGGAGTCGGGGAAGCTCCGCGGCGTGCCCACCGGCTTTACCGATCTTGACCTCCTGCTCGCTGGTTTGCAAAAATCCGACCTGGTGATCCTCGCTGCGCGGCCATCGGTCGGCAAAACCTCACTCGCGCTCGATATCGCGCGACAGGTAGCAGTGCAGAGTAAGTTGCCCGTCGGCATCTTCAGTTTGGAAATGTCAAAAGACCAGTTGATTGATCGCATGCTCTGCGCGCAGGCGAATGTGGATCTGTGGAAGATGCGCACGGGACGACTGACCAACGACGAAGACTTTTCGAACATCGGCAACGCAATGGGCGTGCTCTCCGAAGCGCCGATCTTCATTGATGACACGGCAACCGCCAACGTGATGGAAATCCGTACAAAGGCGCGCCGGTTGCAGTCGGAGTACGGCCTCGGATTGCTGCTGATCGACTACCTCCAGCTGATGGAAGGCCGCAAGGTGACGGATAATCGCGTTCAGGAAGTCGCCGAGATTACCCGTTCGCTCAAGGGGCTTGCCCGCGAACTCAACGTGCCGATTCTCGCGCTCTCGCAGCTTTCGCGCGCCGTGGAATCCCGCACGCCGCCCATCCCCAAGCTCGCCGACCTCCGCGAATCAGGATCGATTGAACAGGATGCGGACGTCGTGATCTTCATCTACCGCGAAGCACTCTACAAAGAGTCACCAGCCACACGGTCAAACGTCGTCGAGCTCCATATCGCCAAGCACCGCAACGGCCCGACCGGAAAGGTCGAACTCTTTTTCGACGAGCACCGCGTGAGCTTCAAAAACCTCGAGAAGCGCCGCGACGTCAGTTAGCGTCGTACGAGGAACCCACGCCCCATGCTGAGACACGGACGGAGGATTTTCGTGCGGGGGAACGTTACTCAGTGACGGTAACCGTTCCCATCATCGACGGGTGGATGCTGCAGTGGTAGCGAAACGTTCCTGTGGTGGTGAAGGTAAGACTGTACGTTCCGCCGCTGTTGATCGTTCCGCTCGCCTGGCCGCCGTCCTCCTCAGTGACGGTGTGACTGGTAGCATCATTATTCGTCCAGACGACGGTCGTCCCCTTCTTCACCGTGAGCGGAGACGGTGCAAACGTCAATCCGCTGATGGTGACGGATGCAGCGGTTGCGTTCGTGTTTTCGTTCGCCACCCTGTTGGTGTTCGTATTCGATGTGATGTTCGCCACCGCAGTATTGACGTTGGTGGATGCGCTTTTATAGCACCCCGCCGCAACCAAGAGGAGTGCGAGTGACGCGCCACTGAGGAGAAAAAATGTGCCTTTTTTCATCGCTATTCTTCAGAGAATGATTATTCCTAGAAAACGAGAAAGCATACAACAAACCACTTTTTTTGCGAAGTGGACAACCCGGGAACGCACTCAACGGCAGGGAGAACGAGCGGATGAATCCCTGAGGCAGCAGCCGAAGGGTCTCCTTTCTTTGACACTTGGAGATCTTTCGCCTCATTCCACTCGGCTCAGGAATTGAGGTCAAAGCCCCAGGGGGCTGCTTAGACAGCATCGCCTCTTTGTCGTTTTTTTGATACACTTGCGCTACAGAGATTATTGATGAAAATCCCATGACCATGTTTTCAAAACTGAAGCAAATTAAAGACCTGCGCAGTCAGGCAAAAACGCTCCAAAATCAGCTCGCGGAAGAAACCGTCCACGCGGATGCACAAGGCGGCAAGATCCACATCGTCATGGACGGAAACCAAAAAATCGTTTCGCTGGAGATTGACCCATCGTTACTCTCACCCGAGAAGAAGCGTGAGATCGAGGAAGGCATCAAGGAAGTCGTCGCCGCTGCCGTCAAGGAGGTCCAGCAGATTATGGTCAAGAAGATGCGTGCAAGCGGCATGTCACTCCCGGGGATGGGATAAGAAATGAAACGGTTCCCCGACGCTATCCAGGAACTTCTCGATCACTTTGCACGGCTCCCGGGTATTGGGCCAAAGTCAGCGGAGCGCTTTGTCTTTTATCTTTTGAGTCGTCCGCCCGAAGAGGTGGCGCAGTTCGGCAAAGCGATCGGGCGCATACGAAATCGCGTCAAGCGATGCTCGACGTGCTTTGACTTTGCCGAGACGAACCCGTGCGGGTACTGCTCGGACGCGACGCGGGATCAATCCACCTTGTGCGTCGTTGCAGAAAGCCCCGATGTGCTCGCCATCGAAAAAACCGGAGAGTACCGCGGCCTGTACCACGTCCTCGGCGGTGTTCTCCGTCCGACCGATGGTATCACCCCGGATCGTCTTCGTATCAAGGAGCTCAAACAGCGCATTGAAGCGGATGGCATTCACGAGGTCATCATCGCAACGAATCCGGACATTGAGGGTGAGGCGACGGCGCTCTATATTTCTCAACAGCTGCAACCGACCGGCGTTGCTCTCACTCGCATCGGGAAGGGTTTGCCGATGGGGAGCGATCTGGAGTATGCGGACGAAGTGACCATTATGAACGCACTCAAAGGTCGCCGCCGTATGAACGGCGGTGGGAATCCCGGACCTCGATAGACAATCTCACGCAGAGACGATTTTCTCGATTTTCACTTTGGTATACTGCTGGCGATGGCCGATTTTTCGGCGATAGCGCACTTTGGCTTTGTACTTTACTACCGTCACCTTCTTTCCTTTTCCGTGCTCGACGAGAGATGCTTCGACGTGTGCCCCTGCAACAAGCGGTGTTCCGATCTGGACTTTTTTGCCGCCGAGGAGGAGG
>JAZDGG010000055.1:0-11549 GCA_043807225.1 bacterium | reverse complement strand
AGTTCCATCATATAACAGCGTGTATACGATACTGTCGCATCGCATACACGCAAACGTTAGCTGACATATTCCTTTTCTTTTCTGGGCTGTCGCCCGAGTGTTTACAAAAAAATCAAATTTCTTTCCTCACACCATTCAAGTAAGGGAGGTTTTGAGCATTCATTAAATTGACATTACGTTTCACATCTGATACACTATTGTCATATTTATGAAAAGCCGAAAAAACCTCTTAGAACAGCTAGAAAACTTGCCCTATTTCAGTAAAAGCACTGTATACCAGCTTGGTATGCAGTTAGGGCTTAAGGACACTACGGTTGATACCTACATCAGCCGCTACTTGAAATTCAAGGAAGTTCTCCAGCTAAAAAGGGCATTATATGTGTCCTCGGATATCTATAATAAAAACAAGGGTGAGGTTTCCTATTCGTTTTATCTCGCTAACGTTATTCGAACTCCGTCGTATGTCAGTTCATGGGCAGCGCTTCAGTATTATAATCTCACAACGGAAGCTATACATTCTGTAACCTCAGTAACGCCAAAGGTTACAAGAGAGTACCAGACAAAAGCAGGAAACTTTGCCTATCAGTCCATCAAGAAGGATTTATTTTCAGGCTTCTCACTGATTAAGGGCCCATTCGATTTTTTTATCGCATCACCCTCAAAGGCACTGTTTGATCTGCTATATTTCAAGTCTCGACAACTCCGAGGCATGAGACTGGAAAACATCAATATGCTCGTCAAGGAACTAAGAATAGATATTGATGAAATGGAAACACGCGAGCGAGAAGAATTTTATACCATGATTAAAAAACATATTCATGAGTGAACAAATCTTAACTATTCTTAAAAGAGAGCTTGATGAGCTCTCCGTTTATGCCGATCTTGATGCCGAAACCCGCAGAAACAAGCTGAAAGAAGCTTTGCAGTTTTACATTCTCAATTTTGTTTATCATCATACTGAATACTGCAAATGGGTGATGTATGGGGGTTCGGCACTTCGGATCATTCACGGCCTTGACCGCATGTCAGTGGATTTGGATTTTGAGGTATCCCATACTGTAACGGGAGCGTTTTTAGCAGATCTAAAAAAGGAGCTAGAGGATCATTTTAAAGATACGTATGGTACTGATCCAAATTTCCTGACAATAAAAATAACGACCGGCAGGGGGCTCCTTTTAAAATTCCATGTTGGCGAAGCACTAGGATTTGGCCACGCGTCCAATCAGGTCCATGTAAAAATAGATCTTAATCATTTTGTCGCTCCTAAAACGGTTACTGAGCGTCGACCAATGAACCGTGATCAGCTCTCTTTCGTTATTTTGACCTACAACATGTCAGCTTTGATGGCAAGCAAGATAGCCGCCATTTTTTTACGTGGCACTCGCGGTGTAGGTGAAGCAGTGTACGAGGAAAAGGGAAGAGATATCTACGACCTTCTTTGGTATATGAATAAAAAAGTGGTTCCTGATATTGATTATCTTGTTGCCAAGGGTATTAATGTAAACGATCCACGGGCGATTTTTGACAAGCTAACACTGCAGATGAATAAAGTGAGCGATGAAAATCTCAAGCAGGACCTTATGCCACTTTTTACAAATCGCATGTACGTTGAGAACTGGCTTCAGAATTGGCGAGAAAGCTATCTGCGGATGCTTGATGATTACAAAATACGCACTGTTACCGAATTAGAGCATATCAGAGTGCACCACGACTTAATGCCCGATAATTTCTATTTCATTTATACCTATAAAACAGAAGATAGCGGGTTTGTTCGCGTTATGTATTCGATGAGCGATTACTGGATTGATTTTAACGAAGGTAATTTGCCAACCAAAGAAAGTGAGAAAATAAAAGATAAGATTGAATTTACAAGCAATGGGGCGACAAGTCATCCGCCGTCTGAAGATAAATTGAGACAGTATGCCACGCTTTTTTATCAGAAGACGGAAAATTATTTCAAGAAAACTAACCGAATCATGCTCGGTGATACGATCACAACAAAGCTTATACGCATGACGTCAGATAAACTAAATCCAAAAGAGCAGATCGTGCTTAATAAGTCGGCATTACTCTCTTGTGAGCTTGATGATTTATTGAAATGAAGGCGAAAAGAAATTTGATAATTTTTGTAAACACGTCCCGCTACTACGGGACAAAAGAAAAGGAATACGATCAGCTAACAGCGTATATCTGGTTACGGCTCTTGCAGAGCCTCCACCCATATCGCTAGCGCGACATCAGATATACGCAAACGTTAGCCAACATCGCTCCGCTCGTTATCGGAAATACATTATTTATCTTTCAATCCCTTATTTTTGACACAGAGAACGAATCAAGCTACTCTATCATTGCGGTCGATTCTCGATCGTCACTGTCAAGGAGGTGCAACATGCGCCTCAGCGCGCGGGTCGTCGTGATCTAACCTATGGCTGACGGGGCGTCACTGGGTTCGCCAGTGGCGGGGTTCTATGGGCGGCGTTGGCCCTCGATATGCTCCGCCCGGATCACATGCCTGTCGTGTTGAAGGGTAGCTCCGCAAGGAGCACGACCAATCAGCAGTGGACGACGAACACGACCGTCGTCCACTTTTCCTTTTTTTGATTGACACGGCGGAGAAAGAAAGGATGACGACAAAACAATCCAGCACATTCCGGCATCTTCTTCTACACTGATAGGGTAGACACAGATCACAAACGTCCTATACTTAAAGAAAATCATTTGTAAAAAGAGACATGCCAACAACCACGAAAGAGGAATTTCACGTGAAAGGCGAGGATATTCTCGCTAAGGTAAAGGAGATTATCCGCGAAGGGAATGCACGGAAGATCATCATCCAGAACGACAAAGAGGAGACGATCATGGAAATCCCCATGACGTTTGCGGTCATCGGGGCGGTCGTGGCGCCGGTGCTCGCTGCCGTCGGCGCGCTCGCGGGCATTCTGACGAACTGCAAAATCATCGTCGAAAAAAAGTAATAGTCGGCAGAGGACGATAGCTTGCCGATGAAGCGCTTTTTTGCTATACTGATACCTGAAATGAGAATAAAACAAAAAACAGTCCTTAGTGCCTTGTGTGTGCTGACGATCGCACTCGCCATCGCTTTTTTGCATCCACAACCTGCACGTGCACTCGCAGCGCCAACCTTGCTGTCACCCGCTGACGGATACACGGTCCCACCGGACACCCCCCTCCGTTTTTCCGGCGTCACACCAAAAAATACGACGGTGTATTTTATTGTGGATGGAAAAGTCATCGGCGGCGTCAAGACGAAGACAACTAAGAAACCAACCGCAGGTTTTTCCTTCACGCCAAAGAAGACTTTTTCCTCGGGAAAACACACGGTACAAATTCAGGCCGTTTCGAATACAGAAAAAAGCGGCACCACCCTCCCTCAAACATTCCGGATCCCATCAACGTGGCCCCGGCGGGTTGACGGCATTCTCGTTCCGGCAAACCAGGCGAATATCGTTCCCGTTGCTGTGATGATCGAGAATCTCTCCATCGTCAGACCACAATCGGGGCTTGCATCGGCATCGGTGGTGTACGAGACGCTCGCGGAGGGCGGCATACCGCGCCTGCTTGCGATCTTTGCGCGGACCGATATGAAGAAGGTCGGACCAGTTCGGTCGTCCAGACCCTATTTCGTCGATTGGGCGAGCGAGTACCAAGGCGCATATCTCCATGCGGGCGGAAGCCGCGATGCGTTGAATGAAATAGGGAAGGTGCGGCTTCGGAGCATCGATGCGCTGGTCGGAAAAACGGCAAAGTACTTTTTTCGCGCCGGGAAGGTCGCGTCAACTCACAACCTCTTTACACGTGGGACACTTCTGAAGCAGGTCAAATCCGCGTTTGGTCTTGCCGAAAAAAAAGCGTCATTCCGATCATGGAAATTCAAAAATGATCCACCGCTTGCGAAACGTCCGAAGCAGCAAAAGCAATTGACGATCGACTTCAAATCCGGCGCTGGCTATATCGTGCGGTATGCCTATGAACAATCGACGAATAGCTGGCTGCGTTTTAACGGTGGGAAGCCTCACACGGACGCGAACTACGCAAAGCCCACGCAGATACGCGCAAAGAACGTTATCGTCCAGCTCGTGCCAAAAGAGCGCATCCTCGACAAAAAACTCCGCATTCTGCTCGACATCACGGGAAGCGGTAAAGGTTGGCTTCTGCAGGATGGAGGACTCCAACGCATCACCTGGAAGAAAACCAGCGCAAGCGCAAGAACACTCTTTTTTCTTCAGAATGGCACGGAAGTGAACTTCAACCGCGGGAGCACGTGGATTGAGGTTGTCCCGAGCAATCGAACCGTTGTGTGGAAGTGAGGATGAACGGTCTTGACATCGTGACCGCAGCGGCCTTTCCAGCTTCACGAAAAAACGATATACTTTTTTCGTGACCTTTTTGACTTTATCATTCAGACACTTTCTATGAACAACCTTTCCCGTGCGGCCATTTTCTCCCTTATCGTCGGCTTTGCTCTTCTCGGTGCGTCGTGTTCTCAAAAAGCGGCTGAGAAATCAACAGAACGGGCAATCGAAAAAGCGACGAACGGACAGGTGAATGTTGATGTGGGAACGAATAGCGCAACAATCCAAACAAATGCTGGCACCATGCAGATTGGAGGGTCGGCGAGCATACCTTCTGGGTTCCCTTCGGACGTCTACGTTGAAAATGGAACTGTCACGAGCTCGGTGACCACCACGGAAAATCAGGGGTACACCGTTTCCATTGAGACAACGGCCAGCGTGAGCGCGGTGCAAGCAAACTATACAACGCACCTGCAGGCAGACGGGTGGACGATCACCTATTCGGGGGAGACGCAGGAAACGGTGTGGCTGATGGCGACGAAAGAGAAGCGCACGGTCAGCGTCAGTATCACCTCCCAAGACGGAAAGACGGTTATCGCGCTCTCAACGGCAACCGGTCAGTAACACAATTCACCAAGACGCTTCTCCTGATGAGAGCATTTCCCCCTTTCCATGAGGAACAATAGACGCGTAGCGATTTTCCTCATACCCCTCCTAGTGATAGCAGGAGCGGTGCTCGTGTGGTCAACGAGCAGCAATGGATCTGTCAAAAGCGCAGCCACGGAGAGCGAAAGCGCATACCAACAGACAAACGGAAAGGACCCAACGAATATGTCAGACGATCAGCAGCAGCAACTCGCGCTCCTTTCTTCTTCACCGGCGATCACGGTCGAGACAACGCTCGGCGCTTTTACGATACAACTCTATCAACAACAAGCGCCGGAACTCACAAAAAACTTTCTCGAGTTGGCAACATCAGGATATTACAACGGTCTCACCTTCCATCGCATCGTGCCGGGATTTGTCATCCAAGGCGGCGACCCGACGGGGAGCGGCAGCGGAGGGTCAAGCTCCAAGGGGGAGGGAATCGGGCTTGCCGATGAGCCAGGTGCGCTCAAACTGAAGCATTATCGCGGAGCGGTCGCTTGGGCAAAATCGTCATTGCCAAATTCGATCGGTAGTCAATTCTATATCGCACTCGATGACTTACCGCAGCTTGACGGACAATACTCAGTCTTCGGTCAAGTGGTGAGAGGGATGAACGTTGTCGATGCAATCGGCGCAGTGACAACCGACGCATCACAACGACCACTCCAGTCGGTACGCATGATCAGCGTCACCGTCAGCGACGAGCAGTAGGGACTCCGCGGCGCATGGGGTTTCTGACGGCAACATGATACACTGCCAGCATGAACCAACGCGGAATCACCATGCTCGAAAGGGCTTGCCGCCAGATTAGGCGAGATATTCTGCTGTCGACAACGCGGGCAGGGTCAGGGCATCCCACCTCATCGCTCTCTGCAGTCGAGCTTGTCGTCGGGCTCCTCTTTGGCGGTTTTTTTCGTGCGGATCTTTCGAAACCGGCGTCCGCGAATAATGACCGTCTTCTTTTCTCAAAAGGACATGCGGCGCCGCTTCTCTATGCTGCCTATGCGGCGGCGGGGAAGGTGAGTCCTCGCGAACTCCAAACACTTCGAAAGTTTGGCAGCCGACTTGAGGGCCATCCAACGAACGCTTTTCCGTACACTGAAGTGCCCACAGGATCGCTCGGGCAAGGGCTCGCCGTTGGCTGTGGGATCGCTCTTGCTGCGCGGATGCAAAAAATGACGTATCGCACGTTCGTGCTCCTTGGCGATGGAGAGCTTGCCGAGGGATCCTGCTGGGAGTCACTCGCTTTTGCGAGCAAGCAGCATTTGACGTCACTAACCGCAATCGTCGATGTGAACCGTCTTGGGCAATCAGGAGCAACCATGCTCGGTCGGAACATCCAAGCGTATGTACAGCGCTTTTTGGCATTCGGCTGGGCGACGAAGGTCATCGATGGCCACCAGCTCCCAGAGGTGCTCAGCGCATGCCGTGCCGCCCATAAAAGGAGGTCACAGCCATTTGCCATCATTGCGAAAACTGTCAAAGGCAAAGGTGTTTCGTTTCTCGAAAAGAGACATGGGTGGCACGGAAAGGTGCTGGACAATAAAGAACTATCACATGCTCTTGGTGAACTGGGGGAAGAAGAGGAGAGGATCGTTCTCAAGATACCGCAGCCGAAGAGCATGGCTGTGAAATGGCCAAAGGTGAGCCAATATGCATTGCCGCCACAGCGAACGATGCGGGATATGGCTCCGAGAAAGGCCTTTGGGATCGCACTCGCTACTTTGGCAAATACCAACGCGCGCATCGTCGCACTCGACGCGGACGTGAAGAATTCAACGTTTCTGGAACTCTTCGAAAAAAAGCATCCGGATCGCTTCATCCAGTGTTTCATTGCCGAGCAGACGATGGTTGGCGTGGCAACCGGCCTTGCGACCCGCGGGTGTATACCAATCGCATCAACCTTTTCTGCTTTTTTGACGCGAGCGCACGATCAGCTCCGGATGGCGGGATACGCGGGCGTGCACCTGGTCGTCGCCGGTACGCACGCGGGGGTAACCGTGGGTCAAGATGGACCCTCGCAGATGGGACTCGAAGATATCGCGCTCTTTCGCACACTCTTCGGCGCCACAGTTCTGTCGCCAGCCGACGCTCAAGCAACAAAGCGTCTTTTTGCGCTGGCCGTCCGCGCGCGCGGAATCGTCTATCTGCGGCTTATGAGAAATCCTGTCCCGAACATCTACACACCATTATCGCACTTTACGGTTGGCGGGAGCAACGTACTGCGTTCATCGCGCCACGATCGCGTGACGATCATTGCCAGCGGGATCACCGTTTTTTTCGCATTGCAGGCGGCGGAGATGCTCACGAAGGAGCAGATTTCAGCACGGGTCATTGATTGCTACAGCATCCAACCAATCGACGCGGCAATAATCAGAAAGGCGGCACAAGAAACGGAATTGATCATTACTGTTGAAGACCATGTGAAACAGGGCGGTCTCGGAGAATCGGTGCGAACGGCGCTCGGAGACCGACAAGGGCGCATTCTCTCCCTTGCCGTCTTTCGCATACCAAAAAGCGGAACACCCGACCACGAAGTCCGGTATGAACGAATCGGTGCGGAAGCAATTGTCCAGAACATCCGCCGGCACATCGCCCGTAAAAAGAGGAGATGGCAAACACACAACAACTGACTTTTCTCCACGGGTCTCATCCAAAGAAACGCCGCGTACGGAAGAGCGTTTCTGCAAAACCTCCGGAGACACCCATCCGCTTATCACCGACAACCGGACTGAATCTCTACACAGAATGCCCCCGCTGTTTTTATCTACACCATCGAAAAGGCGTTCACCGACCACGCGGGATTTTTCCCTCACTCCCGAGCGGTATGGATCGGGTTATCAAGGACTATTTTGATCACTATCGTGGTTGCTTGCCGCCCGAACTCCGTGGTGAAATACAGGGGGGATTGCTGACGGATACCGCGCTTCTCACCAAGTGGAGAAATTGGAAGACCGGACTCGACTATATTGATCGCGAGCGCAATGCAACGCTGTTTGGCGCCCTCGATGACTGCGTTGTCGTTGACGGGAGCTATGCACCTCTTGACTACAAAACGAAAGGAAGCGAGCCAACGAGGGAAGATAGTGTTCGGTACTACCAGCTCCAGCTTGATACCTACTCGCTGCTGTTGCAGGAAAACGGCTACCCGGCCGCTGAGAACGGATACCTGGTGTACTACTTTCCGCAAACTGTGCGAGAGCGTGGGGTGGTGGAATTCACCCTGCGGACGTTTGAGATACAAACGCAACCAGATCGCGCTCGAAAGACGTTTGAGCACGCCGTTGATCTGCTTCGTGCTTCACGAATTCCACCACGCCACACACGATGCGATTACTGCATGTGGAACGAACAGTTGCTGGAGTTTGAATAATCTTTTTGTTTTTCGGAATGCTACTGTGGCTTCTTTCTCTGAATCGTTCACCCTTTAACAAAAGGTGAACGATAGGAAAATCCGTTTCCCTCTCTTCGTCCCGCCAAAAAGGAGAGAAGGAGAGTATCCCTTCTTGCTGACCTCTCCGTGGCAGACCCCCATGTTTCGCGTTGCGGGGTGCTCCATCTGGCTTGACGATAGACGCAGCAATGATACAGTGACGGTGCACGTTGCGATGAAAAGAACGAAAAAACATCTCAAGCAGAGTAGATGGATTCTGGGCGGGATTGCCGGTCTTTCGGTTGTACTCGCGGGGTTTTTCTGGTCAGATCCATCGCTTGCGACGAAGCACGGTGCGTGGGTAAAAAACGTTCACGGCGTTTGGGTTTCCGCTGGAAGTCCAACACTCGTTCCTGCCGAGGTCAGACAGCAGCAGTTCCTCATCGGAGAGGCAATACTGGCGTACGCCGTCTACAAGGACGCCCACCGCGATCTCTCAGCCGGCCCGTGTCTTGGCAGTATTTTTCACGGATGGGTTGCCGATATCGTCCACGTGCCGCGGCAGGCAATTGATGACCTACAAGAAAACCAGTGCGAATCTTTTCTCAACGGCGAATCGCCGCACGTTGTAGAGCTTTCTATCGTTGGAGACGTTGTTTCGGTTCGATAGTGTCTTGAAAAATCTTCGGGAACGAGATACACTCCAGAGAGGTAGATGCATGTTTCTGTTATGCCAATATCTCAACTCCTCGAGAAAAAACAGGCAGAGCGCGTCGTGAAAGAACCATCAAGTGTTTTTGCCACGCCGCTTACCGAACCGGCAGCACTCACGCCGCTGGGCCCGCATCTTGAAGTGCGAAGTGTAACGCGCGGACTTGCGGCGATGTACGAGCGTCTTCGGAATACGCTCGATTTTCGCGACGAACACCTCATCCGCATTTTCGCGATCAGGAGGATTCTCAAACGCCGCCTCATTCGCGGCGCGCGCGCCGACCACATCACCTTGCCGCTCCTGCAAGAGCTCATCCGCAGCGGGTACATCCTCAATACCGCCGTAGCGGAGAACGCAATTCCCCATCACACGAAAAGGATAGAAAAGTATATCCAGCTGTTCTATTTTTTGTTGGAATCCGCGAACGGCAACGTTTCTCAGGATGTCTGGAGCATGGTGTTCACCCTGGCCGCGAACGAGATCGAAGACACTCTTTCGCCGGTTCCACGGCGCCATGCGGTTGCGCAGGCACTCATTGATGCGTTGCGCAACGACCGTATTCTCGAGCAGTGGTCCCTGGGGAAAGACGAAGAAGAACGACAATACATTATTGCGGTCTATAAGTCCCTCCTGAAAGCGAACAACGAGCTTGCGACGTGGCAGATGTTCTTGCGCGCGTATCCCGATTGGCAAGAGGAGCTCAGTGTTGACCGCGTCCGTCAAATTGCGCAACAACTGCCGGAGTTGCGGAGGCAGATTGAGAATTCTTTCCGGCATCCGGTCCGCGAGCGTCTCACTCGCCATATCAAACCCGCCGCAACTGCACTTTGGTTGCTCCAGGAATCTCTCGCAGAGGAAAAGAACGTCGACGTGGTACTTGCCCGACCTTCGCTTCTCAAAGAGAAACTTGCAACGACGATCAGTATGTACTATAAAAACGCGAACCGACGCCTGCGTCGCATTCTCTGGAGATCTCTGCTGTATATCTTTGTCACGAAGATGGCGATTGCGTTGCTCTTAGAAATTCCGTTTGATCGTCTTGTCTCTGGGGCAGTTGACCTCTTTTCTATTTCGTTTAATGTTCTCGTTCCGCCGATGCTGCTGCTGATCTTCGGACTTTCGGTACAAGTGCCAGGGAAGAAGAACACACAGCTCCTTGAAACGATCGTCGACCAGCTTGTGTATGAAGGCCAACTGAAACTCGATCCGCTCAAAAAACCCCCGTCACGGAGAAAAATCCTCGATGTCTTCTTTAATCTCTTTTATAGCTGTTTCTATCTTGTCTCGTTCGGATTCGTCGTCTGGATGCTCCTGAGAATGCATTTCAACGTACTTGCAATCGTCATTTTTCTCTTCTTTCTCTCCATCGTGAGTTTTTTCGGTTTTCGCATTCGCGAACAGGCGCAGGAGCTGATTGTCGCGAAAGGAGAAGAACGCTTTCTCGTTTTTCTCGCGGTGCTCTTTTTTCTCCCCATACTCCGCACGGGGCGGTGGATATCCCAACAATCGTCAAAGATTAATGTTTTTCTCTATTTCTTCGATCTCTTTATCGAAGCGCCGCTGCAAAGTTTTCTTGAGTTTTTTGATCAATTCACCGGTTTTGTGCGCGAGAAAAAGGAGGACGTCACTTCGTGATCCCAGTATGTCTCCTCTGCCAAACTATGGTATATTCACCAGGGAATTATTCACACAACGTACATGGGTAAAGCACTTCTCATTGTCGCCATTCTCGTCGTTCTCGTGGTTGCATTCTTTTATCTCTCCGGAATACGGACTACATCGACCACGAATACCACAGTGAATGTTACAACGACAGAAAATGAAAAGACGAACAATCTCAATGTTGAGGATCTGAACGCTGCAACAGAAGATGAAACGAATACCACGACGGCGGATGAGCCCAACACAAACATTGTGGATGAGACTACGAACACCCTTGATGACACGACGAATTCGGCGAACATTCAGACAGAGCAGTAGGTTGGTGGTCGCAGGGAAGACTGACACAATGCCCGGTTGTTCGTCGCGGGTAGACTACATATCTCGACAACAGTTGTTGTGCGGATAGGATATGGAATACCTTCACACCAGAAAAAGCAAGTCATCGCTGCTCTCCATCGTTCGGCTGGTGCTGTTCATTGGGTTTTTTGTACTGTTTTGGTTGCAATTTGGATGGGGGGTCGCAGGTGGTGCGTTGGTCATCTTTCTTGCAATCGGGGGGAAGGGCGAGCAGCGCTGGGCGTTCGTGCGCGTCCCAGGAGCCGCACGACTGTTCCTCGAAGCCGCATACGGCATCGGAGGGTGTATCGTAGCTTTTCTCGTCCTTGGATCAACGTGGGGGGTCGCGGTTCTCCTCTTCTTCCTTTTTTCAGCACTTCTGGGACTGAAGCGATACCAACGATTGCTCGCCGCGTAAATGCATTGTCGAACTGAAGGGGGTACATGAAAGGCGTTCTGCAACGCGTCCGCGGCGCGACTGTTGCGGTTGATGGAGTTACGACTG
>JAZDGG010000054.1:0-2071 GCA_043807225.1 bacterium | reverse complement strand
GGACATCGACGAACGCGCTTTCGAGGCGACGAAGAAGGCGATACAGCAGCAACGTGGCAGCGCAGACGCATTCTATCAAAGCCCAAAGTATCTTGCGAATAAAAACCAATACCTCAACCAGGAAGACTTTACAGAAACGCTAAGATTGCAGAAGGAACGCGAGCGAAAACTGGGGCGCGGCGAGACGCGGCTCGAAGAACTCACGGTCGGCTCGGCGGTGCGCAAAGGGGCAAAGGGTGAAGAAGCCACGCTCGCAATCGATTTTGCAGAAGCAGAAAAGTATGGTCTGGCGCTTGGTACCGCCACTGGTGCAAATATGATTGGCGCGGACAAGGGCAAAGCCGCCGCGGCACTGTCGCAGAAGTATCATGATCAGCAGGAAGAAGCAGAGATTGATAAGCGCCAGAAGGCGATGCAAGAAGAGGCAGACCGCGAATATGAACGTGAGCGCGAACAGGCGGCGCTGCGCGGGGAACTCGGAACGGTCACGCGGCGCGAAGTTGCGCGCGATGAAGCCGCCGCCGCGGTACAAGCTGATGCAGTATTCCAGCAAAATCTCACGCAAGAATCCGCGACGCTTCGCTCGTCGCTCGAGAACGCCAAGTCCATCAACCTCATCAACAAGGGCCGCGTCGGGCGCTCCGCACAACAGATCTACCGTCACGAACAAGCGCACAATGCCGTTTCTGCGATGGATGCAAAAGAACTGGATACGTTCTGGCAGCAGCTTGCGCCTGAACGGCAAAAAGAAATCCAAGCGTTTATCCGGTCGAATTGGGCAAATGGCAACAAGATGAGCATGCGGCAGATCCAAGACGAATTCTTTACGGAAGTCTTTGCGTCGCACGGCAGAAGCAAACGCCTCGGCCCGCTTGGCTTGAACATGGAAGATCCAGAGAAGTACCAAGAAACAAAGCGGGTGATTGATGAAGAATTTGAAGGGAAAGCGGACGCGTTCTACAAGAGCAAAAAGTATCGCGACAACACGATGGACTACGTTCAGCGTGACAACATGCAGCGCGCAGTTGCTGAGGAAGCGCTGGCAGAGCGTCTGAGCGGGGCATCGACGCTCAATAAACAAGAGAAGGCGCACCAATCGGTTCGGACAATTTCTCCCGAAGGGACTAGGTCCCTGTGGGAAACCTTCAGCCCAGCACGGCAACAGGAGATCGAAGACTATATCACCTCCGACTCTGACCAACTGCGGTTTCTCAAGAGCGGCAAGAATCGTGAACGCTACGACAATACCCGGCGATTGATCAAGGAAAAGTACGACGGAAATACCCGAGCGTTCTTTGAGAGCAACACGTTTCGTGAGAACCGATCGAGCTTTCTCAAAGAAAAAGATTTTCGCCGCGGGGAACAGGAGCTACTGGCCGCACAACACGAAGCGCTTGGATCAATGCTCGCTTCATTCAATGGCGCAGAAACCGATGGCCCGTTGAACTTCCAAAAGCACGAACAGGACCTCGCGTTGCTCATCCGTGCTGCGACCGACGGGAAGAGGCCGCAGACGATGCCGACCACCCGTTCCCAAAAACGACCAGCGGCAGCGGTGTCGGCCGGCGAATATGGCGGTCGTCCAACCGGACCCTCAACCGTTGCAGCGCCCGCTGGGAGCCAGCGCGTCATTGTTTCTCCGCCGAGCAGAATTGTCGAACGCCGATCCCAAGCGCCGATTTCTCCTGTAGTGCAAACCAACATCATTCAGAACACCACGGTTCGGTCGGTTGCGGACGAACTGACGAGAAAAATCCAAGGACGGGTCGACATGCTCCCCACGAGGCAGGATCTACTTTCCTCGCTCCAGCAACTGCAAAATGTCGTTCTTCAGGTCGCGCGAGAACAGGGTGTCGCCCACCACGACGTCGTGGGGCTTTCGGCAGAGCTTGATCAGCTGAAGGCGGAAGTGCGCAGCCCAAGCCGGCGTCCTGAGGATGAAAAAGCCCTCAAGGCGAATATCGCCAGCTTCATGAATCGCTTTACAAAAACCCAGAGCGACAAAGAGGAGGAAGAGACCCCCGAATCTGACGCGGCATAACGCACGAACGATGCCCCGAACCGCATTCAT
>JAZDGG010000053.1:0-4259 GCA_043807225.1 bacterium | reverse complement strand
AAAGTTCTCGGGCAGTTCATTGCCTATGCAAAATCCTTCACCGGTGGCGTCCGCGTCGCTGCCGGAGACTTGAATGGTGACGGCAAGGACGAGATCGTCACCGCGCCGGGTCCGGGGGGTGGGCCGCAGATCAAAATCTTCCGGAGCAACGGGAAGCTGGTCAAAAAATTCACTCCGTACGACACAAACTACACTTCTGGACTCTCCGTGGCAGTCGCTGATGTGAATGGAGATGGACAGCAGGAAATTCTCACCGCGCCGGGATTGCAGAAAAGCTCGTTGGTGCGCGTCTTCACAGCCGCTGGGAAGCTCACCAGGCAATTCTTCCCCTTCGCGAAGCAATTTCAGGGAGGAATTTCCATCGCATCCGGCCACACGGACTAAGGAGAAACCGTGGTGCGTGGCGAAGAAGGAGACTTGCCAAATTGGGAAGAATGCCGTAGCGTGTACGGCATCGATTTCTCAACAGTTGAAACATGCTGAACCGATTTTTAGGCCAATTTTCACGCGATATCGGCATTGATTTGGGAACGGCGAACACGCTTGTCTACGTGCGAGATAAGGGGATTGTGGTAAACGAACCGTCGATTGTTGCCATCAATACACGTAATGATGAAATTTTCGCCGTCGGGGAGGAGGCACGACGCATGATCGGAAAAACCCCGCCTCACATTATCGCGAGTCGCCCGTTGGTCGAAGGAATCATCTCTGATTTCGAAGTGACCGAGCGTATGTTGCGCTATTTTATCGAACGCGTGCATCGTGAAACTTTTACGATTCTTCCGCGACCGCAGGTTGTTGTTGGCATACCGCTCGGAGTCACCGAGGTGGAAATCAAGGCGGTTGAAGATGCAACGAGAAGCGCCGGTGCACGGCGAGTCTTCCTTATCGACCAGCCGATGGCTGCTGCGATTGGAGCGCGGTTGCCGATACAGGATCCATCGGGGAATATGATCGTCGATATCGGAGCGGGTTCGACCGAAGTCGCCGTCATCTCCCTCGGGGGCATCGTCACGTGGAAGTCAATCAAGGTTGCCGGTGACGCGATGAACCAGCATATCGTCCAGTATGCACGCGATCAGTTCAACCTTCTCCTTGGAGAGCGGACCGCGGAGGAAATCAAAATACAGATTGGGTCTGCGTTTCCTCAAGAGAACGTGTTGACAACAAAAATGCGTGGAAGAGATCTCATCACCGGATTGCCGAAAGAAGTGCAGATCACGAGCGACCAAATTCGTGAGGCCCTCGGGAGAACGCTCCGGCAAATTGTTGATGCAATTAAATCAACCATCGAGGTCACACCACCAGAACTCACTGCTGACATCTACGAACGAGGAATCGTCCTTTCTGGCGGCAGCGCCCTCCTCCGCGGCTTTGCAAAGCTGTTGCAACACGAAACACAGATACCGGTTCAGGTTGCTGACGATCCGCTCACTTGCGTCGTTCGCGGCACGGGGATTGTTCTGGAGGATTTTCAGAACCTCAGGAACGTTCTCGCGTTGAGCACGCAGGAGACCGGTGCATACTCGTGATGCCATGAGGATCTTTTCTCGGACACGCACCCTTCTTCTCGTCGTTGTCGCGATCATCCTTTTGCACATCGCAGGGATCCTCTCACCGGTAGAACGCGGCGTGAGCATCCTTCTTCGCCCGGTACAGCGAACGCTCTCTTCTTGGGTCCCTTTTCGTTTTTCGACGAATGATCGTGATCAGAACCAGCGCTTCGCCGACCTCGAAAAGCAGGTCGCACGCCTTTTAACAGAAAATGCCCTTTTGAAGGAGAACCGGCGCGAAGAGTCTGCATTTTCGAATCAGCAATCGTTCCTGTCGCTTCGAAACCTCAAAGGGGTTTCTGCGACAATTATTGGGAGAAGCCCCGAGGGCGATGAGCGTATCCTGCTATTGGATCGTGGGAAAGAGCAAGGAATCACCGCAGGCCAACCGGTGATCACGAATGACGGGATCTTCATTGGTACGATACGACAGAGCGACGCCGGAAGGAGTTTTGTCCTCTTGGTGACTGATGCAAGAGGAAAAGTCGCCTGTGAGGTGGAGAATAGCCAGCGGAGTCCGGGATTGATCGTTGGTGAGCATGGCCTGACGATGATTATGAAAGATATTCCGCAAAATGAAAAAATTGCCAAAGACCAAATCGTGGTGACCTCGGCACTTGATGCGAACATCCCCTCTAATCTCGTCGTTGGTATGATTACCAGCATTCACTTTTCCACTGGCGACCTCTTTCAGCAGGCACTCGTCAGGCCGATCATCGACCTGCAGCGACTCAGATACGTCACGGTCATACTCTCATGAGATGGCTTTGGTTTTTTCTTCTTCTTTGTACCGTTGTCTTTTGTGTTCTCCAAATAAGCTGGGTAGCTCCTGCCGGCATCGGGCGATTTCTTTCCCTGCCCGTGGTCTTCATTGTCTCGCTGCTGCTCTCGCCGTTCCATCGACATGCCGTCTGGTTCGCGCTCATTGTGGGTTTTCTCTTGGATGTCTTCTCTCCGTTTCCTTTTGGGCTTCACCTGATCACGTTCGTAGCGACGGCGGTTGTCGTTGAATTGCTCTATCTGAATTCTTTTACCAACCGATCGATCTATGCCCTTGTCTTGCTCATGCTCGCAGCGACGGTCATGACGAATGCCCTGTGGTACGCCCTCTGCCTTGCTGTTGTGGCGCTTCACCCAGCTCTGCTGTTGCCTGGCCTGCCGCTTCTCTCACCGTGGCAGTTGCTTGGCAACCTTCTCGGCGGCGTGATCATTTTCTACGGTGCGGTTTACCTGCAGTCCTTCTTCGGGAGGTATTTTCTGTCACGTCGCTATCGGCTATCGCAGAACGTATGAGTGGAAAGAGACCGAATCCTTTTTCTGTGCCGACGGAGCATCGGCACTGGAAGCCGGTTCATGACTACGAGGGGAAGGAGTGGGGATTTGTGACCACGCCAGAATCCACCATCCCACGGAACGAACGTCGGACGTTTCGTTACCAGAAGCGATTTTCGACGACCGGCATTCTCGCCGTCTGTTGCTTTCTGGTCTTCATCGTACGGCTCGGCATGCTGCAGATTGCGCACGGAGAATCATTACGCCAAGCGGCAGACCAAAATCGCATTCGGCTCAAGGACGTTCCCGCGACACGCGGCGTGCTCTACGACAGAAATGGCAAGCTTCTTGTTGAAAATGTTCCGAACGAAACATTGCAACTTACTCCCGCCGACCTTCAACACGGAGGGCAGTTTCAGCAAACAATTGAGCGCGTCGCCGCCATTCTTGGCGAGCCTGCAGATGTTCTCACGAAAGAAGTTGAGAAGAAGAGATCCACGTCATATCAATCAGTGCTTTTTCGCGAGCACTTGACGTATGCCGTGACGATGCGATTGCGCCTCATCGAAGAAACACTGCCAGGTTTTCATGTCGAGGATCTTTCAACGCGTCATTATCTTGGTGGGGATGCCTTCTCGCATGTGATCGGATACACAGGGAAGATCTCGGCGGAGGAAGCATCGCAGAAGATGAAAGAGGGATACCAACTCGATGCGCAGGTCGGGAAGAACGGCCTCGAAGCATATTACGAATCGCTCCTCAAGGGAGTTGACGGGAAAGAGCAAGTTGAGGTTGACGCAGGGGGAAAGGAGCAGCGTATTGTGGCGAGCGAGCCGCCGGTCGTCGGTGACGACCTCATGCTGAGCATCGACGCTGCTCTTCAACAGAAAGCATCCGAGCGCCTCACGGCGATGATGGAGTCCACGCACGCGAGCGGTGGCGCGCTCGTTGCACTCAATCCGCAGAACGGAGAAATTCTCGCCATGGTGAGCGCCCCCACGTTTGATAACAATCTCTTTACCTCCGAAATTGACTCACGCGGTTACCAGCAACTGGTGCACGATGAACGTCATCCGTTGTTCTCCCGTGCTCTTGCTGGACAATACCCCTCCGGTTCGACGATCAAGCCATTTATCGCCGCGACCGCGCTGACCGAGAAGGTAATCACGCCAACAACGACGGTGAATAGCGTGGGGGGCATTCACATCGGGAGATGGTTCTTTCCCGATTGGCTCCCTGGTGGGCACGGAAGCACCAACGTGAAAAAAGCCCTTGCGCAGTCCGTAAACAGCTTTTTCTACACGATTGGCGGTGGGACGGAGACGTTTGTCGGACTTGGCGTTCAACGGATCATCGCAGGCCTCCAGCGGTTCGGATTCGGTTCAGCGCTTGGTATCGATCTCCACGGTGAAACCCCTGGACTCTTGCCGACGC
>JAZDGG010000052.1:0-7047 GCA_043807225.1 bacterium | reverse complement strand
GGAATCGTCCTCTCTATACTCGGAGGAATTCTTGCGATTTACCATGTCATCCTCCAATTGGGCGCACCAGCAATTGTTCCTTGTTCAACCAGAGTATTTGCCATCTCCTGTGGTACAACCATCTTCCGCTTCTACGGATACGTCACCATTCCCGTCATGTCGCTGACGGCATTCGTGATGATTCTCCTACTCCTCATACTGGGGAGGAAAGCGGAAAATCACTCGGAAACAATGTATTGACTTTCTTTTCTTGCAGAGTTACAAAGGAAACGACGGGTTCTCACCATGATCCGTCGGTTTGTTATTCAATCAACCCAAATATACGTCGCTGCGGAGGAAGCTGCGAAATACTGCCCCTCGGGCTGAGCGAAAGTTGTGGAGGTATCTCCGGAAAAGCGGATTCCACGGGCTGAAGTTCCGCCGACAGCAGGGTATCGGAAGGTACGTGGTTGATTTTTATTGCCCAAAGTTGCATCTGGCGGTCGAGCTTGATGGTGATTCGCATTTCGGCCCGCATGCCGTTGAATATGACCAGCAGCGAGATACATGGATTCGAATGCATGAAATCAGGATTATACGTTTTCAGAATGATGAGGTTCTACACGACCTGGAAGGGGTGTTGCGACGATTGCATGAGTTCATCCAACAACCACCCCTGACCCCTCCTTGGTAAAGGAGGGGAACTCGTAGGGAAGAGTGAGGGGTAAAACCAAATGTTGCAGAGAAGTCCCCCTCCTCATTGAGGAGGGGTCAGGGGTGGTCCGTGTGCTGTTGAGAAGGCGGCGGGTCAATCATCGCATTCCCCGTCGATAGCCAAGAACTTGATCAATGCCCGCGCTTGTGGTAGCATCCAAAAAGCCCGATTGGGCAGAAAACAGTCATATGCAGCACTGTTCTCACTTCTTATTCACTATGCATTCTCGATTGTATGGACAACCTTGTTTTGCTTTTAGCCCTCCTGGTCGGCATACCGGGCGGGATTGTGACGGGGTACTTTGCCCGAAAGCAGCTTGCGCTCAAAGAAACGAACGCCGCGGAGGCGAAGGCGCAGGCAATTATCAATGAGGCGAAGGTCAAGCAGAAACAACTGCTGGTCGAATCGCAAGAAAAATCTCTTCAGATCATCGAGCAAGCGAAGCGGGAAGAAGCATCCCGCCGGAATGAGTTGAAGGGGTTGCAAAGTCGGCTGGAAAAGCGCGAAGGGCTTTTTGATCAAAAGTTGCTCGATCTCGAGAATCGATCGCAGCGGTTGGGAGAAAGAACCGAACAGATCGAAAAGCTCAAGCAGGAAATTGTGAACATCCAAGAGCAGCAACGGCTACGGCTTGAACAAATCGCCGGCTTTTCTCGCGAGCAGGCAAAGCAGCTGTTGCTTGAGAAAACAGAACACAGCATCCGCCACGACCTCATGGAACGGATGAAGAAGCTCGAGCAAGAGGGCCAGGAGCAGATGGAGCTTCGGAGCAAAGACATCCTCTCGACGGTTATCCAGCGGTATGCCGGTTCGCATGCCGCCGAGACAACGACCACGACGCTTCAGCTCCCCAACGACGACATGAAAGGACGGATCATCGGCCGTGAGGGCAGAAACATCAAGACGATTGAAAAACTCACGGGTGCGGAGATCATCGTTGATGAAACCCCAGAGACGATCGTCATTTCCGGCTTCTCTCCCATCCGCCGGCACCTCGCAAAGCGTGCGCTTGAAATGCTCATCGCCGACGGCCGCATTCACCCGGCGCGGATCGAGGAGGCGATCGACAAGGCGAAAAAGAGTCTTGCGAAAGACATCAAGCAAGCCGGAGAAGAAGCGGCGTATGATGTCGGCGTTGTCGGCCTTGATCCCAAGCTCATCCAATTGCTCGGTCGGCTCAAGTACCGAACGAGTTACGGTCAGAACGTCATCCAGCACTCGATTGAGGTGGCGCACCTTTCTGGCATGCTTGCCGAAGAAATCGGTGCGAACACGACCGTCTGCAAAAAAGGCGGACTTCTTCATGATATCGGCAAGGCGATCGATCATGAGGTGCAAGGATCCCACCCGCAGCTTGGGTACGAAATCATGAAGAAGTATGGCCTGCCCGAAGAGGTCGCATACCTGGCGATCGCGCACCATGAAGACGCGCCCCACACGCTTGAAGGAATTGTCGCGAAAGTGGCCGACGCTATCTCCAGTTCCCGGCCTGGCGCGCGAAAAGACTCCTACGAGCAATACATCCAGCGGCTCGACGAACTGGAGAAGGTCGCAAACAGCTTTGACGGAGTTGAAAAGACGTACGCGATTCAGGCAGGGCGAGAGATCCGCGTCTTTGTGACACCAGAGAAGATCGATGACTATGCAATGGAAAAGCTTGCCCATGACATCGCGCACCGCATCGAAGAAGATCTGAAATATCCCGGCGAAATCAAGGTGAATGTCATCCGCGAAAAACGCATCGTCGAATATGCGCGCTAAAGCACGTTCCGCAACGGTTCGCGTCCTCATGCTTGGGGATGTCGTGGGCAAAGCCGGCCGCACGATGCTTGCAAAAAGGTTGCCAGTGCTCCGAAAAAAGCACCACATCGACTGCGTCATCGCGAATGTGGAGAATCTTGCCCACGGGAAAGGCATCACCGCGCGGACGCTCGGTGAGCTCCTTCGCACTGGCGTTGATGTGTGCACGTCCGGCAATCACGTATTCAACAAGGAAGGCGAGGTACTGCTCCGCGACCCGAAATATCCAGTGATCCGTCCGGCAAACTATCCTGATGGAACTGCCGGCCGTGGGTGGATCACCGTTCCTGTGCGGAACACGACACTGCTCATCATCAATCTGATCGGAACGGTCTTCTTTCGCGATGGCGCGACGTACAAAAATCCTTTTCAAACGGCGGATACCATTCTTGACCTCCCTGAAGCGGAAAGCGCCGACGGCATCATTATCGACTGGCATACCGAAGCGACGAGCGAGAAGCTTGCGCTCGGATGGTATCTCGACGGCCGCGCAACTGCCGTGTTTGGAACACACACGCACGTCGCAACCGATGATCTGCGCATCCTTCCGAAAGGTACGGCATATCGCTCCGATCTTGGCATGGTTGGCCTTCGCGATGAAATCCTTGGTGCGGAGCGGGGCGTCATTACCGAGAACTTCGTTCACCCCGAATCCTCCCGCGCGCATACGTGGACGGAAGAGGGACCAACACAGCTCCACGGCGTCCTTCTCGATATCGACACGAAGATGAAATGCGCAATCCGCGTGGAAAAAATTGACCAAGAAGCCGAGGGATGATACAGTACGATTCTGATGTCGGATCGCAATCCTAGGCGATCTTGAAAGGAGGTGAGCTGAATGAATAAAGCAGAACTTTCAGAGAAAATTGCGGCGAAGGTCGGTCTGACCAAACAACAAGCAGAATCTGTTTTGGATGCATTTGAATCTCTCGTTATCGAGACGCTGAAATCAAGCGGCGAAGTCACGCTCACCGGTTTTGGAACCTGGTCCGCGCGCCGGCGCGAAGCGCGAATGGGGGTCAATCCGCAAAAGCCGACAGAGAAAATCCAGATCCCCGCGGTCACCATTCCAAAATTCAAAGCGGGCAAGTCCCTCAAAGACGCGCTCAAGTCCTCCTAACCCGATCTTCTCTCCGTCACCCTTTTGCGTTCCGCGAGAGGGTGGTTGCGTTTACTCATATGCGGAAGCACTTCTTTCCATTTCTCCTCGTCCTCCTTGCGCTGTCCGGCGGCGCACTCGTGCGTCCGCTACTTGCGCGCGCACAAGGAATCGATATCGGTTCATTGACCGGTCTTGGCGGAACCAATCTCGTCACGATTGTTCTCAACCTTCTTCATACCGCGCTGGGACTCATCGGCATTCTTGCCGTTCTCATGATCCTCCTCGGCGGATTTCGGTGGATGCTGTCAGCGGGTGATGAAGAAAAAATTGCACAGGCGAAACGGACAATCGGTGCCACGATTATCGGTCTCGTCGTCATTCTTCTTGCCTGGGCGATTGTAAGTTTTGTTATCAACACGACGGCGAACGTCAGCGGTGTCAGTCCGTGACAGAGGCATGCAGGGAGTTTAGCATCGGCCTTCGCCGGCCGAGGTCGACTTCGTCGAAGGATTGAGTATACCTTTTGGCTTGACAGAAAGGGATTTTTAGCGTAGGATGTCCTCTTCTAGAGAACGATCTTTTCAAAAAGACATATGACCGAACACCACGGCACTTCGTGAGAAGGGAGGATCCCGTGGACCTGCAGCAGCTTGCGTATCGGTTTGCGCCCATCATCCGTCACGCGACGGTGTTTGCGCACTGGCCGGCGGACTGTTTTTCTCCGCTCAACTGGCTGGGGTGGGATCGGGTACCCGAGAATCCCACGTTCATGCGGTGTCTGGCAGTTGAGCGCGAGAATACCACTGGCGACCTTTCGGGTCTGCCGCCGCTTGTTCCCGTGTGCTACTACTCGGTCGTGGAAAGTCAGAATTACTTCTTTCTCTTCTACAACTGGTACCACCCGTATGACTGGAAGGACGTGTTTCCGCACGACCACGACATCGAGTCTATTCTGCTCGTTGTGCACAAGCGCGAAGGGATGATCGGACTCGTGACGGTGTTTCATCTCTGGATGCTCACCTACGTACATCCATCGAAGAGGCGCGACCCTCCCGATATCCTGAGTCCGGAGATGGTCATTGATTCGAGCGGCAGATTCTGCGTGTTCATGGAGGCGCAAGGGCACGGCATCACCGGCAGGAATATGAGAATCCTGTTCAGTCGGCCGACGATGATCTTTTCGCCCGCTCTCAAACCGCCGCACGAACGAGCGCGCATCGTCACGCCGAGCGCGCATCTCTGGAATCCGTCACGCACGATGATGACGTGCCCATACTCCTTGGTCAATCTCTTTGACCCGGAGCACGGTATCGCATCGCACTTTGGTGATCCGAAGGTCTTTCAGTCGGATGGCAAGCGGCGCCTGACCGTCGCGTGCCGGAGGGGCGGCAAGTACGTTCCGGGCAAGGCGCATGCGCCGGGGAGCCACGATGGTCCCTTCGTCGACCGTATGGCCGGCGATCCGATCGCGTTTTGCGAAGGGAGGCTGATCGTGAACGATCCGCCCGGACAGTATCTCTCGAACCCATGGAGCGGGGTGACGGCATAGGCCGCGCCCCGTTTTTTCTTGCATTGCCAAAAGCGACCTGTTCGGGCTATAGACTAGAAGACTCCGATCATGATTCAACGACTACGATTCACGCTGCTTAATCTGGCGAATACCACAGTCGTCGCAACGGAAATATTTCATTTTCGGGAAATCGCGAAACATTTGCAATGCTTCGGATGGACGCGCGTCTGCCGCCGGGGCCGGATGCAACAACGACGCGACTATCGCGAGTAGTGACATCGTATCCGCCAGTCCACCATCGTTCGAAACTCGTAAGCTTCTTCTGATAGGCCCCACGGGTATCGTAGATGCGAAAATCCGGTCCGCCCTGATCCGCTGGTGCAGTCACAATTTTTGGGCCGGGGATGGAATCGGCAATCTCACCGAATGCCACGCGCACGCCACCGCGGAACTCTTTACTGTACGGAAAGAATTGCGTGATAAGCGCTCCTTGCGCCGAAAATACCCTCACCTGCGGCCCGCCACCGGGACCGGCCCCGGTCGCGATCATCGCCAATGATTCTCCGGTTGCCGCGGTTGCAGCGACATCAATCCCGCCGCGAAAGCTTTTACCGTAGGCAAAGAATTGCGCGCGGACGGTCCCGTCCGCCTCGAAAATCCGCACCTGCGGCCCACCGCCGCGATTCGGTCCGGTCACAATTTCTGCGCGGCCGTCACTGTCAAGATCGGCAGCAGCAACATGAAGGCCGCCCGTGAACGACCGACCATATGCAAAGAATTCGTTCAGAATGACGCCGTCCTTCATGAACACGCGCACGAGCGGACTCGCATCTTTGAGCGGAACTGCAATAATCTCATCCGTACCATCTCCGTCTGTGTCTCCCGTTGCCACATCAATCCCGCCGCGAAAATCGCGCGCGAAAGCATACCATTGAGCCTGGACAGTCCCATCGGCACGAAAAATCCGTATCTGCGGTCCGCCACCCGGACCCGCGCCGACAACGAGTTCTGTCTCAGCGGTACTGCCGCCGAGCTCGCCGGCAGCAATAGAAGCGCCGCCCGTAAACCCCCCGAACGGAAGCAGCTCGCTGTCGATCGCTGAGGGCGTCACTGCGCGCGAGAGATGTAGAGCGGCGCGGAGACTCTCATAGGGATTGATGGGTATATCGTCAGGATCGCGAATTTCGAAATGCAGATGTGGCGACGTCTGCTCGGCGTTGCCGCTGTCTCCCATCCACCCGATTCGTTGTCCCTTCACAACCGGGAGGCCGCCCTTCATATACGGAGCATAGGCATTTCGCCCGCCGCCAAAGCCGTCATCGGTTCCCGGATGATCATTGTTGACGTGAAAATACTGATATTCGTACCCGTCCGCATCGCGGATCGTCACGCTGTATCCCCACGACGGCTCGGGGTAGGGCACGTACCTGACCGTCCCGTCAACCGCAGCAACGAGCGGCTGCATCTTGGCGCCGAAAAGATCGTTGCCCTCATGCGTCCTTCCGCCTGAACGCGGGTCCCCGAAATCATCGCTGAAGCGCGTTGCTCCGAGAACCGGAAAAACGATCTCCCGCGTTTTTGCCTGGAGCGGGTGGACAAGAAAGCACGAAAGACCAACGGCGAACGAGAGTCCAATGGTGAATGTCTTGGTCGTCATGGAGTCCTCATAGTGTACACTCTTTCGTCCCTTTCCCAAAGCAGAAATAGGAGCGTTTCATGCCACACGGTGTTTGCTTGCCAGATGAAGAAAGAACAAAAAAATCAGCGATTCCGAGGAAGAATACCCAAGTGTCTTTCTGATGAAGTGGTGCGCCTGGATGGATTCTCCGTCGAAGGCGGACCCGCTTTTCCTAGATATGTCTTTTTGCACTGTGGCGGGGAACCCTCGACCCTCTGGTCCGACCCCGCACCGATGGTGCGTCCTGAGGGATTCGAACCCCC
>JAZDGG010000051.1:0-2843 GCA_043807225.1 bacterium | reverse complement strand
GTTGTTGCAAGAATTTGATATGCGGGCTTGGTAAACTTCTGCACCTGAAAGGATCGGGTGGCGATGACCGTGGTACCGATTTTTTCGCTCACCGTGTAGTACCCCGGCGTCAGTGCGGTCAGCGGGAGGGATGCGGTGAAGCTTCCGTACGCATCGGTATCCGCACTCCCGGTAGCAAGAGGAACATAATTTCCATAGGGATCAACAAAGTCCCACGTCCACACTTCAAAAGTGATGTGCTCGCTTTTTTCCTGTTCGCGGTTCTTGAGCACTCCCCAGAGATTCAGCGTATCCGTCGGCCGATAGAGCGTTCGGTCGGTCCAAAAATAGGTCCAGTAGTTGTCGTTCTGCCTGGTCATCCCCCCAGCCGACATACCGCTCCGCCAGAGATCCTGCGTCTCAGGAACGAGCGGAACAAGGGTCTGCCGTCCGTCCAGCGCGGTGATCAGCAAGTACCCGCGGCTGATGGCAATCTCCCCGTCGGCGGGGAGGAGTTGCGGCGGGGTCGCAAGCTGTGCAACGCCATTGCCATCGGTTGTTGCGGTTGCATGCCCAAGCGTGTCTTTGACGGTCGCGCCAGCGAGCGGCGTTTTCGTCACGAGATCGGCAAGCCACACGAGGGCGGTATTTTTCGTGAGCGTGAGAGACGCAGAAAGCTCGCTGACCACCAGCGGCGTTTGAAACGTCTTTCCGCCAAAGGGGAAGGTGATGAGATAATACCCGCTGTCGAACCCCGACGGAAACTTTGCACTGTTCGCCTCAATTGCAAGCGGGAATTCGCCAACGTTCGTCAGGCCGTCAACAGGAATCGCTGCGTTGTTTCGTGCTTCATATGCCCACGACGGCAAAGCATCGATGGTTGCCGACCGCGCGAGAAGGTCATCGGCATCCACAAAACGATAGATCGTCGCGGTGATCGTACTCGGTGGTGTTTGAGTGGTAAAATCCAGCACGGGCGCCTCGTTCGGTTTCACCGAGGTAAACTCTGGGGAAAACGGAAGAGCGTACGAGTTCCCTGTTGCTGGTGCAGCCGCGGTTTCAAAACGAACCACAAAATCTTGAGCAAGCGTCACGGAAGAATCTTTCACCGGAAGGCCGGTGCTGATGGTCACGGTGTAGACGGTCCCCTGTTGTAGTCTCTCGGAAGGAATGAACGTCCACGTTCGTCCGTGCTGTTCAAATCGTCCTTCGGTTGTTGGTGAGACGGAAAAATACTTCGAAAAATCCTGAACGTGGTCGGTGTTGAAGGTCGCCTCAATGCCGGTGTCGATTGGGACGCCCGTTGCCTTGTCGCGCGGAAGCGATCCGTCAATCATCAGCTCCTCCTTGGTCTGATACGCCCACTGATACAGGTGTTTCGACTTCTCACCTGATGCGGACTCAACAGTTGCACCGAGAGTGACGCGATAGACTTTTGCCGAGGTCAGCGTTGTCTTTGGGATAATGTCGCATGCCGTTGTCGAAACCGTTTGTACCTTGACCTCGGTATCGGGTGCAATGGTGAGCGACGACGCGACATCACCGCAGGAGACATCCGAGGTGCTGGTGAGATGAAATTGCGTGGTCGACGCAACCCCGAGCGCATCGCTGTCCGTCGGCGTCAGGGCAAAGTGTTCCTGTGCCTGCGCCTCCTGCACCACGAGTTTGTGATACGTGGCCGGCGTTTTTGTGGTTTTCTGCGGCGTTCGCAGGCGTTGCCAGAAGAAAAAGCCGGCTGCCGCGAGAAGGAGGAGAAGGACGATGATGAGAAAGTAGCGGATGGATCTGCGTTGAAAAAACGAGTTCATGGTTTTTCAATGAGAAAAGAATGTTGCAGAAAGAACGGGGCAACGTAGAGGCGTTGTGAACATTGTGTGCGTTCCTTGAAGTCTCGTGTCACTCACTCCACCAGTGTACGGCGGAAGAAGCGAAAAACGCAACTATGCCGCCGCCCGCCGCCGCTTCCACCACCAATATCCTCCTGCTGAGGCGATGAGAAGGAGCGGGAGAATCGTCGCGGTTTTTGAGGAAAGTGACGATGCTTCTTTTGTGACCTCAGCGATCTGGGGCGTTGCCAGTGCTGCGCTCGTGGTCTTTGCAATGGGCGGTGTTGCCGTTGTTTCTGCTGCTTTCACCTCGCCGTTCATCTCAACGTCGTCCGCGGATCGGAGATAGAGTCGTCCCCCATCCTTTGTGACACGCCACACTGCGATGAAGCTCACGGCTGCGTCTTTGGAGAATCGCTCTGGGTCGATGTCGACTGCTTGCGGGATGGACAATTTCTCGGTACCACCAGCGGAGGTCAGCGCCACCAGACTCCCCCGCTTGTTGCTGACCGTTCCCGTGTAGGAAACCAGGCTCCCCGACGGAAGTCTTTCAGAGAATGGCAGCGGATCAGGTTCATTCCCATTCCCGGTGACCGTTACATCCTCGTCGGTTTGGATGTTCACCTTGCGCTCCCCGCTCGCTTCTCCAATGGCGCCGCGAACGTCGACCGTATCGCCGAGCGTCAGTTCCGGGAATGTTCCTTTTGACGAGAAGACTTGCATCCCGCGCTTACCATCGCTGATGTAGAAAAAGGTGCGGCTGAACGTTCCCGGCGGGACGATGACGATACCACGCACAAGCACCTTTGTTCGAAGCGGAAGGCGCGTCAGCTGCTCAATCGTTACGAGTGGGATGTTGTCCGTCTCCGTGAGTTTCGGATTCGCCGTTTCGGGAGTTTTCTCCTCTTCGAACTGATTGACCTCCCCGGGCGTTGGTTTCGTCCACTTCCACGTTCCTGCGTCCGCTCGCGAGAACGACTCCCCTTCCGGCGAACGATCATAACTCACGCCGTTCTGGACCGCGCCGAGCGGATCAAC
>JAZDGG010000050.1:0-9803 GCA_043807225.1 bacterium | reverse complement strand
TGGCAGCTATTTGACTGATGTGGCCATAGACCGTTGAAAGGCCGTTCCCGTGAACGAGCATGATGTAGCTGTACCCCATGCCGCCATCATGGGTATGCGCAAACCCAGAAGCGGTTGCCCGGACGATCGTTCCCTGCGGCGTTGCGATATCGATGGCAGGGTGTTCAAAGTATTTACGGAACGGATACGTTGGGTCGTGAAAGTATGCCGTGATGGTTCTTGATGCAACCGGCCATAGAAATTCCGTTGGACCAGCTGGCAGCTCATTCGTTCCGCTCAGCCGCTGACGTATCTGCGCTTCAAGCACTTGAATATCCGAGTTCGCATTCAGTTGCTCCTGTTTTGCTTTGTTCAGAAGCTGTTCGTACTGCGTTTCAGAGTTTTTCGTATCGGTCAGCAGATTTTGCCGGTAGTTCTGCTGGCCCGTTAAATCCTTTTTCTCGATTTCCAGTTGGCGTCGTTGTTCCTGAATCGTTGCGCGTTTCGTCTCTTGATCTTTTTTTTCAAGTTCAAGATCCTTTTTTAACGAGGAGAGCTGATCCAACCCGTCTTTCGCCTGCTGTTCAACGGACTGGAGAGATTTGAGCTGGTTGAAAAAATCAGCAAAGGTGTCATTGAGGAGCGTGATCTCCAGCGTCGTTTTTGCGTGGTATCTGTTCAAGACTCTCAGAAGTTCTGCGAGCCGGTCTTTTTGGTTTCCGATCTCAGTATTCTTCTCTTCAATGGTGCTCGCGAGGTTTTCTATTTCCGTCGTAAGGAGGTCGATATTCAATTCGATTTTTTGGATCGTGAGATCCGTCGATGTTATTTGATCGTTGAGGATCGAGAGTTGGTTCGACAGACTCAGTGCCTGCTGCTGTTTTTGCGTAATTGTTTCCTGGTAGATCTGTTGCTGTCGTTGAAGATCTTGGAGTTTTTGCTGTTTCTCGGTGATTTGCTGCTGCAGATCGGAGACGTCGGCAGGTTGAGGGCTGGTTGCAGGTGCGGTGTTCACATTCGCATTCACGGCATGGACGTTCGTTTGGTCCGAAGTATTGGTCACAACTGGAACGTCCTCGGCGAATATCGACTGCGCTGGCAGAAACAAAAACACCGCAGCGCATGCGACGCAGACGCGAAGGATACGTACGATGCGTTTTTGTGTGTGCATTACAGCCAAGAGTGTATCAGGTTTTTTCTTTTTTGGCAAGACCCGCAAGCGCGTGAGTTGCCTTCGTTACCCGCAGGATACTCTCTTGCTTCCCGAGAACCGACAGGATGTCAAAAACTCCTGGTGAGTCGTGCTGTCCCGAGACGGCGACGCGCAGCGGCCACAGCGATTCCGCATTCGTCCATCGGCGCTCGTGTACGTATTGAAGAATTTTTTCTTTCAAGTTCCCGCTGATGAAATCATCTTCTTCGATGTTCGTCAGGCACTTCACGAGGTGTTCCAGAATCGTGACTGTTGACGCAGCACTCCCCTTCTTCGGGATGAGCAAGAGCGTATCGTATGCCGGATACGCCAAAAGGAACGCGCCATGTTTTTTGAGGTCGCCAAAGGTTACGCATCGGTCTTGCACCAAGGTAACAGCCGCTTCTGCTCGATCCCCGAAGTGATCATGAAATGGACGGCCGAAATCTCCAGAACGAGCGAGCAACGCTGCAGGAGAAAGCGACCGGAGGTACTGTCCATTTAAATGATCGAGCTTCTGCTGATCAAAGACGGCGCCAGATTTTTGTACCCCTTCGAGAGTAAAAACTTCAGCGAGTTCTTCAAGGGTAAAACGCTCTCGGTCGGTTTTTGGGTTCCAACCGAGAAGAGCGAGAAAATTTATCAATGCCTCTGGTAAATACCCCAAAGAACGGTACTCGAGAACCGCCGTTGCTCCCGCGCGCTTGCTCATTTTACCGCCAGATGGACTGAGGATAATTGGGAGGTGTGCGAACGTGGGTGGCACCCAATCGAACGCTTCGTACAGAAAGAGGTGTTTTGGCGTGCTGGGGAGCCATTCCTCCGCGCGCAGAACATGGGTAATCTCCATGAGGTGGTCATCGACGACCACGGCGAGATGATAGGTTGGGTAGCCATCGGATTTTAGCAGGACGGAGTCATCAAGCGTCTCATAGGCGAAGGTCACGTTTCCGCGAATGAGGTCCTCCACGACAACACTCCCCTGCTCCGGCAGTTTGAGCCGGATAACGTATGGGGTTTTTTGCTTGACAAGTTGCGCGACTTCTTCGGGTTTCAGCCCGCGACAGTGCCGATCATATTGCGGGGGAAGTTTTTTTGCGGCTTGAGATTCTCGAAGCGTCTGCAAGCGCTCGGGTGTACAGAAACAATAATAGGCCTTCTCGTTTTTTACGAGCATGTCCGCATGATCGCGATAGGAGGCAAGGCGTTCGGATTGAATGTACGGACCATACGGCCCCCCGATGTCGGGCCCCTCATCATAGGTCAAACCGGTCCAGCGGAGCGCTTCGGTGATCTGCTCAACGCTCCCAGGGACGAAACGCGCCTGGTCAGTATCTTCGATGCGCAGAATAAACCGTCCCTTGTGTTTTCTTGCATAGAGCCAGCTGAAGAGGGCCGTTCGCAGCCCGCCGACGTGCAACTTCCCCGTTGGGCTCGGGGCGAACCGTGTTCTGATCTGTTGCGAGGGTGATATGGTCATACGCGTGTTCTCTGGATGGAGCTCCGCGTTGTGAAAACGCTCAAAGGAAAGAGTATCGTCGCCGTTACAATACGCTTGAGCCGTCGCGGCTGCAAGAACAGTCGCCACAGCCACTCAAAACCGAGACGCTGGAAAAGTCGCGGTGCGCGCTTGATTTTTCCAGCGTAGAAATCAAACGTCCCGCCGACGCCGACAGCGACCTTCACGCTCGGGAGTCTCTCGAGATGCTGCCGTATCCACAGTTCCTGCTTTGGCGCGCCAAGCGCGACGAAGAGGATGTCGGGAGCAACAGTCCTGATACGCTGAAGCACAACATTCATCTCTCGTTCCACCCCCAGCGGATCGTACTCGTTTTCCGCACCGGCGATGATCAGTGATGGAAAGCGTCGTTTGAGCGTCTCTGCGGCAGTGTGAGCAATCCCCTGCTTCGCACCGAAGAAAAAAACTCTCTTCGATGTCTCTGCAGCACATTGGATGACGCGAAGAAAAAGATCCGCGCCCGCCACGCGCCCCTTCAGACGAATGTTCTTGAGCAAGCACACAGAACGTATGCCGATACCGTCGGGAACGCAGAGCGCAGATGCATTGAGCGCATCCCGGAACTGGTCGTTCTTTCGTGCTTCCATTAGAAACTCCGGGTTCACCGTTGCGACGGCTTGACCCCGATCACGCGAGAAGAAGCTCCAAAGACGCTGAAGCGCTTCGTCGAGATCAACGTTATCGATACGAACGCCAAAAATGGTTATTGCAGGCGGTACTTTTTCCATATGACGTAGGCGTCATGCTGCGGACCTTGCTGCGTCTTGACGATACAGAGGGATCTGACCGGGAAGACGAGGGCTGGCAAGTCTGGGAACTTCTCAGACGGACGTGCGGCGTTCTTTCTCCCCAACGTCAGATGGGGGAGAAACGGCAACGTGCGTTCCGAGATGAGATTACGGGCGTTCATTTTTGTGTGCAGATGTGCGTGGAGATTCTGAAGATGCGCATCATCCACCGGCAGGGCAACGAGAACAGCGGGCTCCTTCGCTCCGCGATGATTGATCCACGTGGGCGATCTTCTCAGTGGGAGAGCAAAGCGTTTTTGGGCCTGCGCGACAGAACGAACGGCCTCTTCGAGCGTAGAAAGCAGTGCAGAAGGGCACGCCGGCAAAAATGCAAGCGTGAGATGGAGCTTCTCCGCGCTCGTCCAACGGACACCTGTGGGCGGTAAACACTCCTGCCACCTCTGGACTGCTGTGCACAATGGCGCATCGGGTATGCTGCCGACAAACATGCGAAGAAAATGTTTTTCCATTGACGCTCGAGAGCCAAACTGGTATTGCACTATACCATACTTTTCGATATACTGATGCTTCATGGTTGAACGCAAGAACGCAATATGACACGACGCCTGAACCGTTTTCGCATCATCGCGATGGTGCTGCTTTTCTCGCTTCCGTTGCCGTCCTTCGCCGCCTTTTCGCCGGATCTCCTCTTGGCCGATTCGGATTTGGAGGATGGCGGTGCGATGTCGAGATCTGGCATCGTGAGTTTTCTCTCAAGTCACGGGAGCGCGCTGGCGACGCGCCGCTTTGAAACGCCCGATGGATCAAAAAGTGCTGCGCTGATCATATACGAAGCGGGCAAACGGTGGACTATCAGCCAGAAGTACCTCCTCGTCCGTTTGCAGGTGGAGCAAAGTCTGATCACTGATCCGAACCCGTCCCAACAGCAGCTTGATTGGGCAACCGGGTACAGCTGCCGGGACGGGGGGACGTGCGACAGCCGCTACAAAGGATTCTTTCTGCAAGTGGAGATGGCCGCGCAAGTCATCCGAAGTGAAAAATACCTCGGCGGTATCGAAAAAAACGGCCACACCATCAGCGGGTGGGGACCGAACATCACCAAGACGACGCTTGATGGGATTTCGGTGACGCCGCAAAATGCCGCGACGGCCGTTCTCTACACGTACACTCCATGGGTAGGCAAGTACGGCGGCGGCGACAGCCGGTATGGCGGCAGCTCACTCGTGTGGAAGAAGTTCAATGATTGGTTTTTTCGAAAGTTCCCCGAGGGTGCGCTGGTCGTCGAAGCCGGTTCGGCGAAGTACTACCGGATTGAAGATGGAAAGAAGCGGCGCTATCGTTCGCAGGTCGTGCTCAACACCAATACCGATCCAAAGAAAGCCATTCCCGCCTCATCCGCAGAGCTGGCCGCGTACGAAGACGGCGATCCGATTGTGTTTGCGAACTACAGTCTCATCCGTTCGCCTCGCGGGACAGTCTTCTTGATCGTTGACGGCACAAAACGCGGTATCGCGTCGCACGAAGTCTTTCGGACGCTTGGCTTTAACCCCGAAGAGATGCAGCGTGCAGCGTGGTCGGACATCAATGTGTACCCCGACGGTCCGATCATTGATCTCACGAGTGCGTATCCGGCAGGCGCGCTTCTTCGCTCGGCGGAGAACGGTGGCATCGTCTACGTGGAGAACGGAATCCGCCACGCCATTTTTTCCAAGGAAATTCTCGTCTCTCGATTCAAAGGTCGGCCAAGAATCACGGTGCACCAAGCGGAGATCGATCAGTATACGGCTGGCGATCCAGTCCTCTTCTCGGACGGTGAACTTGTGAGGACTGATGGAGATGCATCGATCTACTTCATCTCACAGGGTCAACGTTGCCCAATTGCTTCAGGTGGGGTCTTCAAGCAGTTGGGATTCAAGTGGAGTAATGTGATCACGACAAATAGTAAATCATTGGAAATTCACTCGGCGGGTGCACCCATTACGCTTGAGGCGGACGTGCAGTAAAATTCCTAATTGTGCGAGAAACGTCCCGCCCCATTTTTTGGTATGCTAGAGCCATGTTTGCCGATATCCACCCACTTCTGCGACTTCCACGCTCCCTTGGGCCGTTCACGTACCGTTTGCCGAAAGAAAGCGCTCACCCGAACGATCTCATCGGGCAGTGGGTGAAAATTCCTTTTCGGCGTTCGCTGACGAACGGTATCCTCTGGTCGTTGCGCGCTTCTCCTCCCCCCGGAGTCAACTCGATTACTGAGGTCACTTCGTTTCTCGACGCCCCTCGGGTGACTGCCGAACAACGAAAATTGGTAGATTATTTTTCTGAGCGTTATTACCTCTCGCATGCCGCGGCATTGCGAACGCTGCTCCCCCTCCCAACGCGAATGCCCACACAGCAAACACCCGTACCCGCGTATAGGGAGCGCCTGACCCTTCCTCGCCAGCACATCCAGCTGCTTCGCGCTCTCGCGCGGCGTCTTGCGTTGCACGCCGAAGGCAATGTCTTTCTCCCGCTTGCATCGCTCGCGGAACGGGTGACGTTGCTCCTCTTGTATCTGCAGGGCGTGCCCCCGAAAACACAGACAAGCATCTTGGTGCCTACGCACCAAGAAGGTCTTCGCCTCTGGAGCGCCCTCTCGCGACACTTCCCCGGCCGAGTTCGTTTTCTCTCGAGTGCACTCAGTGCGTCATCCTTTTGGTCACAGTGGACCGACGCGGCGCGGCAAACAAATGGTATCTTCATCTGTACGCGGAAGGGACTCTGTCCGCCTTTTTGCTCACTCGGAAGGATCATCGTTGATCTTGCGTCGGATCCGAGCTACAAGAATGCGGATCAAAACCCACGCTTTCAGACAAAAACGCTCGCCGCAGAAATGGCGGGTCTCTACAAGGTGCCGATCGTGTACATGGACGCACAACCCACACTCGCCCTCTGGTCGCGTCCCGAGATGGTCATCGAGCGAACGGTTTCTCCTTTGCCACAGAAACGCCGCGCGAGTGAACTCCCCCCAACCGGGATGAAGACAACAACGGTGCGCTTTTCTTTGGAGGCGGAGGCGATGCTGGAACATGCTCGCAGCGCGCCTTGCCTCCTTTTCTGCAACCGACGCGGGTACGCGCGGCGCATTCTCTGCCGAGAGTGCGGCTGGGTGCTCCGATGTCCGCGGTGCAACATCCCTGTCAGCGAGCATCTTGCGAGAGTACCGCATTGTCATCATTGCGGAGCGTCCGTTGTTTTGCCGAAACGCTGTCCGATGTGCGGCGGCGTTCGTCTCATGGGGAGGGGCGTGGGGACAGAGAAAGTAGCAGAAGAACTCTCACAGCGTTACCCGAGCCGCCGGGTGGTGACCGTTGACAAAGAGCACGCGACCGTCCCCACTTTGCGGCCGGACGATTTGGTTGTCGCCACCGAGAAAATCCTGCAGACGCCTTTTCTGCCGACCTTTGGCAGTTGCATCATCATGAACATCGACGATCTTCTTCAATATCCCGATTTCGGCACGGTGGAACGCGCCTACCTTTTGCTTGAACGCCTGTGTTCGCTTGTGCGTCCCAGTGGGACAGTGGTCTTTCAAACGGAAAACCATGGACAGCCGATACTGACGTCGCTTGTTCAGCGTACTCCAGAAGCCGTCTATACGGATGAATCGCGGATTCGCTCGCTGCTGTCCCTGCCACCATTGTCATCGACGACCCTGCTTCTCGGGAACGCTCCTTCGTCTGCCGAAGTCGACGTGGCAGCTGCTGCCGTCGGCCGGACGCTTCAGCTGCTCGAAGCATCCCGCTATCGAATCGTCGGTCCGCTCATACCGTTCCCTGAACGAATCGGCCGGCGGTATCGAAGAATCTTTCTGATTCATTCCTTGTCGAAGAACGCACGTGCTGCTACACTCGGCGATATCCTCTCGCGCCTCCCGGCGCACTGGCTCATCGATATCGAACCGGAAAGCTTTTCCCTCTCATGAACCACCATCTTCTTACCTATCCACATGCCGCGCTCATCGCCCCGGCGTTGCCGGTCACCGAAGCGGAGTTTGGGACGCGCGAGCTCCGGTTGCTGATCGAGGAACTGATCGACCTCATGCGGCAGCACCGCGGGGTTGGCTTTGCAGCAACGCAGATCGGCGTGGCAAAACAAGTTGCCGTCATCGAGATGGACGACGGTGCGTTTGTTTTTCTCAACCCTGAGATGCGACAAATTGCCAAGCAGCAGCTTGTGGATGAGGAAGGGTGTCTTTCTGTTCCGGGAGTTTTTGGCCGCGTGAGCCGCGCACGATCCGTTCACGTGCGCGCCTTTGATTTTTATGGGCAGCGGCTTGAAAGAAAAGCGCGAGATTTCTTTGCCCGCGTCATTCAGCACGAGGTCGATCACCTGAACGGGCACCTGTTTCTCGAGCGCTGTACGGTAATTACACAAGGCGTCGAAGAGGCGCGGCGACTTGGAATACTGCTCCCCCACGACGATGGAGCATTTTGACTTCACAAAACTCACCGTGCTGTTCTTCGGGAGCCCGGCGTTCGGTGTCCCGACCCTGGACGCTCTTTCGTCCTCCGGCGCTCGCGTTTTTTGTGTGACGATGCCTGACCGACCCGCAGGGCGAAAGCACGTCGTGACCCCGCCAGCGGTCAAACGCTTTGCGCTGCAGCGTGGCATCCCGCTGTACCAGCCGGAGAAACTCGATGAGGACTTTCTCCGCGAAGTCCGTAGATGCAAACCCGATATCGCCGTCGTTGCGGCGTACGGAAAGATTTTTCGAAAGGAACTTCTCGCCATTCCTCGCCTCGGTTTTGTGAACGTCCATCCGTCGCTGCTCCCGAAATATCGCGGAGCAAGCCCTATCGTCTCAACCATTCTTGCGGGTGACACAAAAACGGGTGTCACCATCATGAAGCTGAATGAAGGTGTCGATACCGGCCCAATCCTCGCTTCGTCGGAGCTGCAGCTTCGCGGTGATGAGACGACTGGTGAACTCACCGGTGTGTTAGCACAGCAGGGAGCACAGCTACTTCTGCAAACACTTCCGTCGTATATCAAAGGGACGCTCCAGTCAATGCCGCAAGCCGAGATTGGCGCCTCCCGCTCCCCTCTTCTGAAAAAGAGTGATGGAGAGCTCCATTTCTCCGGTGCCGCAGAGCAGCTTGAGCGGGCAGTGCGAGCATATACGCCGTGGCCCGGAGCGTGGTTTTCAATCAGCGGCCGACGCTACGCAGTCCTGCAGGCAACGTTGGAACACCACCAGGTGTCGCAAGAACCAGGGACAGTTGTGCAGCCATCGCCGACGACCATCGGTGTTGTGTGCGGTGATCACCGAACACTTTTGTTGCTTGCCATCAAACCAGATGGAGGTCAGCGGCCGCTGTCTGCACGCGAGTTTCTCAACGGATACCGCGGGCTCATCGGTCAAACGTGCGATGTGGTTGCGCAGACTCGCAACACCCGTTAGCGCTTTTTCTCCGTCACCCAAAACCCGAGGTACTTCCCCAGCATCAGGCGAGTCTGCGCGTCGGTCGCGGGGATGGAGCCAAAGAAGATCATGACGAACGGGAAGAGGACCCATTGAAAAAGGATGATCAGCACTTTTGCGCGCGATTGTCCCGGCGGCCGCGGCGGCAGCAACGACGTGGAAAGCACCGCTGAAACAAACAGCCCAACCATTGCGCTGGTCATGAGCCACTGGAGGACGACCGGTGCATTATGCGCAAGCACCGACCCCGCCAATTGTTCGCGGCCAACGAGAAGCGGCAACCGCCCGAGGACGAAGATGAGGATCGGTGCCGTCGCCCAAGAGTAGACGCCCTCCAGCTGATTCCAAAGATAGCGAAACTTGACGCGAAAGCTGATGAGGTGGTTTTTGGAAAAATACCACGCCATGAATGGAAAATTCTCTACGCCGTACGCCCACCGCCGTTGTTGCTTGTAGAGGTTCGTCAGACTCTTCCAGAGCGTCGTGCCGAGAACGGTATCCATAGAAACCGGAACGTACATGGGGGTCACGGAGTAGTCTCCGTCGTACCGCAGGAGGCACTGGAGAAAAATACGCGAGTCCTCTGTGACGATATCGTTTTGCCAAAAGTCGACATCCACGAGTGCTCGAAAGCTCATCGCGTGCGACGAGAAGGTAAAAAGCCGCTCGGGGCGGACTTGCTCGGTCATGAGCCAAAACGTCGTTGCGTTTGCGGCGACCCTCATCAGTGCGGGAGCAGCCCAGAGATTATTGTTAAAGAGCGGAATCGGCTGAAAACTTGTTCGCACAGGATTTGGGTGTGTGAGATAACTGTACGCAAGAGCGCTACAGTACTGCTTGTGGACTTGCGTATCTCCGTCAAAACTCGAGACGATGATATCTTCGTACGGTATCCGCAGGTTG
>JAZDGG010000049.1:0-10680 GCA_043807225.1 bacterium | reverse complement strand
TCTGTGAGGTTGACAAACTCGCCGTTTCGGTGTAGCATGTCGTATCTTTACGTTCCTTAGAAAATGATGGCGGTCATGGCCACTAGGTTCCGCTCAGTCGGCGCTTGGTGGCTATGACTGCTGCAAACGCCGCGGTCCTCTGGCGCGTAGAACACGGGCACATGTGCTCAAAAATGGAGGGAAGACATGTCTTCGTACTCCGAAGGGCAAACCCATCAATTGATGAATGCCCTGGAAGCAAAGGGCTTTACGCCAGATCATGTCATGAAGCTCGGCCAATACAAACGGCTGGGCGACATCCGGCTTGTACTGGATGGACAAGCGGAGATCGTGGTCAAAGCGGAAGCCCCTCCCGACACCATTATCCGCGTCGACCGCTCGATCCGTCCCGTCTATCCCAGCTGGGTGAACAAGGTGATGCATCCCGAGCTGGAAGGCACGGGCCCCACCGTGTACGATCTGGCAACGGCTGTGTCGCTCTGGCTCCACGACGACCAAAAAGTCGGCATAACCACGGGAAAGATGATCTACGGCCATCTGCTGGAGGAGCACGGCATGCTCGGATCGTGCCTGTCGCTCCGAGACGCCGAAGAGATCCGAAAGAAGAGTGCCGCCGTATACCGGGAGATATTCGGCAACAACACCGTGTACTTCTGGAAGTCGGTTGTGGAGAGCCGCTGCGGTCGTTTCCGCAGTGGCCTCGGTGTCCCGTGTCTCTGCGTGTCCGGCGGCGTAGTGGTGTTGGTCTGGCGTTTGCTCGGCCTTGTCTGGAACGACCGAAGTCCTGCGGCTCGCTTCGCAAAGTAGCTCAGTCCTTTAGGAGGAAGCGTCAACCCCGCATCTGTCAATTGCTTTCGAGCAAGCGACGGGTGCGGGGATCTTTTTTCTCTCCAGAATTTTTGATATACTGCTACAAACAGAGAGCGCAGCACTGGCAAAGATGAAAAACACACCCGAACAACAACCACTTGATGCCTTTCAGTTCAAGATCGGCGGTGAAGCAGGTTTTGGCGTGATGGTCATCGGCCAGATGTTCGCAAAACTTTGTTCGCGAAGCGGCCGCTGGGCGTTTGAGTACCCAGAATATCCGTCGCTCATCAGCGGCGGGCATAACTCCTACCAGGTGGCGGTCGGAGAAAAACCGCTCCACGCGCCGCTGCGTGACGTCCATTTGCTCGTCGCGCTGGATCAAGCAACCATCGCGCTCCACCGGCAGGAGCTCGTGCCGGGCGCGGGCATCCTTTTTGATCCTGATGAACCGGGGCTTCATCTTGATGGTCTCAAAGAAGAAGGATATCGACTCTACCCCGTGCCGATCGAACGCCTCGCGCTTGAAGCGGGAAGTGAGCGGACGCGAAACGTCGTTGCCTTTGCTGCCTGTGCGGGCATTCTGAACGCCGATCAAGATCTCCTTGAGTTGCTCATTCGCGATACCTTCCGCGGCAAAGGTGCCGCACTCGAGCAAGATCTGGCGGCCGCAAATCTCGGGTATGCATACGCGGAGGAAAAGTGCAGCCATGACTTTCCGTGGATCTTGCCACGGAAAAAAACAGCGCGGCGGATCAACGTGACGGGGAACACCGCAATCGCGCTCGGCGCCATCCAAGCCGGATGCAAGCTGTATGCCGCGTATCCGATGACGCCATCAACGTCCATTCTTTCCTATCTTGCAAAGGTGAGTGAGCAGCATGGCATGGTCGTGCGGCACGCTGAAGATGAGATTGGCGTGATCAACTCTGCCATCGGTGCGGCATATACCGGTGTCCGTTCGATGGTCGGCACGTCCGGCGGCGGGTTTGCGCTCATGACGGAGGGCGTCGGGCTCGCAGCGATGCTCGAAGTGCCGATCGTGATTGTCGAGGCGCAGCGCCCCGGGCCGTCGACCGGCCTCCCGACGTGGACGGGGCAGGCGGATCTCCAGTTTGTGCTTCACTCCTCGCAAGGGGAGTTTCCGCGAATCCTTCTCGCGCCGGGAGACGCCCATGAGTGCTTCTACTTGACATTCCAGGCGTTCAACCTCGCCGAACGGTACCAGCTCCCCGTTTTTATTCTCACGGATAAGTTTTTGGCCGAAAGCGCCGCGACGAATGATCCGTTCTCAACCGCTCACCTGCGCATTCAGCGCGGAGAGGTCGTGCTCGCGCCGAAAGAGCACGCGAATGGGATGTTTCCGCGGTATCGCGACACGCCCACCGGCGTCTCCCCGCGGACGCTCCCGGGAACGGAAGGTGGCGTGCACATCGCAAATAGCGACGAGCATGACCTGTACGGATTTTCCGATGAGTCCGCAGAAAACCGCATCCGGATGACGGAGAAGCGGATGCGAAAGCTGCGAACGATTGCCGAAGAGATTCCTCCGCCGATTCTGTACGGACCGCACCAAGCCGACCTGACGCTCATCACGTGGGGTTCGACAAAAGGACCGGCGCTGGATGCGCTGGCGCTCCTTCAGCGGGATGGACGATCTGTGAACCTCCTCCATTTCTCCTTTCTCTACCCACTGCCGATCAAGAACGTGGAACGGCTTCTTCATAGTACAACCGCGACGATGGTGATTGAGGGGAATGCGACCGGTCAGTTTGCCCAGCTGCTGAAAGAGCAGGTTGGTTTGCTGCCTGACACGTCGCTGCGGAAGTTCGACGGGCGGCCGTTTTTTCCGTCCGACATTGTTGCTGCGGCCGAGCATTTTCTCACCAAACGCCGATGATGACCGAACGCTTTGAGACAACCCATGCGCCAACGTGGTGCTCCGGCTGCGGTGATTTTGCGATTTGGCGCGCGATTAAACTCGCCCTGGATGAGGAAAAGTATCAACCACACGACGTGATGATTGTCTATGGCATCGGCTGCGCCGGGAATATGGCCGACAGACTCCGCGTGTATGGATTCCACGGCTTGCACGGCCGCGCGCTGCCCGTCGCCGAAGGGATCAAATTGGCAAACCACCGTCTTCCCGTCATCGTCGTTGGCGGCGACGGCGACGGATACGGGGAGGGGATGGGGCATTTTATCCATACCATGCGCGGGAACCACGACCTCACCTACATCGTGCACGACAATGCGGTATACGGTTTGACGAAAGGCCAAACCGCGCCGACGAGTCCGAAAGGGTTCGTGACGAACTCCACGCCCGCTGGGGTCATCGAGGAACCGGTCAACCCGCTGGCGCTGGCCATTGCTGCCGGTGCGACATTTGTGGCACGGGGATTTTCCGGCGACGTCCACCACCTTTCCGCGCTCATCAGTGCGGGAATGCAGCACCGCGGGTTTGCACTCATCGACGTTCTGCAGCCCTGTGTGACGTTCAACCATCTGAATACCTTTGATTTTTACCGGTCGCGCGTCTACAAACTCGAAGAGACGAAAGGGTACGCGGTGACGGATCGCGCCGCCGCATTCGTCAGGGCGCTGGAGTGGGGGGAGAAGATCCCCATCGGTATTCTCTTTCAGGATGAAAACCGCCCTGCATACCACGAGGAGGTTCCGCAGCTCGCCAAAGGATCGTTGGTAAACCAACCCGTCGATACCGCAGACATCACGCCGCTCTACGACGAGTTTTGCTGAATGCGCACAACCATTGCCCGGTTTTTCAACGGATGGTACACTCAAGCGACATGAAAAGGTGGAGATTCCACGCACAACACGACGAGGACGTTCTTCGCGAGTTTCCGGATTTGCCTCCGCTCCTGGTTCGTCTTTTAGCGAACCGCAGCATCACGACCCCGGATGACGTTCGCGGTTTTCTTGCGGCGTCCTACGACGAACACCTGCACGACCCGCTGCTGTTTCGCGACATGCAGAAGGTGGTTGATCGCATTGTTCGGGCGATGGACAGCGGGGAGCGGATACAACTCTATGGTGACTATGACGTCGATGGCGTGAGCGCGCTCGCGATTCTCTTTACGACGTTTCGCGCACTGGGGTACGACCGCGTGGACGTCTACATCCCCGATCGGTACAAAGAGGGGTATGGGCTGAACTCTACGGCTATCAAAGGATTTGCAGGGAAGGCGACGTTGCTGATCGCTTGCGACTGTGGCACAAGCAACGGCGAAGAGGTTGCGGAGGCGAATGCCCTCGGCATCGATGTCGTCGTCGTCGATCATCACCAGGAGCCGCCGACGCTTCCACCGGCCTTCGCGTTTTTAAATTCCTCCTTCGCCGCAGAACCGTATCCGTTTAAAAAACTCTGTTCAAGCGGCATCGCGTTGAAACTCGCGATCGCACTTCTGCGGACCCTCCGGTATGGCGCAGATCGTCTACCGAAACCGCTGCCGAGCGGCTGGGAGAAGTGGCTCTTGGATTTTGTCGCTCTCGCGACGGTTGCGGACATGATGCCGCTCATCGGCGAAAATCGCGTTCTCGTCAAACACGGCTTGCACGTCCTCCACAAATCCCGCCGAGTTGGTCTGCGGGCGCTCTCTGAGGTGATGGGGACACCGCTTGAGCGTGTCACGACCGCGACCATCGGTTTTCAAATCGCTCCACGCCTGAACGCTGCTGGGCGCCTGAAGCATGCACGCGCGGCCTTCACCCTTTTAACCACAGAAGACGCGAACGTCGCACGCACGGTTGCCGCCGAGCTTAACGGGATCAATCAGGAGCGTCAGCGGTTGACCGAGACGGTTTTTCGCGAAGCGCTTGACCAAGCGCGCGAACAGACGTCGCGGACGCTCATCGTTGCGTGCAGCAGTGGTTGGTCAAGCGGCATCATCGGCCTTGTTGCAGGAAAACTGAAAGAGCAGTACCACCGTCCCACGCTCGTGATCGGCGAAGAGTCAGGCACGCTCGTCGGGTCGGGGAGGAGCGTCCAGGGATTCGACATCACAAAAGCGCTCGTTGAGGCATCCTCGTTTCTTGCGAAATTCGGCGGGCATGCGATGGCATGCGGCTTCACGCTCGCGTCTGCAGAATCTGTTGAGGGATTTCTCGACGTGATGAACAATGCCGCAGACCGAGATCTTCAAGAACGAGATCTCACTCCGGAGATCGTCATCGATGGCGAGCTGCCCCTTGAAGACGTCACGTGGGATCTGGTGGATCTCCTTGGTAAACTCGAGCCGTTCGGCATCGGCGTGCCCGAACCAATCTTTGCGACACAACGCCTTCGCGTCTTTCTCGCCGAGCGGGTCGGGCGGGATGGGAAACATCTCCGCCTCAGTTTTGCTGATGACGGGGGGCGTCGGGGGAAAGCGATCGGTTTTGGCTACGGAGACTGGGCGGAACGCCTCTCGGCCGGCGACCGGCTCGACCTTGCATACCGCGTCGGCGCGCATGAATGGAACGGAATTCGCGACCTGCAGATGACGGTCGTCGATCTCCGCCCAAGCTCGTCAACCTGATGAATTCCTATGGCCGCAACAACTGTCCAACTGTATACCGATGGGGGCGCTCGGGGAAACCCCGGGCCTGCAGCCATCGGGGGGATCATGAGAAATGCCGCCGATGGCTCTGTTGTGGAGACGTTTCGGCGGTATCTCGGCGAACGGACAAATAATCAAGCCGAGTACGAAGCGCTTCTCGAAGGCCTGATTCGCGCGAAGAAGATTGGTGCGACGCACGTTGAGTGTTTTCTCGACAGCCAACTCATCGTGGAGCAAATGAACAGAACGTATCGCGTGAAGGACCATGAGCTTGCGAAACTCTTTGTCAAAGTGTGGAATGCGGCGCAGGGTTTCTCGAAAATTCATTTTCGGCACATCCCACGGGAACACAACGTTGCAGCCGATTGTCTTGTCAACCAAGCAATTGATGAGGAGATCGCCGCAAGGGACTCTCTGTGAGCAATTCCCTCCCTTTTTGATGAGTCCGTGGAAACACCTGATCCTCTCGAAGGATCTTTTTCTTCTTCGGTCGTCTCTTTACTCACGGGCACGACATCGTCTTTTCTCGAGTACCGTCCAGATGTACAGCGGGACGGTGTTGAGAGAGAAGATCCCAGACCTGCGATTTGCTTGACAAATACCATCATTTTGTGTACGGTACTGCTGCCTGAGACGGCCAGATGATCGCCCCACACCTTTCGGCAGCTGAAACCGAAGATACAGGAATAGGGAGTATTCGGCAGTCGAAAGGTGTGGGGAGGAAAGTCCGAACACCCGAAGCTCGCGAAACACGCACGTGCTTTTGCGAGCGGACAAGGATAGTTCCTAACGGAAACCGGGGGTGACCCTAGGGAAAGTACCACAGAAACCATACAGCCGATGGTTCCGCTCAGGGACGCTCAGCGTCCCCCAGCGGGACACAGGCGATAGGTGAAACGTGAGGGAGTAAGACCCCTCTCTGACCGGCGGCGACGCCGGCGGTGGCAAACCCTATCCGGTGCAAGACCAAGTAGGCCCGCACCTTTCGATCGTTGATCAGGAACAGTATCTGCAGAACAGCCAAGAGAGATTGACGAACGAAAGGTGCGGGCGGGTTGGTTGCATGATCCCGACGGCGACGTCGGGACAAGAGAGATGATCATCTCCCCGCACCTTTTGATACGGCCGTCATGAAGCGAAATGCGTTCATGATATCAAAAGGTGCGGGGAACAGAATTCGGCTTATCGGCCGCCTCGGGCACTGAATTTCTTTTATCATCACTATGAAGCGAAGTGAACTTCTCTTTAGCGCCGTTCTTGTTCCGGTGGATTATCTGATGATTCTCCTCGCCGGCCTTTCGGCGTACGCGCTGCGGTTCCAAGAAGGTATAACGAATATCTTCCCCGCGACTGATCAGCTCAAACTTTCCATTTTTCTCCCTGCGTTGCTTGTGGGTGCTGCGGGGTGGTTAGTGATTTTCGCATTGTCGGGACTCTACACCATTCGCGGAACCCGACGATTTCTCGACGAGTTTACCGCAATCTTTCTGGGTTGTTCAACGAGCGTGATGGCGATCATCGTTCTCTTTTTCTTCCAACGGGAATTTTTCTCTTCACGATTTATCATTCTCATCGGATGGGTCATTGCAATTCTCTTTGTGACGATCGGACGACGGACTGTTCGCTCGATTCAGCATTCACTCCTTTCGCGCAACATCGGCGTCTATCATGTTCTTCTCATTGGGCAGGATCGGACGACTGGAGAATTGCTCAACGCTTTTCGAACGCAACCTTCGCTCGGGTATCAAGTCGTTGAACATTATACAACGGTTGATGAAGAGCTCCTCAAGACTCTCGAAGAGCATATGGCGTTGCCGGTAGGGAAGAAACCATTTGACATCATTCTCCAGGCCGATCCGACACTCCCGAAGGAGCAAACACAATCCCTGATTGATTTTGCGAATTACCATCATATCACGTTCCGTTACGCGGCAGATCTTTTTGAAACGCAAGCAGCAAACGTTGCCATCGAAACACTGGCTGGCATACCCGTTCTTGAAATCCAGCGCACGAAACTTGATGGTTGGGGAAGGATTTTTAAACGTGCCGCGGACTTCGTTATTGCCTGCATCGTCCTTGCACTTCTATTGCCGCTTTTTCTTCTCACGGCTCTCTTTATCCGTGCAGACACCAAAGGATCGATTTTTGTGAAGCTTCGCCGCATTGGAGAAGGAGGAACCCCGTTTCACGTCTACAAATTTCGATCAATGGTTGAAAATGCGCATGCGATGAAACAACAGCTTCTGCAGTATAACGAGCGCAGCGGACCGCTCTTCAAAATGAAAAATGATCCGAGGATCACGCGCGTCGGCAAATGTATTCGCCGGACGAGCATCGATGAACTGCCGCAGCTTCTCAACGTTCTCAAAGGTCAGATGAGCATCGTCGGCCCGCGACCGCACGAACCAGAAGAAGTCGCTCGGTACGAACGGCGCCATCGTGCGTTGTTCACAATCAAACCTGGCATCACTGGTCTCGCGCAGGTTTCGGGCAGATCAGACTTAGATTTCTGCGATGAGGCGCGGCTGGATATTTTCTACATTGAGCATTGGTCGGTCTGGCTCGACCTCTCGATTGTGTTCCGCACGCCACTGGTGATTCTCAAGATGAAGTCCGCGTCGTAACGCATGAAAATCGCACTGGTCCATGAACATTTGGCGCAGGATGGGGGCGCCGAAAACGTCCTGCGAGTGTTTCAGGAACTCTACCCTGATGCACCGACGTTTACACTGGTCTACAACGCAGGTCACGCACACCCCTCGTTTCTCCAGAAGGATATCCGTACCTCGTTTCTGCAAAGGATGCCGTTTGGCGTCCGGCGGTACCAGTGGTATCTGCCACTGATGCCGCTTGCGGTCGAAAAGTATGATTTGATGGGGTATGACGTTGTTCTCTCGAGTGCGTCGGGATTCGCAAAAGGCGTTCTGACGCGCTCCGACGCCGTGCACATCTGCTACTGCCACTCGCCGACGCGGTACCTCTGGACGGACTCCAACGAATACGTCAACGCGCTGCCGTACAGTCGGTTGGTCAAGAGGGGCATCCACCTGCTGCTGCCGTTCCTTCGTCAGTGGGATCGTGTGGCTGCGGATCGCGTCGACTACTTTATCGCGAATTCCAAAACCGTCCAGCAGCGGATACAGAAGTTCTACCGACGGGGGAGCACGATCATCCCTCCACCCGTCGACGTCGACCGCTTCTCCGTTGCCGATACTCCTGGGAACTACTTTCTCATCGGTGGACGTCTTGTTCCCTATAAACGGTATGATTTGGCCATTCAGGCGTTTAACCGGCTCGGGATGCCGCTGAAGATTTTCGGCACCGGCCCAGAGGAGCAGCACCTGCGGTCGATCGCGAAAGGGACTATTGAATTTCTCGGCCGCGTCAACGACGTCGACCTCCCGCGGCTTATGAACGGGGCCATCGCCTTTATCCATCCACAAGAAGAAGATTTCGGCATTACCGCCGTTGAATCCATGGCTGCCGGGAGGCCGGTGATTGCCTATGCACGCGGCGGAGCGAGAGAGACCGTCCTGCCGGGGAAAACCGGCGTCTTCTTTGATGAGCAATCATGGGAATCGCTTGCGGATGTGGTACTCCGTTTTAAAAAGGACGACTACCATCCGCAGGAAATCCGCCGCTGGGCCGAAGAGTTCAGCCGTGAGAAGTTTGTCGAGCGCATTCGTACGTTTGTGAATGAGCACTCGACAACGGCAGACCATACGGTATGATACACATATGAATCCGAACACCCCCCTTCAACTCCTCCGCCGCTACCGCTGGTTTTTTCTTCTCTTTATTGTCGTCGCGACGATGGCGACCCTGTTCATCAGCATTCGGGCGCGGCCAATCTACACGACATCGCTCTCGATCACCGTCGACCGGATCCACCGCCAGGCGACCTCGCAGTACCAGTACGACGGGTACTACGCCATCCAGGCAGATGACCTTTTTTCACAAACGCTCCTCAGTTGGTTTCTCACACCGTCCGCGTTGCTCGAGTTCTACCAGCACGCCAGCGTCGATCCGCACATCACCTCGCTCAACGGGCTGGTGAGCCGATTCCGGGCGCGAAAGTACTCCGCGCAAAACATCGTCGTGCAGTTTTCTGATCCAGACAGGAAGGCGGCGGAAAAACTCGCCGCGGCGATCAGCACCGTCGTCAAAGAGCGGGGGGAATCGCTCAATCAAGACAGCGAAGGGCAGGGAATTTTTCAAGTGCAACCGGCAACGCCGGTCATCGTCCAAACGCGGACGAACGTTCCCCTGAACACTACGGTCGCATTTCTTGCCAGCGCACTCCTCGCGTATATTCTCGTCGCCATGCGCCAGTACTTTCTCGGCGAAACGGATGCGGGTCGGGGTTGATATCCGCTCGCTGCTTGATCGCCACTTGACCGGTGTTGGTGAGTACACGCAGCAGCTTCTCGAAGCGTTGCTCTTCGACGGGCACGACGACACGTACGTGCTGTTTTCGAATACGTTCCGCGGGAGTCCGTCGGTGCCGTCGCATTGGCTGACTGGCCGGGCCGAACTGCGTACATTCCCGTTCCCGAATAAACTGTTCAACCTTTCACTGCTCGCGCTGCATTGGCCAAAGCTCGACCGACTCTGCGGGCAGATCGATTGTTTCTTCGCGCCGAATTTACAATTTTGTCCGCTCACAGACGATATGCCGTTCGTCCTCACCGTGCACGACCTCTCCTTTGTTCATTATCGGGAGCTTCTCTCGCTGCATCGGCGGTTTTGGCATACACTCGTCCGACCGCGGGAACTCTGCGCACGCGCCGATGCGATTTGCGCAGTCTCGAATGCGACGGCGGTTGATTGCGCCAGGACTTTTTCTCTCCCGCAAGAAAAAATCCATCCCATCCACTCTGGATGTACGACGCTGCTGGTATCGGATGAGCTTCGCGCGCGCGTTCGTTCGGCATGGCGGCTCCCGGCGCACTTTTTGCTTTTGCTTTCGACGATTGAACCGCGGAAAAATCTTCTCGCCGCCCTTGATGCGTTCACGCTGCTTCGCCAGCGTTCCGACTACGACGGAGGTCTCGTCATCGCGGGTGCGCCTGGGTGGTCCCGCGGCGCGTTAAAAACCGCGCTGGAACGACATCCGTATCGAGACGCGATCCAGGTGTTGCCGTATGTCACCACCGAAGAAAAGCACGCGCTCTTTTCGCTCGCCGATGTGTTTCTCTATCTCTCGGTCTATGAAGGGTTTGGGTTTCCTCCGCTCGAGGCCGCGGCGCAAGGAACACCGGTCGTGGCCGGTCACCATTCGTCACTGACAGAACTGCTTGATGGGAGTGCGCTCTTG
>JAZDGG010000048.1:0-18388 GCA_043807225.1 bacterium | reverse complement strand
CGCCTTGATATTCTGGTTCTTTTCGCCGAAATCCTTTCGATAGGCAACAGCGAGCGCTGCCTCGATGGTATCGAGAACGGCTTGGCGCGGAATGTTCTTCTCGTCGCAGATCTGGTCGATGGCGTCGAGGATTGGGGATTGGGACATAGGGAGTGATACTTATCAAAAAAGACCAGTGTGGATACACTCGTCTATAGATATGCTAGCAAGTTGTCTGCAAGTCGTCAAGCGCTGTTTCCTCGATTTGGCGACGATCAACAATGATGCATTGGTGTCGAGAGAAGAGAGCAGTTGGGCGGTTGAGATCGTGAAGAGAAAAGGCGCACGGATGAAGTCATCCGTGCGCCGGTGGGGGACGCGACTAGTGTCGTTCGGCGGCCAATGAAGGGTCGGTCATCTCATCGACCTTGAGCTCATGCTCCAGACGCTCGAGCGTGAGCTTTTCGTGGTCAGGCAGCAGCCGAACCCGTTCGCGTGCGTCGAACGGAACGCTCAAGTCCTCGACCTTCGCAAGACGAGCAGCGATTCGGTTGCGGCCGGTGGTGGTGCCGTGCCGACCATCCAATAGTCCAATGAATTGTTGAACTGACCAAAGGCCAGAGAGGAGTTTGGGATAGTGCTCGACCATCAGGTCACGCTCTTGACGCCACTGGCTCGCTCCTCGGTACTCGACCAATGTGCGGATCGCCTGACCGAGCGGCAGAGGATCGGTGCTATGGTTTTGCCCGGAAAACAGCGTGATCATTCCATCAGGAGACAATGGGCTGGCGCCCAGCCAATTGTCATTGGGTTCGGGCAGGATTTGCGACTTGCCCCAGCGCCACAGCTTGCCTGGTACATACAGGTGGATGATCGGACCGAGCATGATGTTTGCCGGTGTCTGATGGGACCAGGTGAATTTGTACCAAGCCAGTGAAGCATGAGAACCGCCCAGGCGCGGGTGCTGCAGGTGCTGGTGTTCGGAGATGGCGTGCGGAACCTTCATTTCCACGAACCCGAAAACCCAGTGGCCGAAGAGCAGCCGGCGGCAGTCGATGATTGCTCCGATCACCATGGCAATAACGGAAATCAGTAGGGCAAAAAGCGGAGCAAGCGAAAAGTGTATCAGGTGAAGGGAGAACGCCACAAGAAAGATGATATACACCCATACACCGATGAACGTCAACTTGGGGCAAAACACCCAGGTTCGCGCTGCCTTGCAGTCTCGACACTCGGACGTTTCCATAATCAACCTCCGTCACGACCGTGGCTGTTGCGGCCGAGCCGACAAGAGCGCATCGGTCATGTTGCGGCGCTGACGCGGCCATCCCCGGGTATATCCCAGGGCATTCCGACGTGAGCTTGTGAAAGGACAACCGGCGGGATTGCCCGCTGGCAGATTCCTTTAACCATACATCAAAAGCCAAGTCAATATCGGATGTGACCACCAGAAGCAATGAACACACAGTGCATCCAATAACGGGCGCTGATGTTGGTGTTCATACCTAGCGCAGACGTGGAAGTCTGCTATATAAAGAACCCCGCCAGATTCGTTCAGCCGGTGGGCTGTAAAATGAGGCAGGGTGATTTGCGGCGTCTATGCGCCGAGTCCGGTCTTGTTTTCGAAGGCGATCACAGTCTCCGAAGCCAGAAGCACGCAGGCGAGGATGGCCATCCTCGCCTGCGTGCTGCTCTCATAGCTTTACTTCCCGTTCCAATTTTTTATTGAGCGCTTCATCGAGAACGCGCCTGCAGATACGAATTGATTTAAGCGTCACTTCCACAAGCTACGTCAATATCGGATATGACAATGGCAAAAACCCCCGCTGTCACAGCCACGACATCAATTGGATGTCAACCACAGACCGGTTTCGAATTGGCAAATTAATTAGCGTTTCCCCACTCCCCAAAAGTGACGAAGACGCAACGTCCCGCTCCTGCGCAAGATTGCGAGAACATCGATCCGAAACTCGCCGTTCCATGAATGATCCGCGACGTACGACAGGGCGGACTGCATCAGATGATCCAGCTTGCAATGCGTGATCGCTTCTTCGGGACGTCCAAACCGCGCCGACCGCCGGTACTTGACCTCAACAAACACCAGACACGCACCATCAAGACAAACGAGATCGATTTCTCCGAATGGCGTGCGGACGTTTTTCTCGAGGATGCGAAAACCCTTTCGCGAGAGGTAGACCCTCGCGACCTTTTCTCCATACATTCCTTGCTGACGACGGGACATCATACAAACAGCATCTCCTACTTCCCGTCGTTTCTTGCGGATTATTTTTCGAACAGCAAACCGAAATGATACGGTCCTGCCTCAAACGCCTCTTTTTCTTTCAGCGCAAGCGTTGCGGCGATCTTTCGCACCTCGTCTGGCGGCACGCGGTCCTGATGGAGCGGTCCGAGCGGCGAACCGCTGGTCTTCCAATCAACAATCATCACGACACCGCCTGGTTTCAAGAGCCGAACAACCTCGCGAAGAAAGTCCAACCGCTTTTTCGTTTGAAAGAGGACGTTCTTAACCAGGGCAGTGTCAAGCGAAGCCGCGGGAATCTTTGTTGCGCCGTACATTTCCACGTTTGACCAGACGGTTCGCACGTTCTGAATCCCGTCCTGCTTTGCGACGCTTGCCACGCTCGTGAGTGCGGATTTGAGAATATCGACGGCGTAGATTCTGCCGTGGTCGCCAACCATCCGCGCGGCCTGGAGCGTGAAATAGCCCATCCCGCCGCAGCCAAAGTCGCCGACGTGCATATTCATACTAACGCCGGCTCGTTTGAGGAGCTTGGCCGGATTTAAGAGTTCGTTGCCACCGGGAACTTTCTGCATGAATGGTTCTTCACAAGCAGTATATCACAGCCCATGCGCAGGCAACACCAAACGGCGGTCTCCCAGCGCGCGAATGGGGGCAAACGATGCACGGTGGTGCGGAGTCACGCCGTAGCGCTTGAGGGCGTCAGCGTGCTTGTGTGTTCCATACCCGCGATGGCGGGCAAAGCCGTACTGGGGGTAGTCGGCATCAAGACGCTCGAGCAGACGATCTCTGGTGACTTTTGCGATGATCGACGCAGCCGCAATCGCAGCAACCCGGCCGTCCCCATGAATGATCGATCTGGACGGCAGCGGCAGCGTCAATTTCAGAAGGCCGTCCACCAGCGCGTAGTCAGGTCGGGGGGTAAGGGCGAGCAGAGCGGATTCAAGCGCGGTCCGGTTTGCCCATCCGAGACCGCGTTCGTCAATCTGCTGAACACTCACAGCGCCGACTGCCCAAGAAGAACATGCAATGATCTGATTGTACAATGCTTCTCGCTGTCGTGAAGAAAGGAGTTTTGAATCGCGAAGCCCGCTGATGCGCATTCCTTCAGGAAGAACGACCGCGGCAGCAATGAGCGGGCCAGCCCATGCCCCGCGTCCCGCTTCATCGGCGCCGGCAACAATCGCATACCCACTTCTCTGCAATCGTTGTTCTTCAGTTCGAGTCGCTGTTGGCATGTTTTCGTTTCGTCGTGTTCACCCGTAGTGTAGCAGAATGCTGATTACTCATGGAAAGGGGTAAGACACGGCTGAAATCTGTCTGATAAATGTCCATCAATGGCTTTATGAGCACAAGTCTTGATCCTGTTACCTGCACATTATTTTTTTGAGAGCATGCTGCCCACGTAGGGGGGTTGACATGCTTGTGCGCCGTGATATGATAGACTCCTTGTTTTGCACAAGGTTCTTTTTTACCCTTTGGGGCGACATCGATTGGCTTCTGCCACCTCCACTGTGAGAATCTCCTCCACCCGAAATTGACCACGGATCTGGATCAGCGAGATCCCATTCTTCTCGCTTTCGTGAGGCGATCCCTTTCCCACCTCAGCAGAATCGTGGAACAATTTCTTCGCAGATCATCGATGCTCGCTCCCTCTCTATCAGGCGGGTTGCATGAAACTATGCCTGGCCGTGGAAGACACCATGATTGGCCAACACGGTTTCTAGCGCATCCAGCCATGGGCCACGCCTGATACCTTTCCCCGCAGACCACACAACGTTCCTCGTGAACGCGCGTCTGCGGGGATTTTTTTGTTACGAAAAAGTCGCAACAACTTCGTTATCGCGCCATCAACGTTTCTGCTCTTTACTTCGTTGACAGTTTGTTCAACTCCTCAAGCAGCCGGTCTTTCTGCGTGAGCCCGCTTGATCGCCAGACGATTTTTCCATGCTGAAAAATCATCAGTGTCGGGATGCTCAGAATGTTGTACTTCTGTGATGTTGCTGGATTTGCGTCGACGTCGATTGCGCCAATCGCGTAGCGGTCGCCGACCTCGTTCGCAAGCTCCTCCACGATTGGGCTTTGGATGCGGCACGGGCCGCACCAGGTCGCCCAAAAATCGACAAGAACGGGCTTGTTTGCCTTCAGCACTTCCTGCTCAAAAGCCGCGTCGGTCAAGGTGATGTGTGCCATAGGGATGTGGTGAATCTGCCCACAGTATAGAGGAGTAGCGAGGGGATGTCTACGAGAAGAAAAAACACCCGGGTGGGTGTTGTACTTTTTGACACGGGAGTCTAGATTTGCGAGAGCATCTCGTGATCAGGATTGAAGCCGTGTTCCTCCTTCAGATACCGGAGGACGTCACCGACCTTTGAAAACTTCTCAGCATTGGCATCCGGTATCAGGATGCCAAAGTTCTCCTCGAGAGCCCCCACAACCGCAACCATGTCAATCGAATCTGCGTCAAGGTCATCCTGAAACGACAATTCGTCGCTGGTCTCCTGATGTGGTGGCACCGAAAGCACATCAGTCAAGATTTCCCAAACCTTTTCGCGGACAGTCATCATCCCCTCGCTTTCTCGTGCTGTCTCTGACGTGTCGTGCAACTATGACCCGCTCGCAGCGCAGTACGAACGTCTGTATCTGCCTCGGTTAGTCTGCAAATGTACCCTGCCAGAAAAAACCGGTACCGAACAAGCTGCTTTGGATCAAAGATCTCGATGATCGGGGCCCCCGTCAGGGAGCATGATTCAGCCGTAACCACCTCCTCGTAGAAAGAACAGACCGAGGCGATGATACCAATACTAAAAGATATTTGCAATGGCTGGACAGGGGTTCCACAAAAGCATATTATGTGGTGGTAGATGCCACCACTAAATCATCAATCGATACTGGAAGGTCTGGGGCTTTCGCCGAACGAGGCAAAGGTCTACGAACTCCTCCTCTCTTTACCAGATGCGACAGTTCCCATGCTGTCGCGGAAACTTGGTGTGCACAGAAGAAATGTTTACGATGCGCTTGATCGCTTGGTAATAAAACAGTTCGTCCAAAAAAGAAAAAGTCAGGGCGCAGAAGCCTATCTTGCGCTCCATCCAAATAATATTCTCAAGAAACGAAAAGAGCAGGAACAGCGCTTTCAAGAAATTCTTCCCACCCTCGAACATTTGATGCGACAACAGCATGCGCCAGTTTTTGTTGAGCAGTATTCTGGAAATGATGGAGCAAAACGGTTGCTAGATATTCTCAAGAAAACTCAGGAAAAAATCTTCTCGCTTGGGTATCCAAAGGAATGGGAGCAAGACATATTTCGTGAAAGTATGGGCGAGATGAAGAAGGTCGCATCTGCGGACTGGGAGGCGGTGATTGAGACGAGAGATGCGAAAGTGGTTCCAGCCGTCTTCCTTCAAGGAGACGCTCGATTCCTCGAAAAGCGCAAAAAGAACTATCCTGAGTTTTTCATCGTGGCGGGAGATGTCTGGCTTCTCCTTTCTGCAGCAAAAGGACCCACAGAATTCATCGTTGTCCATTCCCAGGCCGTCGCTATTCAATATGCGAATCTTTTCAGCGAACTACGCAACAGAACAACGATTGTTCCACGTGGAACAATCGAAAGTGATCCCATCTGAACAGTATATCCCTTGTTCCGTTCCCTAAGCTACCTCGATCCTGCTTTGCACGGGCGATTTGTCGTCCTAAAGGTATTCTCGTCCCCAGGGGAAACCCCTGGCTCTGTCCCGCACTTAGTGGACCATGCCGGATTTCCCGCCAGAGGCGGGTCCGCAATACCTGTAGCATCCTCTTTATCTTGTGGCGGAGAACCTGCGACCTTCGTCCCGCACCCTGGTGGACCAGAGGGGATTTTCCACCGAAGGCGGATCCGCCGTTCAAACCTGCTATTGTTGCGGAGAACCCCTGACCCCTGTCCCGCACTTAGTGGACCATGCCGGATTCGAACCGGCGACCTTCGCAATGCGAATGCGACGCTCTACCAACTGAGCTAATGGCCCACTAAGTGCGGGACGAATGCAGTGCTCTACCGCTGAGCTACTGGCCCTACAGGGTGCGGGACGAATGCGACGCTCTACCAACTGAGCTAATGGCCCAGATGTGTTCCACGTGGAACATTATGGTGCCCTCAGAGGGAATTTCCGCCAAAGGCGGACCCGCCTTCCCCAGATATTTCTTTCTAAATTGTGGCGGGGAACTCCCATCTCACCCTCCCGCCCGCCTAGACTGTTGTCTTGGCAGTCGGGCGCGGTAGGAAGGGTTTGCCCCGCCTGCCATCGCCTTTGCCCCCACCTGGGATCGAACCAAGATTTACCCCTTAGGACGGGGTTGTTCTACCCGCCTGCCATCGCCTATGCCCTCAGAGGGAATTGAACCCCCATCTCACCCTTAGGACGGGTTTGCTCTATCCTTTGAGCTATAAGGGCTTAGGTATTGGCGGGCAGGTCTATTGAACACTAGGAGCATAAACCAGGGCGGGCACAGGTCTATCCCCAGAATGCAAGGGAATGGGGATACGCAGAAGATCCATTGATCCCCGGGGAGAAAAATCAGTCCGTTGAAAAGAAATTGAGAAGGATCAGCGTTGGAGAAAATCTCAAATCACGTTTATCTGCATTGACTCTCTGAGAAGCGGAGAACTTCGTAAATCGTCAGGAAACAAGCCGATGAATTACTGATGCGCCTATATTCTGAAATATATTTGACTTCACGTCAAGATATATTAATACTATAAACGCCAGGATAAATAGTAACACTATTGTCAATAATTGAAGAAGATCTCGCCTGATATGATCGGTGTTTTCCATAACTTGACAGTTTAATATAAATAAAGTATAATAGTTATCAAAGAGTACACCAGAGAAATCAAGAGCGACTTCCCAAGGTTTCCAGAACATGCGTATCAGATAAAAAGAACGAGGGACTGGCTACACCTAATTGAAGCACACTCATGCGAACATACAAAAAGTTTCAAAAAAGTGCGTACCAAAGATTGCAAAAGAGAGAGCGTCGCAAGACAGCGAATGGCGGTGCCCGTGAACTCCTCCTTTCCCCAATTCTACGATTTGCCGAGCATCTTTCCCGCACGATCATGGCGTCCCTGCTCCTTCCAACGTACGCAGAGCAAACAACGCAGGCAAGTTTTGTGGAACTTGCTGAGAAGGATGAATCTGGACGATTTCTTGAAAGCTATGCTCAGCACATCGATATCTATCGTACTGCGATAGCGGCATACTCAGCAACCGCTGCCTTTTTTGGCATTCTGGTGATCAGTGCCATTGGCGCATCGATCCTGTTGTAGCCGAAAACCGATCCGTTCCCAACGTTCTGGCAACAGCAAGGAGGTCAAGCGTATCGTACTGCCAAAGAACGGGATGAGCGTCGAAGGATGTCTGAACGTGGCAGGGGGTCACGCGGCGCTTTACAAACCCCAACATTCGTCGTACACTTGGCCTCGAAGGAAACTGCTATGTTTGGAAAAGACGACGACAAAAAGCCAGGCGGAGTTGAGTCCTTGATCGGACCCTCGGTAAAAGTCGATGGTAAGTTTTTTGGCAAAGGGACTATTGTCGTGCAGGGGCAGGTTGCGGGCACGATGAAGACAAATGAGAATCTGCAAATCGACCAAGGAGCAATCGTGAAAGCGAGCATCGAAGCGAAAAATATCACCGTTGCCGGTGAAGTGCAGGGGAACGTCAAGGCCTATGAGCGACTTGAGCTTGCAGAGTCTGCGCGCGTGACCGGCGATGTTGAAGCAAAGACCATCTCCATCGGTGCCGGAGCGGTGCTCAACGGCAAATGCACCATGGCGGCAACCACGGCGACGATGGATCGTGAGGGAGAGCAAACACAGCCGCAAAACAAACAGAAGAATAGTCGCCGCGCTGAACTTCCGATCTGATGTATTTTTATCTCTACGACGCGTTTCTTCGTGAGAAGAAATACGAAGTGCCTTTGGCGAGAATCGAAGGCCGTCTTTTCGATCTTGGCGTTCAGGGGAAATCCGAAAAACTCACCATCCTCAAGAGCATGAAAGAGCTCGTTGATGGCGCAGTCAAGCGCGGCGCGGATACTATCGTCGCCGTTGGAAATGACGAAACGCTGAGCAAAATGATTCGGATGGTCGCCGATCGCAACGTTATCCTTGGATATATTCCCATGGGCGGACGGAGTGCGATCGCCAGTATGCTCGGCATCCCTTCGGCGGAAAAGGCGTGTGATGTTCTCTCGGCGCGGATCATCGAACGGTTTGATCTCGGAAAGGCAAATGACGCATATTTTCTCTCTTTTCTCCAGATCACGCCAAGCGCCGACCTGTTGCTCGAATGCGATGAGCGCTACAGCGTTGAGCCGATCGGCCTCCAGGGGGTGACGGTATACAACTTCGGTTTTCTCGGGAAGAATCCCCGCGATGGTATTCTTGAAGCGGTCGTGCAACCAGAAACCGGTGAACGCACGTCGTTTCTTTCTCGTCACCGCCAGGCAGAGAACAGCATCTTCTCTGTACGATCGGTCCGGGTAAAAAATCTGGGGAAGTCGCTAGCGGCATACGCAGATGGTCAAACGGTCGTGAAGACACCGATTCTCGTCACCGCCGTTCCAAAGAAAATCCGGATGATCGTCGGGAAGAATCGGCAGGTTCCCGGCGAATAGCCAGCCAAGCCAGAAGGAACTCGACACTCTTCTCAAGGGAAAATCCGCCTTGCAGCTCCGTTTTGAGGAGAGAGTGCACCCAATCAGGGCACGTACCGATGTTCGCCAGTCGAATCCCCGCTGGGCGGGGCGGAGGTTGAGTTATACCGCTTGGCTTGACGGGGAGACACACATCCAGGTATGATGGCCGTTATCCCGCTCCGAGTTACGCGGGAGAACCGTTCTTTGCGTTCAACCTTCGTGGGAAGATCTGGAGGGCAACATGCGGGGAAAGAGCACCGATCGGCGACGACTCTTGCAGCGGCGCACCGTTCAGTTCGACATCGAAGAAGTGATCGATGAACGATCCCGGAAACTGCGTGCGTCGAAGACCGTCGAGACCCAACCCACAAGAATTTCTCTGTCGAAGAAGGCGCAGCACACGCCCGTTGGTTCGTAGACCTCAGAACGCAAAATCGACCTGTCCGTAGACCCGCAGCGAATCCGCCGCGGGTCTTTTCTTTCTTCCCATGAGTACTCATTGCTTGACAGATAAGGTTTTTTTTACTATATTTCTGATTGATCGCGGCAGGGATTGCGGAAAAGAAAAATCCTGCGACGAGAAGATGAGGTAACAATCACTTCTATGAATGCGACAACGCTCCTTGAAGAAAACGTTCTCGATATCCTCGGGCTGCAGCAGCTCCCGGAACCGCGCAAGACAGAACTACTGACGAGGATGACCGAAGTCATCCAAGATCGCATCAATGATCGGGTTCTCGAAGAGCTCTCTGGCGACGATCGGGCAGTGCTTGATCGCCTTCTTGAGCGTGGTGCAACCGAAGAAGAACTCGATGCTTTTCTTAAGGTAAAGATCCCGGGGTTTCAAGACATCGCTGCGGAAGAGATTCTTCGCTTCAAATCGCAGATGGTGAACGACGTTGCCACGGTGCGAAAAATCGCCTTCGCGTAACCAGGGGACGCATGACACGAAAGGACGAGACGCCACGGCCAACGGAACCAGCGGGTGAACCAGCGGCTGCCGAACAGCAGCCGACTTCTTCGCGTTCCGAGGATCGCGAACACCGGCGACCGCTCCCCGAGAATCTTGCAGAAATCGATCCACACGCACTTTCCGATGCTGAACTGAACGCTCTTGAGCAGCAGGTGCGAGAGCAATTTAAGCGCCGAGGGGCAAAACGGCTGCTTGATCAGATCGAGGGCGTCCACCAACGACGTGCGAGAGAAAAAGCACAACTCTCCGCGCAGCCGCATGAAGATACAGCGACTCCTCGTCCGCTGGAGGTGACTGAAGGCGAAACGCCCGTCGTATCCGAATCTGCAGGCGGCATCGCTGTAGACCTCCCACCCTCCGAGCGTGTCGAACCAACGTCGCAGCTGGAGGCATCCTCAGCAACTTCTGTTCCGGCGAGCGAAGAGACACCACCCTCCCCGCTTCCCGAAACATTTGTCATGCCCGCAGGACCAGAGGAAGGTGAACGCGAGAAACCACTATCCCCGAAACCTGCAGAAGGAAGTTCAGAAACAGTTGAAAAGCGTGGTGCCGCATATCATTACATGATAGAAACCGCCGGGGATGCACTGCTCCAAGAAATGCTGCAGACGGAATATCCAATCCTGTGTACGAGAAAGGCCGAGATTGTTGGCGGCGCGGAACACATGCGAAGTATTCTTACCCCTGGGTATGAAAGAGATCAGAGGCGTTTTCGTCTTACGCTTGAAGAGGCACGACGCCGCGGGTTGGATATTTCTGCATACAACGAGCGAGCGCTTCTCCTTGAGTCGCACGAGGTCGTGATTCCCCTTGCGCCACCAAGATTCCAAGAGACACGAGAGCAACCAGAGCCGACCGACAAGCGCACTCGTTCTTTGGAGCGTATCGACCAAGCGCTTCAAGGCCTGTCGCTTCGCGATCGAATAACACTGCATCATCAACAAAGGGCGCTCACGAAATATGCGCACGCTCTCTCGGCTGGAGAAGCGCATGACGAGAAAGAGCTTTGGCGGACGCTTATGGTTGTTTTTCTCACGAAAGCAGAACGACATGACCGACCCGGTGACGCACTCGGGCTTGCAGAGAGCTATCGTGAGGAGTTGCGGCGCGGAGAACAGTTCCCGACGCCGGAAGAGAACGCGAAGATCCTTGATCTCGTCGGCCGACATGCTCCCGAGGATGCACTCAATCTTTATCAGAAAATCACCTCAACGAATGAGGGAGCATTTGCTGCGGCGGTCGGGGAGCACTGGTTCAAGTCTCTGCAAGAGGAAATACGCACAACCGAACAGAAGGACCGTCAACATCCAGTTAATCCGATTGAACTTGGGCGTCTTCAGGCGATTCTCGACGGAGCGCCGATTCCTGAAACCGTTAATGAACGTATTCAAACGGCGTTTGCGACTCTTCGACTTCTCCGAGGCGAGGGTGGAGCGGGAGCAGCGTCCCGGGAGCGCGGGGAACCAAGAGCGCAGGAGGCACCACCGATCACCACGCTCTCCTCTTTGCGATCAGCGTATGCGCGCGGCGTGAGAAGTCAATCACGCCTCCTCGGCCGGATGTCACGGAGGGAACTTGAGCAGCACCGAACAGACTATCAGGCGACGATTGAGACAGAGGTGTTGAATAAGGTCCAGACGGCTCTTCAGAATACCGAACGGGGGGAACGCGACCGGTCGGGTTCCTCGGCGACGGAAACGACTGTTCGAGCGGCGATCGTTGATGCGCTTCTGACGTACCGCTTTGAGGAAGAAACGGCGTTACGCGAAAGCATGCGTTCCCCGTCCGAGCGAACGGCCGCGTCGCGCTTCAAACAATTTTGGAAACAACACGCGAAAGCGCGCATTGCCATCAGCGTCGGACTCACTGGCGCCACCATGGCATCCGCCGCGACCGGAAACATCCTCGCCTCCGGTATCTTTCAAAGCATGAAATCACTGGTTGCCGGCACATCCGCCACCGTTGCGACGGAGGGAATCTGGGAACAGGCGCGTACGCATTTTGGTGACACGAAAGTTCTTTCTCGTGAACGGGTGGCAACGCTCTCTGATGCTGAGATCGAACGGAGAATCGCCGCACAATCCGTTGCATGTGCGGCACCCGAGCATGGCGCGACCGGCCGGACGATCAAACAAAAAGAAACCATGGATCTTCTTCTTACGGAATATCGAACGAGAAAGGAAGCGACCATGAATGATCTGGCGAAAAAGCTGCAGGGAGCGGGAAGGTCGTCACAGGAAGTCATCGAAGCGCTCTCTCTTTTCTCGATGGACGATGAGATCGCACTTCACCATGGGTACGAAACGCGAGAAAAGCAAAATCGCAGAAATGCGTTGAAGAAATGGTCCACCTCTTTTGGCACCGGATTGATCGTTGCGGGTCTCACCGGCGGGCTTGGCGCGGCGCGTATTGCCCGTGCGGTTGAGGCGGCAACGGCGCGAGAGGCGGCCGAGCACACTGCTCAACATACAGCAGGAGCTTCGGAACATCTTTCAACCGGCAGTCATTCAGTGCCGGTGCAAGAAGCTCCTTCAGAGCCAGCCACGCCTGCAGCCGCAGATATCGTTCCGCATCCCTCCGAACGCCCCGCTGCGAGCGATTCCCTTGATGCCGACGAAGGAATGGCATCTGCGCCGCACGATGCGACGTCGGTGGACGCACACCATGAAGTTCCAACTACGGAACAACCACCCGACAGCGCCGCATCCATCGAGCACCAACCCGCCGCAGCAGAACCTGTTTCCACACCAACTCCTGAAAGTGCAACGCCGCCTGATTCCACGTCGCATGGTGCAACGGAGGTGCAGCCCCCTCTCCATGAAGCGTTCGACGAAACGCCGATCCAGCTTTCTGAGAAGGGGCAAGAAGCGCTCAGCGCGTTTCGAACAACCATCCATGAGCTCAGTACCTCGGACGGGGAAGTACTTGCGAAGCTACGACAGGTCATCGCGTCACAGCCGGCGTCGGAGGCATTGCAGCGAAGGATGATGGAGGCGTTTATCGATCAACAGCAAGGCGGAACGCACGAGATCGCGAAGGAGTATGCGAAAGCGTTAGAAAAGCTTTTTCGCGCTTTGCCGGATGGCGCACTCCATGAGAACGACACGATCGGTTCCGTGCTCAACCGTTGTGCGGGATCGCTTGAGAAAACTCCGGATATTCAATGATTGTATCCAGAGCTTCTCACTGAACAAATAATGAGGCGGATATTGACCCGTCTCTTCCCCTCTGTTCCAGTTCGCGGTAGCCCAGATGAAGAGGTCTTTGTCTCTTTTCTTGACAGCAATCCCGCACCATGGCTGATGCGGGACCCCAGACCCCAAATCCCCGCTTGGCAACGACGTTCCACGGATCCAATCGGGATGAGTATTGACCGTCGTCGACCAACTCCTCGCTGAGCACAACGAAGATCAGGATGCACTGCTCGGCTTGACGAGCGCCGGCAATGCGCGTAGCATGAGGGCACACCAAACCAATCGAAGCTCACGGGATGTGAAGTCAGAATAACGCTTCATACGTTTCTTGGAATGAACCCAGAACCGACACTTGAGAAAAAATCGATTGAAATTCCGAATGCGATCGTCATCAAAGATCTCGCAAAACTTTTTGATTTGCCGGTCACACGAGTCATCGGCGAGCTCATGAAGAACGGCGTCATGAGCTCCATGAACGAGCGCATTGATTATGAAACCGCGGCGATCATTGCCGAAGAACTTGGTTTTTCTGCAGTTCTGAAGGAGAGTGATGAAGGCGACCGGCAGCACACCATCAGTGAAACGCTGCAGACCCTTCTCAACAAGGATGATGCTGCCCAGCTCATCGTTCGGCCGCCGGTTGTCGTCGTCATGGGTCACGTCGATCATGGAAAGACCAAACTGCTTGATGCCATCCGCCAGACCAACGTTGTCGCAGGAGAATCCGGAGGCATTACGCAACATATCGGTGCCTACCAGGTGAAAAAGAAAGAGCACCTCATTACCTTCATTGACACCCCTGGGCATGAGGCGTTCACCGCGATGCGTTCTCGTGGCGCGCATGTTGCCGACATTGCCATCCTGGTCGTCGCAGCGGACGACGGAATCATGCCGCAAACAAAAGAGGCGATTCGCATCATCCGTCAGGCAAAACTCCCCTTGATTGTTGCCATCAATAAAATTGATAAACCTGGTGCCGATCCTGAGAAGGTGAAACGACAGCTTGCCGAAGAGAATCTCCTTGCCGAAGACTGGGGTGGAAAGATCGTCACGGCACCAGTTTCCGCGCTCACCGGAAAGGGCATTGATGAACTTCTCGAGACAATCCTGCTCCTCGCGCAAGTTGAAGAGGAACACCTAAAAGCGGATCCAACGCGCGCTGCGGTTGGGAGTGTCATTGAAGCGCACCTGGACAAAGGCGAGGGGCCGGTCGCGACAGTGATCGTGCGGACGGGAACGCTGAGGCGGGGCGACCACATCCGCATTGGCGATATGGTGGGAAAGGTCAAAGCGCTCCGCGACTGGCAGGGGAACCCACTCGATGCCGCTCTGCCATCACAGCCAGCAAAAATCCTCGGCCTTCACCACGCGCCGGAAGTAGGAGATGTCGTGTCGGCAATTGATGCTAGTGAAGCAAAGAAAGTACGTCGCCGGCAGAAAGTGCGAACGGAACGCGTTGCGACGGATGTCGTGTACCAGCGCAAGAACAAGAACGAGCAACAGGAAGTGCAACAGCCGATCGTGCGCACGACGCTGAACATCGTTCTCCGGTGCGACAATCTCGGGTCGCAAGAGGCCATTCTTGAAAGTCTGCAGAAGTACGAAGCGACGCCGGTCCGCGTTGAAATTGTTGCAAAGGGCCTCGGGAGCATCACCGAGGCGGATGTGCAGCGCGCGAATACCGCAAAAGCGCTCCTCCTTGGTTTTCACGTCGTCCCAACACCTCGTGCGTCGGAAGTAGCCAAGAGCAAGCAGTGTACTATTCAAACCTACACGGTCATCTATGATCTTCTCAGCGATATTCATGACGAGCTAGAGAAACTCTTGCCGGTTGAAGTGATCGAAACCACCTTGGGGCGCTTGAAGATTCTCGCGGTTTTTCGGCGGGAGAAACAGTCGATGATTGCCGGAGGGAAAGTGCTGGATGGGCTGATGCGCACCAAGGCGCGCGCCCGCGTTCTCCGCGGGGATGTTGTCATCGGTACCGGCGTACTCCAAGACACGCAAGTCGACAAACGCCATGTCGATGAAGTCAAGCAAGGCAGCGAATGCGGGATCCGGTATATTGGCGATCCGGTCATCGATGTCGGGGATATCGTCGAAGCGTATGAAGTCGAGGAGCGCCGCGTGGTTCTCGACGAGAGCAAAAAATGAGAACGTGGCATCACACCGTGTCGCACAAGTGAACGAGGTCATCCGACGTGAGGTTGCCAGCGCCCTCCGCCGTTTTGTCGAAATACCGCCGTCATGTCTGGTCACCATTGAGGAGGTACAAACGTCACGGGACTTGAGCCGCGCAAAGATCGCTGTTTCGGTGTATCCTGCCTCCTTCCGCGCCGACGTCCTCCGTCTTCTGAATGAAGAGCATCGTGAAATCCAGCAGGCGATTTCTCACCGTCTCATTTTTCGCGTACCCCCGAAACTGGTCTTTTCCATCGACATGCGCGAGGAACGCGCCGATCGCATCAACCGCCTGCTGGATGAGGGGAAGTAGTTTGTAGGAAAGGTGGGGGTGTAGAGATAATTTTGTGGCTTCCGATGAGGTTTTGTGATATACTGGTTCGACTTTCTTAACCAAACACCCATGTATCTCATCCCAACCGTTATTGAAAAATCAAACTACGGCGAACGCGCGTACGATATCTATTCGCGCTTGCTGAAAGAACGCATCATCTTTCTCGGATCACCGATCGACGATGGCGTGGCGAATACCGTCATTGCGCAGTTGCTGTTTCTTGCGAGCGAAGACAAAGCGAAGGACGTGAAGCTCTATATCAATACCCCGGGCGGATCCGTGACGTCCGGCATGGCGATTTACGACACGATACAATATATTAAGCCGGATGTCGTGACGATTTGCGTCGGCGTTGCCGCGTCAATGGGAGCAACGCTACTCGCCGCCGGAGCACCGGGGAAGCGCTATGCACTCCCCAACGCAGAAATCATGATTCACCAGGTCGTGGGCGGCGCAGAAGGACAGGCGATCGACGTGAAGATTCGCGCGAATCACATCCTAAAGATCCGCGACCGGCTGAATAAGATTCTCTCGAAACACACCGGCCAGCCGCTCGCAAAGATCGAGAGGGACACTGACCGCGACAACTTCATGACCGTCGAAGAAGCAAAGAAGTACGGCATCATCGATAAAGTCATCCAGTAGAACAGTATGACGCCTGGTTGTGCATCGTTCCCGGAAGCATCACTGCCGGGGACTTTCGCTTTGCCAACACCACGTCCCTCGCAGTGGCCTCTCCTCATCTCCCTACTCCTTTTTTCTCTGTTGGTTGTAGGATTTCTCTGCATTGTGCTTGTTGAGAATAACGGACATATCGTCTACGTTGTCGATGACGCGTACATCCATCTCGCGATGGCAAAAACCTACGCGACCACCGGTGTCTGGGGGATCCTCCCATCGCTCCCTGCGGCAACATCGTCATCCATCCTGTGGACGCTCCTCCTCGCACTCGGGACACTCCTCGCGCACGCAAACACCGCGCTCCCGTTTGTGCTGAATATTTTCATTGCGGTTGCCGTACTGTGGCTGCTTGAGCACCTGTTGCGGTCAATAGGGATTTCCCCGGTTGTGCGGATGACCGTTCTGTGTGCAATCGTTCTCTTTGCACTACCCTTGGAGGTTGTTCTTGGTATGGAACACGGTTTGCACATCCTGCTGACGCTCGCATTCGTCTTTGTCGCGAGCAAACGAGGAGCGAAATCATTTTGGTGGGATCGCATTCTTCTCGCGGCTTTGGCATTTGGTCTCCTTCTCACCCGACTTGAGGGAATCTTTCTTCTCTGCGCGGCCGGTCTGCTCTTTCTCTCTCGAAACGAATGGAAGCGTTTGCTGGCGACAATCGCAGGGACAGTATGCGCTCTCACGATCGTCGCGGGAGTTTCCTTCTCTGTTTCTGGAATACCCCTCCCCCTCACGATTGTGGTAAAGGCACTCACGCAGGTACAAACAGCGCAGTATCTTCCTTCACGGATTGCAGACATCATCCACGTTCTGCCATTCGTCCCGTCTCTTGTTCTTGTCGCTCTTTTTCTCCTTCTTAGCCGTGTTCGAAAGCAATGGCACCTGGGTCGCTCAGGAAGTCTCCTCCTTCTCTTTGTCGTCACTGCCACCCTCCATATTCTTTTTGCCCTGAACCATCCCGAGATGCGCTATCAAACCTATCTGGGGGTTTTCGGCATCGTCGTTCTCACCGGACCGCTCGTTGAGTTCGTGCGGCAGTCGTCAAAAAATCCCATGTCATTTTTTCGAAAGATACTCCATGTGTTTGTCCCAGAAGTGCTTGCACTCTTTTTGTGCGTGAGCATCACCGCCAATATGATCGTTATCGTCAAAGGAACGCACGACATCTATCTTCAGCAGTACCAAATGGCAGACTTCGCCGCCAAATATTATCCGCAAGAGGTTATTGCGATCAACGATATTGGATTGGTGAGCACCGTACGACACGCTCCGGTTATTGACGTCGTTGGGTTGGCGAACAACGATATCACATCCCTGCGGATACATCACCGGTACACTCCCGAAACGTTACGTGTGGTAACAAGCAAGTCACATGTGCGGATGGCCGCACTGTATATAGAATGGCTGTGCAACGGGATGATCTACACCAGTTGTGCGACACCCGAGGGATGGATTGAAGTTGCAGAATGGACCGTTCCGCCGACAACAGTCCTCGGCGGGAAAACCGTCGCCTTTTTTGCACTCGGCGAAGAGAATAAAGATTACCTCATCGCATCACTCGCGGCATTTTCTCAACACCTCCCAAAGGACGTCACTATTCGCTGGATTCCATAACGGTATTCACGGCCTTCTGGACATTCACGTGGTATACTGCGCATATGCCGACATCACTCGCCCAATTTCTTTCTCTTCTCATCGTCATTGCTGATGTTGGGCTTCTCCTTGCGCTTCTTGGACTTCTCATCCCAAGCATTCGTCGCTGGATTCGACGGGTGTGCGAAAAACGAGGAATCGCACTTGTGTTTTTCGTCGCACTTCTTTCAATGCTCGGAAGTCTTGCGCTCTCAGAAATCTCCGGCTATGCGCCGTGTGATCTGTGCTGGTATCAACGAATCCTCATGTATCCGCTCGTCATCCTATTTGGTCTCGCACTCCTCAAAAAAAACCGCGACGTCCGATTGCAGGGAATCGTCCTCTCTATACTCGGAGGAATTCTTGCGATTTACCATGTCATCCTCCAATTGGGCGCACCAGCAATTGTTCCTTGTTCAACCAGAGTATTTGCCATCTCCTGTGGTACAACCATCTTCCGCTTCTACGGATAC
>JAZDGG010000047.1:0-7797 GCA_043807225.1 bacterium | reverse complement strand
TTTTGAGCGCGCGGTAGAGCGGCTCGACCTGCATGACCATCCCAGGGCCTCCGCCATACGGCCGGTCATCCACTTTTTTGTGCTTTCGATCAGCGGAATAGTCTCTCAGATCGTGAATGCGGACGATAATTTTTCTCTTTTTGATCGCACGACCAAGAATACTCGTTTGCAGATACGAGGAGAACGCGTCGGGAAAAATGGTGACGATATCGAATTGCATGATGTTGGTGCCCTGTTTTATTATTACTATTGTACCACGGAGATTCACACGAGGATGTGCACGAAAAACCTCCGCGAGACGGGGGTGTTGCTAATACGGACAGGGAGTTATTGGCCAGACGTCATTGTCTGCTCCGCCTTTTCTTGTATAACATTAAGATTCGGCGTGGTTTTTCCCCGTTCCTCCGTGAGAAACCGAACCATCCGGTCGCGAGAAGAGTTGACGACGCGATCCGGCGTGACGCCCATTGCTTCGAGCCGCCGAATCCACCGGACGAGCCGCAACAGCGGGATGACGCCTGGGCCATGCGCGAGCCGGTCAAGTTTGTAATCGCGGAGAACCTCTTGATCCTCTTCGTTCATTTCCTCTTTCGCCCAACGCTTCTTCGCCGCATAGGCCGCGCGCTGCTCGTCGGTATGCTGCCATTTGTACGCATCAAAATCATGCGCATCGTAGTTCAGGAGGAACGGAACCCCTGCCGCCGCAGCCATGCGGACGACCTTTTCAGACGGCTGAGCATGAAAATTAATCTCGAACGCTTTCCCTTCGTGTGCCATCACTGTGAGTACCCGTTCCCACATCGAGAGGTACTGCTTTTCGAGTTCTTGGTACGCCGCATGAAGGCGCTGAACGGTCTCGTCCGTTGCATCTTGTTCCTCCAACGACTTCTTGCCGACCACTTTGCGAATCGTGGTGTAGGTCTGTTCAAGCGCCTTGGTGAGTGCCTGCCGCTCAGTGCTTTGCTCAGGAAGCGCTTTTTGCTCTTTCCGCATCCGCTGCATGTCGCCCTCGAGTGCAGCGGCTTCTGGATTGTTCAACGCGAGAAACCCCCAGTCGTTACTGGCCATCAGATATCGATCTGGATGACCGATGGCGTCAACCTGTGGATGCCCCGCGGCATAGAGAAGCGAGGATTCGATGGACGGAAGATCTTTCTCTCGGGCAATCGTATGGCGCGACGCGACGACAAGATCAAGTTTCGCGAGTACCTCTGGCGGAACGTCAATCGTCGGCTCCCCATTCGCATCAAAAAGGACGTTCGCTTCAACGCCCGAGAAAAGAGCAAAATCACCACTCGATTCGCGATTCCGATCGGTGATCCGCTGCGCTTCGGCAAGGAGCGACTGGCTGATCTCGCTTTCCGGCGTGAGCACTTCCGGTTGGCCTGGATTTGAGGCGTGTTCCGTTATCGCGGTAAATTCAAGACCAAGTTGTTCGTAGTACGCCGCGATCTCGTCAAGATCGTACACGCCTTCGGCATTTTCAAACCCCTTTCGTGTGCTCTCCGCCGAATGCGCGTGTCCATCCCCGCGCCACCAACGACGAATTTCTTCAGAAAGTCGACTGCGTTCTTCTTGCCCCTCTTCTGTTTCAACATCCGCGCTCCGAATGTGCTGTCTCGGATCACGATCTTCGGGGGAAATGGGTGGGAAAGAATGTTCTGGATTCATCGAGGAGAGAATACCATAAAAAGTCAATCGCTGTTTTTGCGTTTTTCTTTTTCTTGAGAAAAGAGGATCCCGGTGGGATCCCCTCATTGCATGATGTTGCCGATCGGTACCGTGTCGGACAGCATTACGAACATCGTCAGAATGGACGTCGCCACGACCAGCACAAGGGTCGCAAGAATGACAACTTGGAGAACTCGATTCGAGGAAGGCGTGTCCGGTTTCGATCCCTGCTTTCTCACGAACGCACTCCTTTCGAACTGCTGACTGCATCGAACGCCGCCAAAAAAACCCTCATTCCCCGCGTATGCTACCAAAGGCACTCTGCGGCGTCAAGAAACAAAAAAACTTGTACAAACACAAAACCCCCTTCGTTATTGCTCCGGGGGCATGTGCCGTCAAAATATGACGAGAGATTACAATTTGAGATCGTCGACCTCAGTTGGATCGGAAAGTCCTGCATCGGGCGATCCTGCGGGCGCGGCTTGCGCTGCGTCCTGCTCGCGCGGCTTCATGTTCGCTTTGCGGTACCCTTCTGGTTCATAAATCTTGAGGTTCACGCGTGCGTGATTGCGCGCGCCGACAACGCGGAGGAGCGTGCGAATTGCTTTCGCAGTCTGTCCTTGACGACCAATCACCTGACCGAGATCCTCGGGATTGACTTTGAGCGTGATGAGTACGCCCATCTCGTCAACCGTCCGGTCTGTCGTGACGTCATCTGGCCGATCGACCAGCTGCTTCACCACATACTCAATAAATTCCTGATCTTGTTCCTTCATATGAGAGCGTCGTTAGTAACCTGTTAAGGATTCAACAGCTTTTCGTTGTGGCGCGACCGAGGCCATCAAGAGAAACGCTGCGATTTCATCCATGATGCTAGCAGAAGATTGTCTGATTGTCAAACGCAAAACAATTCCTCGGCGGTGAGGAACCAAGAAAAGGCGTTATGTCTTCGCGGGAGCGGCCTCTGGAGTGCTTGCGATTTTTTCCTCCGGCTGTTTCTTTAGGTGAACCACGCGCCGCTTCTCCCCAGAAAGGATTTTATGCTCAACAAAAAGATTATGAAGCGTGTTCGAGACCTGCGCTCCGTGGCTGATCCAATGAGCAACGCGGTCTGCTTTGACGTCGAATGCCGCGGGGTTCGTTCGCGGATCGTACCGACCGATGGTCTCGAGCACATTCGATGATGGCGAGCGCTGCTTCTCTTGCACCACGATACGAAACGATGGTTGGTTTTTTCTCCCGTGACGGGAAAGTCGAAGGATGACCATAAGAAAATTGAATCAGTGAATCAACATCGCGCCCTTCACCGGATTGCTGCCGTTGAAGTTTGGCAACGCTGATGGTAACGGAGATCACCCCTGTCGTCAAGCGTTGGATAACCTCCAAGCGGTGCGTTCGGGGAGCCATCGCGCAAAAAATTCCTCGCTTACAGAACAGAAGTGCACTTTTTCTCTCGCGAGAGTTTACAAGACCGGTTTTTTATGGTATACTGAACGTCAGAAAGGAATGGAAAAGAAAAAAAACAACGACCGGGATCTTCTTGAAGAATCCCGCGTGGGAGGCGTGATCGTACAACTCGTTGATACGGTCATCAAACAAGCAGCCCTCAATAAAGCGTCGGACATTCACATCGAACCGGATCGGGACAAGATGCGAGTGCGTTTGCGTGTCGATGGTATTCTGCAAGAAATCGGCAGTCATTCGATCTCTTTGCTTCCCTCGCTTGTCTCCCGCATAAAAATTCTTGCCAATTTGGATATCTCGGAGCACCGGCTTCCGCAAGACGGCCGGTTTCAGATGACCGTCGACAACCGCGAGTTCGATCTTCGCGTTTCGACCTTCCCCACCATTTCCGGAGAAAACGTCGTCATGCGCATCCTCGACAAGAGCCAGATCATCCTTGGATTGGAAGAGCTCGGCATGAATCCGTCGGATCTTGAAAAGTTCAATAGTTTCATCCATCGGCTCTACGGACTCGTCCTCGTCACCGGGCCAAACGGGTCAGGAAAAACCACAACGCTGTACTCCGCCCTCAATATCATCAACTCCCCCGACAAAAGCATCGCCACGCTTGAGGATCCCATCGAATACCAGCTGCCGCTCGTCCGGCAGACGCAGGTGGACCTTGAGGCAAAGCTGACCTTTGCCGAGGGTCTGCGTTCACTCCTGCGGCAGGATCCGGACGTCATCATGGTCGGTGAAATCCGCGACCGTGATACCGCTGGCATCTCCGTCCAAGCAGCGCTCACCGGCCACTTGGTACTCTCGACGCTCCACACCAATGATGCGGTTGGAGCGCTAACGCGGCTGGTGGATATGGGCATCGAACCGGTGCTGCTCTCTGCGGCGACCATCGGGGTGATCGCACAGCGGCTCGTGAGAAAAATCTGCCCGAACTGCACTGAGAAGTACCAAGTGTCGCCGGAAATTGCGAAAAAGATGACGCTCGCCGACACGACGACGCTCTATCGCGGGCGCGGTTGCGGCCAATGCAACGACACGGGGTATCGCGGCAGGACGGGTATCTACGAAGTGCTCTCGATTGACGACGAGATCCGCACCTTGCTGGTCGCGAAAGCACCGTTTGAACAGATCCTCGATGCCGCACGAAAACACGGGATGCAGAGTTTGCACGACGACGGTATCGAGAAAGCGCTCGCGGGCATCACGACAATTGAGGAGGTCATTCGCGTCACCGAAGCGCGCCGGTTGGTGGAGCAGGACACCGAGAAAGCCGTTCCGGCAGTATAAGTTCTTCTGCTATCAAACCAAAACACCCCGCAGAGGGGTGCTTTTATTATCCAGGACTTATTCGTTGGTGAATTGGAAGGTGGAGAGGATTTGATCATACGTTGGGTATTGATCTGGAACATCCGTAGTCCAAGAAAAAACCACATAAGCATCACCTCGTTGAAAATAGGTTGCGACCGTAGACCCTGCATATGAGCAGCCCTTGATTTGTCGTATACGCTGCGCGCCAGCAGCATTAACATTCGTTTGCTCGGTAAGACACTCATCGTCCGGAAAGAGAGATTGCTGCGTTTTGATGACAACGCCAGGCGTTGTGAAGGCAATGTCGTCCGCGCTACTATTTGCATTTAAATTACTTGTCCCATGAATTGATACTGAATCGTTTGCCTCGGTTACCTGCCAAGTTGAGGGATATCGGAGAGTGAAAGATAACGTCGTGTTCGTATACGTCTTCCAGTCGGCGGGGACGACGGCTGTGGCTGCAACCAGCTGCACCGTACTTTCCCAGCCGGAATCTGCTGTGTCGGAAGGGATGGCATACTGGCCGATGCTCACGTAGTAGAACTTTGTTGGAAGCACAGGGTTGTACAGAAAGTAGCTGATCCCGTTCGCCGTCGTGTATCCTTGCGGGCATTTCTCCGCGTTGGCCCACCAGTAGGGATCATCCGGAGTCGTGGTCAGTGAATGGGAGACTTGCGCGGCTTCCCATCCGTTCGCAAGCCCTCGCACTGTTGTCGACTTCATAAAACAGTCGGTAGAAGAATAGCCGGCCAAGAACCGTTTTTCCACTGCGGTTTTCAATGTATCGGCGGAGTCTTTTGTGAAGAAGCGAACGTATTGCCCTTGTTCGGGGGCCATCCCATCAATGTAGACAAAAATCGTGTCGGCTATTTCTCGTATCTTGACCGTCTTCCCCCCGACGGTATCGGCGTACACGAAGCTGATCCCAGATGCTGGGGACGTATATCGATGCGCACTCGTTCCCACTGGCTCGGTTGTACTTGATCTATTTGTATTCACCGCATTGGTATTCGCTGCCGAGTTTGTATTTCCAGAAGAGATATTGACGTTCGCAACGGCGTTGGTATTCGTCGCGAGACACGCCGCGAACTCGCATGAAGGTGCAATGCGTCCGACGGACGAGCCATCCGGGCAGATTTTTGCTTCAAGTGTGCACGCAACAGACGAATTGGTAGTTGTTGACTGATAACTTCGAATGACGAGATACGCCATCGTCCCGAACGCAAGCATTGCGCCGATCATGATGATCAAGGGAACAAGGACGATACCTTTGGATTTCATGGGTAGTTTTTGGGGGTAAGCAACAGTCAGTGTATCATTGTTGCAATAAGAAAAAAACCTGGGCGGAAACGCCGATGGGACGGAGGTGGGTTAAAACGGCATATCTCAATGTCCCAGCTGCTCATTACACGCACTTGTTCGTCTTTACATCAGATCAAGAATGATGCCGATGACAAGCGCGATGCCGGAAAAAACGAAGATCGCGATGTAGTTCCACTTTTCTTTTGTTGAGGAAAGGGTACCGAGAATGTAGCCAAGCGCCTGTTTGTCGGTTTCATCGAGTGCGGAGAGTTGGGGGATCTTTTCAACAAGGCGCTGCTCACGGATAATGCGGCTGCGCGTTTCGGAGATTTGATACCGGTGCCAGAAGTAGAGGATGAACCCGACCGTGCCGACATACCAGGCCACCTTGACCCAGAAGGCACTGACGTCGTTGAGGACGATGATCGAGCGATACACGAGCGTCGCAAAAATACCCGCCCAAAAATAGAACAACCGAACGGGTCGTGAGTGCGGGTGCGGGATGGTCGTCATGGAGCCTCGTTCTGTGCTTTCGACACCACGGGGAGCGGGAGCTGCACGTGGAGCGCGTCCTCGATCGTCTTGACGACAGCATCGACCGGCTGAAAGGAACTCCAATCAAGCGTGAGCACTTTGGTCTGTTGGCTGACGGAGTTCGCCCAGCCGGCGAAGAGCTTTGCAAGCGACGTGAGATAGTCTGGGCTGATCGATCGTTCGCTTGGACGACCACGTTCGTTGATTCTCGACAGCGCACTCTTGATGGACGTTTCGAGCAGGATGACCACGTCCGGCAGCTGCAGAAGAGGTTCAAGGACATTCCAGTGGTCACGGTACGTTTGGTAGTCACGATCATCCATAAACCCGAGGTCGTGCGTGAGCCGCGCATACAGCAGGTCACCGTAAATGATTTGGTCTTGGACGATCCCAACATCATTCTTGCACAGCTCTTGGATCTCCATGTGCTGGCCAAAGCGTTTCGTCAACATAAAAAACTGCATGATGCAGGCATAGCGCTTCATGTCCTTGTAGAAGTCGTCGAGATATGGGTTCTCTTTCACCGGCTCAAAAAACGCGCGGTATCCCAGACGCTCCGAAAGTGCTTTTGTAAGCATGGACTTGCCGATGCCGATGGAACCGATGATGCCGATGTACATACCTCCTTTACGGTACGGCGGCGGGTGAGGTACTGTCAATGAGCTGTTGCATCCAAGAGGGATTCGAGGTGAGGATAAAGGCGGCGGGCGCGGTACGAACCAGAGCGTTGTGCGCCACAAGAATTCTCCGAAAAGAATCTACCTGAAAGACGCGATCTACTTCGTCACGGCGAAGACGAAGGGAAACACGGATGTGTTTGATTCCCCGAGTGTCGCTTCATATTTGCTACAGGTTATTCGATGTGTGGAAAAATACAAGCACTGCCATGTGTTCGCGTATGTTCTCCTTCCAAATCATCTGCACGTGCTTCTGCAACCGAAGGGGAAATATACGGTTTCGGATTTCATGCATTTTGTGAAACGACATTTTTCAAGAAACATCCATATATTGCTCCGCCATCGGATCGTAGGCGAGGATGGCCATCCTCGCCTACGTAGAGACGGCGTATGGCAATCCTCCTTTCACGATCACCTCATCCGCAACCAACGGGATTTCAACACGCACATCGAATACATCCGCCACAACCCGGTGAAATACGGTATTGCCAAACCCGAAGAACACTACCCGTTCGTTTGGGTCTGTGATGATTGTTAACGAATAGAAAAAGAGGTCAGGGGGGTCCTGGCCTCTTGGATGAGAGAACACGAGAGAGTCGTTACCGAACAAGAACGAGTTTTGTCTGCGCTGCACCAAGATGCGTCACCACTCTGGCAAAGTAGACACCAGAATGCACCTCATGATGGTCGTCATCGGCGCCGTCCCAACGGAATTGCACGACACCTGCGGATTTGTTCCCGGTGGCAAGGTGGCGAACGATTCGTCCGGATACGTCATAGAGGTCGGCGGTGACCCACCCAGATGCCGAAAGGCAGAAGGTGATCAGCGTCGATGACGTGA
>JAZDGG010000046.1:0-2138 GCA_043807225.1 bacterium | reverse complement strand
ACCATTCTCGTCAGCGTCGCGATACCGCAGATACTCACGACGCGAAAACAGCTCGAACGTCTTGTGCTGGTCCTCTTGTTCAGCGCAACGCTCGTGGGAATCTTTGGCCTTTTTCAATTTATCGGTGACATCGCCGGCCTCCCGACAACGATCACCGGTCTTCGTGATTTGTATACCAAGGAGATCTTCGGGTTTCCGCGCATTCAATCGACCGCCCTTGAACCGTTGTATTTTGCGAACTATCTCCTGATCCCACTCGGCGTACTTTTTGCCTTCCTCCTCGCCAGAAAGGGATCCATTCCTCGCTGGATCACGTTTCTCCTCTTTGCACTGCTAACCGCAAACCTTGTTTTGACGGTCTCGCGCGGTGCCTACCTCGGTTTTGCCGGGCTTGTGCTCTGCATCATCCTTCTTGCGCTTCGGGACTTTTTTCGCCTGCGAACGCTGTTGCCGCTTGGTATCGGTGCCGTGCTTGTGGCGATCGCCGTCCTTCGGGCATTGAGTTTGAATGATGCCACCGGGCTGAATATCGAAACGTTCACGTCGCACATTCAAAACGTCTTTTATGGAGCGTCCTACACAGAACGCATCGAGACGATTGAGACCGCGAAGCAGGCATTTTGGACTTCACCGATGGTGGGTATCGGGCCGGGGAGCTTTGGTCCGTTTACCGCTCCCTCTCCCGTCGAGCAACCACAAGACGGTTGGCGCATCGTCAACAACGAGCCGCTGGAGCTGCTCGCAGAAACAGGACTCCTTGGTCTTCTTGCCATAGGGATCGCCTTCTTCATTCTCATCGCGCGATCGATCAAAGCCCTCTGGCGCTGCAACGCTGATGATCCGCTGCGCTACGTTCTTCTCGGCCTTCTTGGTGCACTCATCGGTGTCATCATCCAGTACCAAACCTTCTCCATCCTGTACATTATGCACATCTGGGTTTTCGTTGGCCTGCTTGTTGCCGTGCAGAATCTCGTCTTTCTCGGGGAACGACAATGATACTGCTTGCGCTCATAATTCTCGTTGCCTGCTTCGCTTTTCTCGCGTGGCGGAATCTTGTGTTCAGTGTCGCCATCCTTCTTTTTTTTCTGCCGCTCTACCAATGGCGATTCTCCGTATTTGACATCCCGTTCACGGTGCTTGAAATGTTGCTCTGCGTGTGTATTCTCGTCTGGATCGCTGGGCGGCGGAAAAACGGCGGGCGACCTCTAGCAGAACTCCCCTGGCGTTGGGCGCTTCTCCTCTTCGCCATTTCCGCGACCATTGCAGTCTTTGTCTCGCCGGATCACGTGAGCGCCCTTGGGTACCTCAAGGCGTACTTTTTCGAACCGATGCTGTTTTTTATCTTCCTTTGGGATACGATACGCAGCGAGCGACAGATCCGCATACTGCTCTACGCCCTCGGCGCTGCCGTTCTCGTCTACTCGCTTGTGGCATTTCTGCAGTACTTGAGTATTCTCCCATCACTGCAACCGTGGATTTCAGAATCACCAAAGCGGGTCGTCAGCGTCTATGACTTTCCGAATGCACTTGCACTATTCGTCACCCCGCTCCTCGGTCTCTTTGCAAGCTTTGCGCTATTGCCTTCATCCACGCGGCGGGCAGGAGCTGTATGGTTTCCCTGGGGCATTCTCCTTATTGGATGTGCGGGCATCATCTTTGTCATGTCCCGCGGTGCGTTCTTGGCTGTCGTTGCCCTCGCCGTCTTCTTCGGCGTCGTCAGCCGTTACCGCCGCTGGATTCTTCTCGCACTCGCCGCTGCTTTCACATTCATCCTCCTGTTTCACGGGACGCGGACGATGCTTCTTGGCGTCGTTCAAGGAACCGACGTTTCTACCGACGTTCGATACGTTCTCTGGCAAGGAACAGCCAACCTCCTGCGCGCTCGACCCATCGCCGGCGCGGGACTCGGTGGGTTTCCAATTGTGTACGATCACTACCGTCTCATCAAACACGTCGAGCTTCTGCAGTATCCGCACAACATTTTTCTCAATGCGTGGGTAGAGATCGGACTCGCGGGGCTCCTCCTGTTTTGCTGGTTGCTTATTGATGCGTTCCGGCGGGGCATCGCGCTTCTGCGGACCGCAACGCTTTCGCCGTTTGGCCGGCAGTTGGTTGTCGGCGCCCTTGCCGCGCTCATC
>JAZDGG010000045.1:0-2930 GCA_043807225.1 bacterium | reverse complement strand
TGTTCGCGGGCAGCGACCAGTCGGGTTGTGTACTGAATCCACGGCGCCTCTTTCTTGAGTCGCGGCGGCGGGTACGGATTGGCCGGGGCATCGGAGTTCATCTCCACCGTCCGGTAGAGAATCCCGCCGGTCATCTGCTCGACAATGCGGAGCGACTGCGGCGGAAGAGCAGGGTTCTGATGAATGAATTTCAGCATCCCGTGCTCGTCACGAATGCCTGGCAGCTGGACGATCGACAGCGTCGAACGCGATGATTCGGTCTCGCGGTTATCCGGGATCACGACGTTGACGGCGAAGACGGCATCAACGTCCGTGCCGTTCGCGCTGGCGAGTACGACTGGCATCATCTCTGTGAAGCGGTAGATGCGATTGTGCTCGATCGCGACTCGCGATTGTTTCATCGATGCCAACGAGCGATGAAGGTCGTGGATACCGACAGCGAGAAAAAGAACGAGGAAGAGAGAGGTCAGCGAAGTCCAACGATTCCGTCGGGACACAATGAACCTCCTTCTGTTGATGGCCAGGAACGACGCGGATAGTAGCAGAGCCAAAGAGACCCGTCAAGAATCCTTCTCGTATCCAGGGATCTGTTCGGATGATGTCGTCGGGTCTGGCCGTCTCCGGTGACATCGGTGCAGTGGTATTGTTTATCGTTACTGGCGCCGCCGTTTTTTTGAACGTGGATGCGATGCCACAGCACGCAACGCCTGCAGATCGTCCCGCAGCGCAGCGGCTTTCTCAAATTCGAGATTCTGTGCGGCAAGCTCCATTTGCTCCTCAAGCGTGCGGAGAAGCTGGGGGAGTTCCTCCTTGGGGATTGCCGACGCGTCAATAGTGGGAACATCTTCAAGCTCCCGTTTTGCGCCCGCAAGCCGCTCGTCCCGTATGGCCTTCTGGATCGTCTTCGGCGTGATGCCATGGTGTTCATTGTACGCCTGTTGAAGTTTTCTCCTCCGCTCGGTTTCACGCATCGCGATCTTCATCGAATCCGTTTTACGATCGGCGTACATCACCACGTGGCCGTCGATGTGCCGAGCCGCGCGTCCCATCGTCTGAATGAGCGCGGTTGCGGAACGCAGATATCCTTCCTTGTCCGCGTCCAAGATGGCGATGAGCGAGACTTCGGGGAGATCTAATCCTTCACGAAGGAGGTTGATGCCGACGACGACGTCGTAGGTTCCAAGCCGCAGGTCGCGGAGGATTTCGAGTCGTTCCATGGTGTCGACGTCTGAGTGGAGGTAGTGGACTTTCACGCCGAGCTCTTCAAGATATTCTGATAAATCTTCGGCGATTCGCTTGGTGAGCGTGGTTACCAGTACGCGCTGTGTTTTTTTAACGCGTTCTCGGATGCGTTCAAGGAGGTCATCTACTTGATGTTCCGTCGGCAACACTTCGATGGTTGGATCAAGCAGGCCTGTGGGGCGGATCACTTGCTCGACCACCTGTTTCGATTTCTCTATCTCCTGCGCCGCCGGCGTTGCAGAGACGTACACGACGTTTCGGATCCGCGCATCGAACTCTGCAAACTGGAGCGGGCGGTTGTCGAGCGCAGATGGGAGTCGGAAGCCGTAGTCCGCGAGCACCTGCTTGCGGGCCTTGTCACCGTTGTACATCCCGCGGATTTGCGGGAGCGTCATGTGCGATTCGTCGATAAAAAGAAGGAAGTCCTTCTTCCCGTTCGCCCCATCAGGAAAGTAGTCCATGAGCGTGTACGGCGGCTCTCCTTGCTTACGTCCGGCAAAGAACCGCGAGTAGTTCTCAATACCAGTGCAGTATCCAACCGTTTCCATCATCTCAAGATCAAAACTCGTGCGCTGTTCAATGCGTTCCGCTTCAAGTGGCTTTTCGGACTTCTTGAAAAAAGCAATACGTTCCTGAAGCTCCGATCGGATGTCCTTTATGATTCCCGGCATGTTCTCGGCATTGGTCACGAACTGCTTTGATGGGAAAATCGTGATGGCATCCAGTTTTTCCGCGCGCTTGCCGGTGAGCGAATCAATCATCGAAATGGCTTCGATCTCATCCCCGAAGAATTCAAAACGCACCGCTTCATCCGAATACGACGGATGTAGCTCGATGACGTCGCCGCGCACGCGATAGGTCCCTCTGCGGAAATCAATGTCGTTCCGGTCGTAGAGATTACGCCCGAGATCCCGAAGAAAATCCTGTCGCTTGATCGTCTGGCCGACGCGATATGAGGTGCTCGTGCGAGCATATTCTACGGGAGAACCGAGGCCGTAGATGCACGAAACGGAGGCGACGATAATCACATCCCGCCGCGTCAAAAGGTCGCGTGTTGCCGCGTTGCGCAGCCGGTCAATCTCCTCATTGATTTGCGTTTCTTTCTCAATGTACGTATCTGTTCGCGGGACGTACGCTTCCGGCTGGTAGTAATCGTAATAGGAGACGAAGTAATCGACGGCGTTCTTCGGGAAGAACTCGCGAAACTCGCTTGCGAGCTGCGCTGCGAGCGTTTTGTTGTGCGTCATGACGAGCGTCGGCGTGTTCATCGCTGCAATGACGTTTGCCATCGTGAACGTCTTGCCCGATCCCGTCACGCCGAGAAGCGTCTGATCGCGGTATCCTTTTTTCAGCCCAGCGAGAAGTTTCTCGATCGCCTGTGGTTGGTCACCGGTTGGTTGAAACGGTGCGCGGAGTTGGAACTTATTCATGGAGGTTGTTGCTGGCTTGCCCCGCATCCGCTTCGGAGAAGCGTGGTGCGGGGTCGCCGGTGGGTTTGAATAGAGAATGAAGTTTGAAGTTCATAAAATGGAGTGTACTCCGTCTTTCTCTGCTCGCCCAGAGAAAGACGGAAAAGAGAGGTCGTCCGCCGCCGTAACTCGGCTCTTTCGCTTCGCTCAAGATCCTCAAACAGACGGCGGCGGATTTTTCACTGCAATGCGAGCGGATGAAAAGGATAAAAAAAGAAA
>JAZDGG010000044.1:0-5548 GCA_043807225.1 bacterium | reverse complement strand
CGCGATCACTTATTGTTTCGCTCGTCCAGACACTACGGGATGCAACGCCAGCGACAATTGTCATTATTGGTCCAGATCATCAAAACGCTGGCTCCTCCTCCACGACGACCACAACAAGCGACTGGGCAAGCCATGGCGTGCGGCATCGGATGAATCGGAACATCACCGATGCACTCATATCGTCCGCCGATGTCCGGGCGAGTGATGCCGTCATACGATCGGAACATTCCGTGCTCATTCCAATGGCATTTCTCGCGGAGCAATTTCCACGTGCGCAATTTGTGCTTCTCGCCCTGCGCAGCGGATTCGATCAGTCCGTCATCCACACACTCGCCGAGCAGCTCAACACACTCCTTGATCCAGACGACCTGGTGATCGCAAGCGTCGATTTTTCTCATTATCAAACACTCGGTGAGGCAGAGAAAGAGGATGCCGTCTCTCTGCGAATTCTTGAGTCGGGAAACATTGAAGCGATCAACAATATTGCTGCGGACTCTCCCGCATCGCTTGCGGTCGCCATGCGATTTGCGCAACTTCGGGACGCCGGTCATCTCCGGATTATTCAGCACGCAAACTCAGCAACCATCCTTGGCAATCCATCGCTTGCATCAACGACGAGCTACATGACAGGCGTGTTCCACAAATAAACGATCTCATCCCCGACCCTTCTTCTCGCCAAGAGTGGGGGACTCGGTGGCAATCCTCTGTTGTCGTTGGGATGGGCATATACACAATCCATCCATCTCTGCATGCTACAATGCGACTATGGCCACGAAGAAAGAGAAGTTTGTCATCATCGATGGAAATGCCTTGATTCACCGATCGTTCCATGCGCTCCCGCCGCTGACGACGACAAAGGGGGAGCAAGTGAACGCGGTCTACGGATTTGCCTCGGTGCTGCTCAAGGTCATCAAAGACTTGAAGCCGGACTACATCGCGGCCACCTTTGATTTGGCGGCGCCAACCTTCCGGCACAAAGAGTATGAGCAGTATAAGGCAACGCGCGTCAAAGCGGCGCAAGAGCTCTACGACCAAATTCCACGCGTAAAAGATCTTGTGCGGGCATTCAACATCCCGATCTATGAAAAGGAAGGATTCGAGGCAGATGATCTTATTGGGACCGTGTCAGCAAAACTCGCGAATCGTCCGATCGAAACAACCATCGTCACCGGGGACATGGATACGCTCCAGCTCGTCGACAACCAGACGAAAGTCTGCACGCTGAAGCACGGCGTCGGCGAAATCGCAATCTACGGCCCCCGTGAAGTTCGGGAGCGGTACGGTCTTGGGCCGGAGCAGATGATCGATTACAAAGCGCTCCGCGGAGATCCGTCGGACAATATCCCCGGCGTCCCTGGCATCGGGGAGAAGACGGCGATTGAACTTCTCCAACTCATGGGGAGCGTCGATGCGCTCTATGACGCAATGAAGAACAAATCCGCAAAATTAAAGAAGATTCGTCCGCGAGTCCTTGAACTCCTCGAAGGCCACCGGCGGGAGGCGGAGCTTTCGAAGAAGCTTGCCACCATCGTGCGCAACGTTCCAATCGATTTTGCGCTCAATGATGCCCGGACGCACGACTACGACCGCCAGCAGGTTGTCGATCTGTTCCAAAAACTCGAGTTTCGGAGTCTGCTGATGAAATTGCCGACCGTGAAGGCGCTTCACCAAGCACCGGCGCGGCTTCCGCTCACATCGCATCCAAAAACAAAGGCACGCTATGCGCTCGTTGAAACGGAAGCGGCATTTTCCTTATTTCTCGCCGCGCTTCGACAGCAGAAACGCTTCGCATTTGATACGGAAACGACAAGTCTTGATCCGGTTCAAGCGCAGCTCCTCGGCATCAGTTTTTGTTGGAAGGAAGGCGAGGCATCGTTCCTTTCCGTTCGCCATCCGCGCGGTGCGCAGTGGCTGCAGAAACTCCGATCGATCCTGGAGGATCCACACGTCCAGAAGTACGGGCATAATCTCAAATACGACTACCAAGTGCTTCGGCAAACGGGCATCGTCGTTTTGCCCCTCTCCTTTGACTCGATGATCGCCTCGTACCTGCTGAACCCCGGGTCGCGGCAGCACGGTTTGGATGCACTCGCCTTTGGGGAATTTGGTTATGAAATGATGCCGATCACCGCGCTGATTGGAAAGGGAAAGGATCAACGCCCGCTTGCAGACGCTCCGGTTGATCAGCTCTCGTGGTATTCGTGCGAGGATGCCGACTTTACCTGGCGACTCTGCCAGAAACTCCGTGGTGAGCTCATGCAGCACAATCTTGAGCGGGTTTTTTCTCTCATCGAAATGCCTTTGGTGCCCGTTCTCGCGGACATGGAACTCGACGGCATCAAGGTTGATACGGCATTTCTTGAAACGATGGCGCGTCACGTGCGCCACAACTTGAAGCAGATTGAAGCTGACATCCATCACGACGGAGGCGGGGCATTCAATATCCAATCACCGGCACAGCTCAAAGACGTACTCTTTGAGAAATTGAAGATCAGCACGGAAGGAATCGGAAAGACGAAAACTGGGCTTTCGACTGCTGCAGCAGAATTAGAGAAACTCCAGGATGCGCATCCAATCGTCAAAAAGATCTTGGCGTACCGCGAAATGTCCAAGCTCCTTTCTACTTATCTCGAGGCGCTCCCAGAACTTGTCAGCCCAACAACGGGTCGCGTCCATACCGATTATAACCAAACCATCGCGGCGACCGGCCGGCTCTCGTCGTCCAATCCGAATCTGCAGAACATTCCGACGCGCACGGAGCTGGGCCACGCGATTCGCAAGGCATTTATCGCAGATCGCGGCAACCGCCTTCTCTCGGCCGACTACTCACAGATTGAACTGCGGATCGTCGCCGATCTGGCGAGCGATGAGAAGATGCTGGCAACCTTTCGGCGCGGGGAAGACATCCACGCGCGGACGGCAGCGGAGATCAACGACGTTCCGCTCGACCAGGTGACGAAAAGCATGCGCAACGCCGCAAAAGAGGTGAACTTCGGCGTGCTCTACGGCATGGGTGTCTATGGCCTTGCGAGCAGAACGGGCATCTCGCGTGATCAAGCAAAAGCGTTCATCGATAAATACTTCGCCGTGTATCGCCATGTTGCGATCTATCTCGAAAAGATGAAGGAGCATGCACGTCGTCTCGGGTACGTTGAGACGATTTTTGGCCGCCGCCGGTATCTGCCGGACATCAACTCGCGGGTTGCCCAGCTCCGCAATGCCGCGGAACGAATGGCCGTCAACATGCCGATCCAGGGAACAGCCGCCGATCTCATGAAGCTCGCGATGATTCGGATTCACCAGCAACTCCCGTCCATCAGCCCAAAGAGCCGGATGCTCCTGCAAGTTCATGACGAACTCGTCTTCGAGGTGCCTGCACGGGAGGTGCAAACGGTCGCGAAATTCGTCCGCGGAGTTATGGAAGGTGTTGAGAAGATTTCCGTTCCCATTCTTGTCACGCTTTCTGAAGGAATGAATTGGGGGGAGCTCAAAGAGTTGCAAAAAGAACACGCCGCTGGGTAGCGACGTGTCGTCCAAAAGAACCTTGAGCGTCATGCCCGACCGGGCGTGTACGGGTCACCGTAGGGAATACCCAACGGCTCCAGAAAGGCGCACTCGCCCATGCACAGCGGATCATCGCATTTCGGCGCATGGACGGGCGGAACCACCTCGTGCGGCGGGACGAATTCCGTCATGATCGAAAACGCTTGCCGCGGTGCCGCTGGCTTTGCGTCGAGGCATGAGTAGCACGTCATGCGAGGGAAGTGGAGTTCTTCACCACAGCGCGGGCAGGCGAGCATCGTTCACCTCCATTGTGGACGAAAAAAAGGAGCGAAGGGCTTTCACTCGCTCACCCTACCCAATGCTCTTGTCGGTGTCAATTCCCCGCGCTACACTCTCATCGCTATGATCATCCTTCTGTACGGCGACGATACCTATCGTTCTCGACAGCGACTGCAACGCCTTCGCGCCGCGTTTATCGAGAAACACGATCCCTCTGGCGTGAATGTCATCCGCTGTGATGGGGAGAAATTGACGGCGGAGGAGCTCCTTACCCATTTGACCGTTCGCGGGTTTCTTACCTCCAAACGATTTATTGCCGTGGAAAATTTTCTCCTCCATGGTCGCGCCCAAGAGCAGCAAGCCGTCTTTGATGTGTTGACGAAAATGGATTTTGCAACGGATAACATCCTCATTCTGTGGGAGGGAGGAGACGAACCAAAAAAGACAAAAGCAGGAAAAACACATCCTGGAGCAACGCTGTGGCAATCGCTCGCGACTGCGGCGAAAGTCGAATCGTTCCCGCCGCTTGAAGGATCCGCATTGACGGCGTGGTACCGGCACGAGATTGAACAACGGGGAGGAACGATCGAGAAAACTGCACTCCAGCAGCTCCTCCGTCTCGTTGGGCAGGATCTCTGGAAGGCCTCATCCGAAATCGACAAGCTGGTGCATTACTCGCTCGGCCAGCCGATCACCGAGGCGGCAATCGACCAGCTCCTCACCGCGCCGTTCGACGAGAATATTTTCCTCCTCACTGATGCGCTCGGTCAGCGGGATGTCGCAACGGCACTTCGGCTGCTCGAAGGCCAGTTCCAGAACGGCGCGGAGCCGCTCTACGTGCTTCGCATGCTCGCGTGGCACGTCCGCAACCTCCTCGGCGTCCGATCGCTCCTCGATGAGGGAACCGCAAATCCGCGAACCATCGCTCGCGATCTCGGACTCCATCCGTTTGTTGCGCAAAAAGCGATCCGTCAGGTTTCTGCATTCACGCTTGACGACCTTCGATCACTCTACCGCAGCATTCTCGAAATCGATCAGACGATCAAAAGCCGCTCAATTGACCCGAGAATCTTTTTTACTCTTCTGACCGTCCGGCTGACAAAAACAACCAACGCCGTATCGCCTACGCCTTCTTCGCTGCATACCGCCGCATAAGACGGGATTTTTTTCGTGCGGCCGTATTCTGTTTCAAGATGCCGTGCTGGCGTGCTTTATCGATGGTCTTGAGCGCCTCTCGCAGATTTTTCGTCAGCGCTTCCTGGTTCCCGTCGGTATGGGAACGATGCGTTTTTTTGAGGATGCGCTGGAGTGCACGACGCACCTCTTGATTACGGCGCGTGCGTACTTTCGTTTGACGAAGATGCTTCAGAGCCGCTTTTTTTATTGGCATAGAGAAGGGGGTCACTGAATCAGGAAGCGCGCTTCGCGACGAGAACATTCGTCGCTGAAAACGACGAACCAAAGCGTAGCACGGCACATCTAGGCGGGCAAGCGTGCCGTCGCGGCTTTACGCTGAGGGCGATCCGCAAAACATGCTTTTCGTCAGTTGCTGGGGAGAAAAAACCGCGCTTGTCATCCAAACGCGGGAGAGCAGTGGCGTTATTGGCGAAGCCCGTCCTGTTCATGTTCGCGGGCAGCGACCAGTCGGGTTGTGTACTGAATCCACGGCGCCTCTTTCTTGAGTCGCGGCGGCGGGTACGGATTGGCCGGGGCATCGGAGTTCATCTCCACCGTCCGGTAGAGAATCCCGCCGGTCATCTGCTCG
>JAZDGG010000043.1:0-14708 GCA_043807225.1 bacterium | reverse complement strand
ACGGTGCTGAAGGACTCCGATCACGTGCTGCACATTGCTCGTCAGTACGCGGAGCATCGAAACGCCCTCTATCTCGGCCGTGCATACAATTATCCTGCGGCGCTCGAAGGAGCGTTGAAATTGAAGGAGATCTCGTACATCCACGCAGAAGGATATCCCGCGGGAGAGATGAAGCATGGGCCGATCGCGCTCATTGATCGGGACATGCCTGTTGTGGTGATCGCACCGCGGTTCGGCGAGGACGAAACCACGTATCAGAAAGTGATCTCCAACGCCGAGGAGGTTGCTGCCCGGCACGGCCGGGTGATCCTGATCGCAAGCGACGGCGATCCGCGGGCGGAAGAGCTTCGAAAAGAGGGGAAAGTCGAACGCATCCTTCGAATCCCTAAAACCATCCCCATGCTGGCGCCGATTCTCGCGGGGACGTACTGCCAGCTACTTGCGTACCACATCGCGAATCTTCGGGGATGCCCAATTGACAAGCCGCGGAATCTCGCAAAGTCGGTCACGGTTGAATAAACCAGATTCCGTCTTGCAACAAACCGCGTCTTCTGCTACTGTCTCTCTGAGGACGGCTGAGCCGCCCGTTTTGTGTATGGATGTCCGCTGCGCAAAAACTCTTTTTTCTCGAATGTGCGTTTCTTGTTGGCGTTGCCGTCGGCGGGGTCATTCCAGTATCCCTACTCCTGTGCGCACTCGCGCTCATCATTGGCCTTCTTGCATCACGAAACATTGGCTTCGTGCTCGCGATAGGAATCGTCAGCACTTTCCTCATCGGTGTTCTCCGCATCCAGGCATCGAATGATTGGAAAGACGCCGACGGTCTCGTTCCCTCCCAGGGGACGACGATCACCTTTTCGGGTACCATTGCGACGGATACCGATCGGCGCCTCGACAGCCAGCGGCTCACCGTCAACGTGGACGCTCTTGGCGCAGGTGCCAAGCAGCAGAACGTCCGCGGGCGCATACTTGTCACGACCGATCTCTATCCAGAGTATTCGTATGGTGATCGCTTGACGCTCCGCTGCCGCGTCGACGCACCAGGGCGCATTGACCAATTCTCGTACGACGAGTACCTGGCGCTGTCGAAGATTTACTCGGTCTGCCGAAAACCGAAGATTCTTTCTTCGACACACGCCGACGTCTCGGTTCGCGGGACACTCTTTGCGTTTCGGGCATGGATCGCGCGACGGTTTGTGATGGCCCTTCCGGAGCCGCACGCGTCGCTGCTTGCTGGCATCGTCCTTGGTGCGCGGCAGGGGTTGCCCGATCACCTCACGACGTCGTTCCAACGGACGGGACTTTCACACATTGTGGCGCTCTCGGGGTACAATATCACCATTCTCCTCGCTGCCGCGGTTGGCGGCACCATCCGCATTGGCGGATCGCGGCGCCAAGCGTTCTGGATCGCGATCATCCTTATTCTCGGGTTCGTGGTCATGACCGGCGCGTCCTCCTCGATCGTTCGTGCGGGCGTAATGGGCCTTCTGGCGAGCGTCGCCCGACACGTCGGCCGCATCGGGAGAGTCCGGTATGCGCTCACGTTCGCGGCAGCCGTGATGGTTGCCGCCAATCCGCGGATTCTGCTCCATGACGTCAGTTTTCAACTCTCGTTTCTTGCAACCATCGGGCTCGTTGCGTGGGCGACGCCGCTCTCGCGCTACCTCCCTTTTGTGCCGGAACGGTTTGGTTTGCGCGACGCACTCGGATCGACACTCTCCGCAACGGCGGCGACGCTCCCCCTCATTGCGACGCAGTTCGGGAGGATATCGCTCATCAGCCCGCTGGCGAACGTGCTCATTCTTCCCACCGTCCCGCTCACGATGGGTTTGAGCATCGGCGTGATGCTTCCGATCGTTGCTCCGGCTTTCGCCGCCGTTTTGTGGTTCGTTCTTACCTGGATGATTGAATGGACGACATTCCTCTCCAGCCCCTCATGGGGGAGTATTGCGCTCCCAACCCTCCCCGTCTGGACGCCGCTCGTCTGGTACGGTGCAATCGTCGTCATGTCTTTTCTATGGTCAACACACCGTCGCAATCGCATTTCGTAAAGAAAGTACGACGACAACGTCGCTGGATTGCGATTGCTGCTGCGAGTTGCATCGTCCTCGGCGCATGCTTTCTCGCGCATGCCGGCCATCCATTCCGCTTTATTGTTTTTGATGTCGGGGAAGGGGACTCGCTTTTTCTCGAAGCGCCGAACGGGCAGCAGATGCTCATTGACGGCGGGCCGACGAACGGCGTTCTCGAAAAGCTCGGCCGCGCCATGCCGTCCTTTGATCGCTCGCTCGATATCATCGTGCTGACGCACCCTGACGCAGATCACCTCACCGGCCTAGTCGAAGTCGTGCGGCGGTACCGCATCGGCCAGATCCTTTTTACGGGAGTACAAGATTCTACGGCGACCTACCAGACGTTCCTGGCTTTGCTTCTCGAACGCGATGTCCGCACCACATCCGTCGTTGCCGGTGATACGGTGTCGTTCGGCGGAGCGACGCTGACCATTCTCGCGCCGTTTGCTTCTTGGCAAGATCGGGAAGCGAAGGAAATGAACAACACGGGGATTGTCAGTCGGCTCGACTACCGCGCATTTTCCCTTCTCCTTACTGCCGACGTTGATACGACCGTCGAGAGTGCTCTCGTCCGTGCGTCGTCGAACCTACAGGCAACGGTGCTCAAAGTCGGTCACCATGGAAGTAAGTTCTCAACCTCTGCCGCGTTGCTCTCCGCTGTTCAGCCGCAGCTGGCCGTTATTTCTGTTGGGGAGAAAAATACGTTCGGTCACCCAAGCCAAGAGACACTCGGCCGTCTTGCCGATCAACACATCCCCATCCTCCGGACTGATCAGGGCGGCGATATCACGATAGAAAGTGATGGAAACGGCTTTACGACAACGCGAGGTATTCGGTTGAGGATTTGGTAGCACATCCCGAAGAGTGTTTTCAATCTTACTTCCTGGAACCTCTCCTTGCCAGACGAGGGGAGCGTGACGAAAAGTATTTGCCCACACACATTCTCATGTAGTGATTCGAGTCCTATGATCGGGGACAAGGACAGGATCCCTCTTTCGACGGTTGACAAAAATCATTTCTCATGCTATCCTACGCCTTCTCCAGAATGGAGGAAAAAGCGCAAAGACATGAACGGTCTTTGACAATCGAGATACAAAACACAACGGCGCTCGCCGTAGAAGGAGCTGGTCATGTTGAACCACATGATTCTTGGAATCGCCCTGTGGAAGTTCTTGATTCTTGTAGGTGTGGCACTCGTGCTGCTCCCGCACCTTGGTAAAGCGGTGAGGAGATGGCTTTGGGCTATTCCGGTCGTTATCGTCGCTGGCGCGTTCTGGCTCGCGAGACGATGGTGGCCGTCGGGCGGAGAATCACTCATGCGGATTGTCGGGCTGCTCGTTCCCGTCGCGATTCTGTTTATCGCGATGATCTGCATTCTTCGCCGCCGCGAGCTCCTCGGGATGCCTGGTCCGGATCACGAAGTACCCACGAACAATCCGATCAAACGCCTGTTCGTCGGGAACCCGACGCGTGGAGGAATTCATATCACGCAGATTGGCCTCTGGTCGCTGCTGATTCTCGGCACGTTTCCGTTGGTCACGTGGGTGATCGTCCCGGCCGGCTGGCACTGGCTGGTGAAGCTGTTCTCCTGCATCGCGGTGCTTGGGATCGTCATCCTCTTCTATCTGAATAATCTGACGGAAATTCCGGGGAGTCCTGAACCACACCGAGGTGTCTATCTGTTCCTCGGAGCTCGGACGATGACGGAGTTTTCGGAAGGGACAGCGTTTCTCTTCCCGGGTTGTGAGCGTCTCGGGCCAGTGAACATGATCAAGCGAGATTATGACTTACAGATCGCGGACATCCGGGTCCCGGGTATGGCGCAGATGGCGGGCGACGTGCAGATGCCCTGGATACCTAATGAAGACAACCTCGCGCAGTTCCTCGGGAGCGGCGGAGAAAAGGGGGTCAACAATCTTGCCGACGCCTACATTCGCGAACGCGTTCGAGAGTTTTTCTTGAACGAAGTTTCCGCGAAAAAGGGGACGCGCAAAGTCATGCGTGCGTTCATGAGCCGTCAAGGCAAGATCGAGTATTCAATCATCTCTGAGCCATACCTCATGGAGCCCTGGGAAGTCGCCCAGACCATGAAGAACAAGCTGGTGCTGAAGCTCATCCTCGAGTTGGTTGACATCGATGGACTCTCGGGGAGCGACCATACACTCGCGGAGTCGGCGGAGACAATGATCCGCGAACACACCGACTCAGACGACGATCAGGCGAAGATGGGGATACTGAAGTCGATTAACGGCATTGCGGAGCAACTGCGTGACATCCTGCGGAAGAAAGGTTGCCCCGATCGCTTCCACTGGGGGATTCGCATTCTCGACATCAACATCGGGACAATCCTTCCTGCTGGCAGAACGAAAGACGCCGCCGATCTCCGGGCGAAAGAGACTGCAGAGCGCCAGGCAGAGGTCTTTGAGACTGAAACCGAGACATTCCAAGTCTTCAAGTTCCAGGAGCAACTCGAGCTCGCGGGGGCTCCGAGGATGGAGTTCGTTGATGCCTATCGGCTCTTGATGGAGTTCAAGACGGCACGAGGGGGCCACGGATTCGCAATACCGGGAATTTCACAAACCCTCGCCGCTGCCATCTCGACGATTCTCAGTCGTGTGGTGAAGGAGGTGAAGTAAATGGCCAAAGGTGGAAAGGGGAGACCCACGGACACCAAAGAGACGAAGGACACGAGCACTTCGTCGAGTGGATCAGAAGCTCCACCGAAGACACCTGCACGCGCTGTTCAGCCAGTGGCAACCCTCACTTCTCCGCGGTGGACGAAGAAGACGAAAAGGTGGATAGTGTTCATCGTTATCGTCATCGTCGGTGTTGGCGCGTTCTTCTTCTTCAAATGGCGCGGTAACATGAAGGGTGAAGGCGAACTTCTCTTCCCGCCGGTCGATCTGACCGGGACGAGTGTCGTGGACAGCATCAGTACGTACTTCGACGTGATGCTGCCGTACTACCAAGAGGTGAGGATCGATACCCTCAAGGCGGGCGAAATCATCCACGTTCGCGCGAGTGGACTCTACCTGTGGGATCCGAACATCCCAGCCGAGCAGGGGTGGATATCGCCACGGGGGGTGATGGGGGAATACGGCCGTCCCTTTTGCCCCCGCGACCTCAAGAAGTGGCAGAGACCAAAGCAGTTTCTGCTGCGAAACAGCGCGGCTGCGTCGCTCATCGGGGCGATCGGCAAGATCGAGTATCAGGTGAAGGATGGAATGCGCGTTCCCTTTGTGGAGGGGACGAAGCCGTTCTTCATCGGGAACGATGCGTACATCGTCGTTCCGAAGATGAAGGAAACGCCGAAGTTCTTTCTCGCGCTCAACGAGCGCTGGATTCCCGGCGCATGGCAGGACAACGCGGGAACGTGCAAGGTCGCTGTAACCCTGCATCGACCCTAGCGTTTTCTCAGTTCTGTTCGCAAGGGGTGTGGACGCCGTTCCCACCCCTTTTTTCGTACAGAAATTTTTTTCGCGGTTTGACCCAATGCAAGTCGGATGATACGCTTGACCGAGAAGAGCGCCATGCATAGTCAACGTCCGAATGTCGTAAGAAGTTTTCTCGTCGTCGTGAGTTTTTTTGGTTGGTGCGCGATGGCGGCAAGCGCCTCGGCGACGTACGGCGATACCACGACCTTCATTGGAAAAGTGTACGATGGAGACGGCGGCCAGGCGACCGCTGCACTCTTGGATTTTCCCGCTGATGTCACCTCCGACGCCAACGGGAATTTGTATATTGCGGACACCTTTGACCATGCCATCCGGAAGGTTGACGCGAATGGCATCATCTCGACGCTCGCCGGAGGAAGGTATGGCGCTGCGGATGGCACGGGGTCGTCAGCGCAGTTCGCACAACCGCGCGGCGTCGCTGTTGATGCGGCTGGGAACGTGTACGTTGCCGATGCTGGCAACGACGCAGTGCGCACGATCACTCCTCAAGGGGCAGTCGCGACGCTGGTCAGCTCCGGTTTACATGCTCCATATGGCGTTGCGGTGGCGGGGAACACCGTCTTTGTGTTGGACACAGGGAATAACGCGCTCAAGGCCGTTTCCTCGTCCGGCGGAGCAGTGTCGACGATCACCACCGCACTCAATGATCCGCAAAAGATCGCGGTCACGACCGATGGGAGCGTGGCGTACGTCGCGGACAACGGCAGCCACCGCGTCCTGAGAGTGCTTATTGCAACCGGTGAAACCACCGTCGTCGCGGGATCCGGTTCATCGGGATACCATGAAGGAGTTGGTAGTGATGCACAATTTGAAGGTATTCTCGGCGTCGCGCTGAACGCCTCCGAAACGACATTGTACGTCGCGGACGCAGACCTCTACCTGACCGACCGCATCAGGACCATCGATCTCGCGACGGGCGCCACATCGCTGTTTGCGCTTGACACGACGCAACAGCAGATGATCTTCCCTGCGGGGATGACCGTGAGGAACGAATCGCTCTACGTTGCCATGAGCGGCCTTGGTGTCGTGCGAAAATATTCCATCGCGGACGCAGGAACAACGACGGTTGTCGTCGGCTCTGACCGCTTTGGCAGCCGTGACGGCGATGATCCGCTCTTTGGTCGTCCGAGTGACCTCGTTCTTGCCACAGATCAGCGATCCCTCTATGTCGCAGAGAACAACCGCATCCGTCGCGTGGCTATTGGAACGAAGTCGGCAACAACCGTCATCGGTTCCGAAGTGGATAACTACCGCGACGGGATTCCCGTTGGGGCGGGTGCGAGCAACCTTGATGAGGCGCGTTTTTCTGGCGTGAGCGGCATCGTGGTGAACGGGGCGGGAACAACGCTCTACGTTGCCGATCGGTGGAACAACCGCATTCGCAAGATTGACCTTACGACCACGCCGGTTCACTCCTCCCTCGTGACCGGCGCAGGAAGGGTCAACAGCACGGGCGAGACGTCAAACGGATACCAGGAAGGTACCAAATGCACGCAGGTGGTTGATCGGAACGAAACGCTCACCCTCGAGAGTGGCTGCGCCTATTTTCTCCAGCCCACGAGCGTCGTCCTTGATCTCACAGAGCACTTTCTCTACGTCGCCGATTCCGGGAATAATCGCATCCGGAAGGTTCGTCTCTCCGACGGTGAGACAACGCTTGTCGCTGGCGGCGATGCGGGTTTTGCGGATGGGGTCGGCGCGGATGCGCGGTTCCACACGCCGTGGGGGATGGCGCTTTCTGATGACGGGAACACGCTCTACGTTGCGGATCGTGACAATCAGCGCATCCGCGCTGTCGATCTTTCATCCAACACCGTCCGGACGCTCGCCGGCGCTGGTTCAGCGGGATACCGCGAGGGAATCGGTACGTCGGCATACTTTTCCCTTCCGCGGAGCATCAAACTCGGCGCAGACCAAAAGCTCTACCTGACAGAAGTCGGTTCGCAGCGTATTCGCCAGCTTGACCCGACGACCGGCTTAACGAAGCTCGTCGCCGGCTCCGGTATGCGCGGCTACGTTGATGGGGCACAATCCATCGCTTCGTTCAATAATCTCGGCGGCCTCGCGCCAGAAACCGGTTCTGACAAACTCTACGTCGCTGACTCGTCCAACGACATTCTCCGGCTCGTCGATATCAAGGGCGTCGCTCCGTATACGAATCCCGCGCCGACCGTCACTGCAGTCCGGCCGGGAGAAATCGATAAAGATTGGGATAAAGGTTCGGGGTTAAAAGTGAAGGTTCTCGGAACAGGGTTTCGCTACGGTGCGGAGGTGAAACTCTTTACGCATTCTGCGAAAAAAACGTACGTTCTCTCCTCAAAGGAGATTGTGATTGATCTTCCACTCACGAAGCTCTCTGCAGGATGGTACGATGTGACCGTGACAAACGTCGACGGGCAGACCGCCACGCTTGAGGCCGGCCTTGCTGTTCGTGCGGCCGATGATAGCGTACCGGATGTTTTTTATTCAACGCCTGCTTCGCAGGGTATCACCGCATATTCCTCTCAACTCCGCGGAGGATTCATGGTGACGGCGGGAAATGTCTGGGGCGATGAACGCGCCGAAATCATCGCAGGAACAGGCAACGGCTTGAGTCCACAGGTTCGCATTTTCTCAAATACGGGCGTCCTGCGCGGACAGTTTTTTGCCTACTCCAAGACGACGCGAACCGGCGTCCGCGTGGCCGCATGTGACCTCAACGGTGACGGCATTGATGAGATCGTGACGGTCCCGGGCAAGGGCACACGTCCGCTCGTGAAAGTGTTCAACGGAAGCGGAAAGCAGATATTGACCAAGGGTTTTACCGTTCTCAATGGGAAGTTTACCGGTGGCGTGAATCTTGTCTGTGGCGACATTGATGGCAATAGCCGCGCGGAAATCATTGTCGCAGCTGCACAAGGTGGGGGGCCACAGGTGGCGATCTATCTGTCGAACGGAAAGAAGACTGGTCAATTCCTTGCTGCTGCAACAACGTTCCGTGGAGGCACGGCCGTCGGAACAACTGACGTGAATGGGGATGGTATCCGAGAAATTCTCACAGCGCCGGAGTCTGGCATTGGCCGCGTCAATGTGTTGAACAACAAAGGGAAAAAAATCATCGCAGGATTCTTCCCGTTTGACAAAAAGTATGCCGGTGGGCTCAACGTCGCGGGAGGGGACACGAATGATGATGGAAAAGATGAGATCGTCGTTGCGCCGCGTTCGAACGCGCAAGCAAGAGTGAAGGTGTATTCGCCGAATGGCAAAAAGATCCTCGGGAGCTTTTTTGCTTACCCGCGAGGATTTACGGGCGGCGTCATTGTTTCCGTTGCTGATGTGAACGGCGATGGCATCCAAGACATCCTCACCGCGCCCGCAAGCAATTTCAAGCCGTCGTTTCGAATGTTTTCGCAGGGGGGAAAGTCGCTGTAAGCAATCGATCCAGGGTTCAGTCACCTTTTCACCTTTTTGTTCAAAGGTGAGAGGCCTTCTATTCGTGCAACATTGTCTTCTTCTGTTGCTCACGGTGCATCATGTCATGACCGAAAAGACTCGTGCCGTCATCGGGGATGAGATTCACTCTTGGGTTGCCGTTGTGGTTGTCGCCGCCCTCTCCACATGGCTCACCGGGGGGTTTGGGGCGGTGGTTCCTGTTGTCATCACGCTGGCCTACACCAGTCATCTGGCAGCAGATGTGCTGACAAAGTCCGGCATTGAGTTCCTCCTGCCGATCAAAAAGTCGATTCATCTTGCCCAAAAATTCCTGCGAGCAAAAACAGGAGGTCTCATGGATACCATATTGTTTATCATCGGCGCACTCGCACTCGTTGTCTTGTATCTCCTGGCAGTCCGAAACGGTCAGTTTGTATCATGACACTCCTCTCGACAACCACGCGGTTGGCTGATATTATGCACGCCGACGATGCCGCGTCTCTTTGGCCCATCCCCGGATAACTCACTTCGTTCGTTTCTGGGGCAAGGGCGTCAAGAAAGATAGAAATTTTCCTTTCATCCGCGAGAGTAGAGTTGATACATTTCTCGATGTGCGGGCCCATGGTGCCCCGCACCACGGGGGATGCGGGGCGGGTAGCCCGGTTCTCAACCTCCGGTTGACCACCCGCAGGGTGGCACACTATAAAGGTCGCCCGTAGGGCGAAACACAACAAGACTTTGAGGACGGACATGAGTGTATATTTGTCCTCAACAAGATGTACTATCTCTACATTCTTAAAAGTCGGTCAAACAAGCGAACATACATAGGAATCAGTAGGAACGTTTATAAGAGATTACAGGAACATAACACAGGGTTTGACCGATCGACAAAAGGATATCGTCCCTACGACATTTTCTACACTGAGTATTATCCAAATAAGACAGAAGCGAGAAAGCGGGAATTGCGGTTAAAGAATCATGCTGCGACGAAAGAGGAACTTTACAAAAAACTCGGTCTCGATTGAGTATTATCTAAGTCAGATCGTGGGCCCATGGTGTAGCCCGGTTAACACGTCTCCCTGTCACGGAGAAGACCAGGGGTTCGAATCCCCTTGGGCCCGCCACTCGATTCCTCGGAACTTTGTTTCTTCTCACTTCCTCCATTCGCCTATCAAGCCATGCATCACTTCTTTGACGCAATCCTCCTCGGCGGTATACAAGGACTTACGGAGTTTCTCCCGATCTCAAGTTCCGGCCACCTTCTCCTCCTGCATCACTTTCTCCATTACGAACCTGATCACGCCCTGACCTTTGATGTCGCGTTGCATGTTGGCACCCTTCTCGCTCTCGTTGTGTATTTTTGGCGAGATATTGGCAAACTCGTAAAAGATTTTTTTGCCTCTTTCCGCGCTCATCCGCGCACGCCAGAGCAGCGACTTCCGTGGCTGATTTTGCTTTCTGCGATCCCGGCGGCAATATTTGGAGGATTCCTCGACACATTTTTTGAATCGCTTCGATCTCCCTGGATTGTCGTTGTTACCTTCGTCCTTGTTGGCTGTGTTTTTCTCTTCGTCGAGCGTATCGGGAAACAAACAAAAGGAATGACCGACATCCGATGGACGACCGCTCTCACAATTGGCATCGCGCAAGTGCTGGCACTTGTCCCCGGTGTCTCTCGCTCTGGAATCACGATATCCGCGGGAATGGCGGCCGGCATGCGACGGGAGCATGCCGCGCGGTACACGTTTCTCCTCTCCATCCCAGTGGTCGCTGGGGCAGCGGCGGTCAAACTACTTGATCTTCGTCACGGAGGAGTAAGCACTGATGAACGTGGCGCAATAATCACCGGGATTATCACTGCGGCCATTGTCGGCTTCGCGGTGATTCATTTTCTGCTTCGTTTTCTGGTCAACCACCGCCTGACGGTCTTCGCGTATTACCGATTTCTTGTTGCCGGTGCGGCCATTCTCGGGATCGTGTTGCGGACGTAGAGATACATACATCACACAAACAGAGAAGTGCCACGATCTCTATCTGCGATATTTTTTCGTTTCCCATGCGAGCCAGCGCGAGAGCGCGGGTGTCAACATTCGGCGTTCCAATCTCCACGTCCAATTTCTTGTATCCACACACCCCGGTCGATTGAGACGAGCATGCTCCCCGAGCCCGAGCACATCCTGGACGGGAATGATGGTTGTGTCGCTCCTGGATGCCAACAGGAGCTGAAGAGCCCCTCGTGGCGTCGGATGCGGAAGCACCTCTCGCACGTTCTGCCGCTCATCCGACATGCTTTTTGCAAGCCATTCTCGCAGCGTCGGCATGTCGTGCGTACCGGAGTAGGCAACGCTCCGGGCGGGGTAGGATGCTGGTGTATGGAGACCGCGGCGAGCAGAGCGAAACCCGAACTGCAGCACGCGCGTGCCGATCAGTCCAAATCGGTCGCGTAACGCGTACACGGCGCTGGTGACTGCTCCGAGATCCTCCGCAATGAGTCGCAGACGCGGAAAAGCGGCGCGGATCTTCCTCAAGAGCACGTCGCCGGGCGTCCGGATCCAGTATCCCCGAGCCGCAGACGCAGAACGGGTGGGGACAGCCCAGGCGGCTTCGTATCCACGAAAGTGATCAAGGCGGAGTTCATCGTAGAGCGCTCGTGCTTTAGAGAACCGCGAGATCCACCAGCGGAAAAATTCTCGTCGGTGATTGTGCCAGTCATAGAGCGGGTTGCCCCAGATTTGACCTTGCGCGCGCAAAAGATCAGGTGGGGCTCCGGAGCGGAGGATGAGTTTTCCATTCGGCGTCATGCGGAACAGTCGCTGATGTGCCCAAACATCAACGCTATCGTGGACGACGAAAAAGGGGAGATCCCCGAGAATGCGGATTCCTCGTTGATGTGCACAGCGCTTCAGTTGCTGCCACTGCTCATGTGCGATCCACTGCCCAAAGCAGAAGTAGGCTACCTCCTCTTTGTGACGTTTTTCCCATGTGCCGAGCGCGGACAGTTCATGGTTGCGAAGATGAGACGGCCACGTCCACCACGGTCGTCCCCCGTGACGGTCTTTGATGGCCATGAAAAGCGCATACTCCTTCAGCCACCATCGTTCCTGTTGTTGAAAGTGGGCGAAGCGCCGACGCTGCGTGCTCGATGCACGGTCTTGGAAGGTTGCCCATGCGTGGCCGATGATCGCGCGCTTTTCGATATTCGATCGGGAATACGCAATCCGATGTTTTCGTCGTCGATACACTGACGCTCGCGCACGAGAAAGCAGTTTTTCACGAACGAGCATGTCCGGGCTCACCAGCATCCAGTTGAGCGCAAATGCCGACGGGGAGTCAAACGGCGATCCGACGTTGTCGGGGATGAGCAGGGGGAGAACTTCCCACAGGTGCTGCCCCGCAGCATGCAGCCAGTTCACAAACCGATACGCTTCCGGTCCGAAGTCACCGATGCCGTACCTCGACGGCAGTGACGCGAGAGGGAGGAGGATGCCGGAACGCCGTTGCATGTCCTCATCCTATCACAATTTGGCATCTGGACTGTTCTCCTCTTCCCGTGGTATATCTCACCTCGCGTTGTTCTTTGAAGAAACGGCAGAAGTAAGGGCGATGTATCCGTCTGTTCAAGCACACAGAGAGGAGGGGCTGTGGAGGTCGAATTGCCGCACATGGTTGGTGTTTCATCTGATGGGCGCGTGGAACGCCACCTGGTTGCCGATATGTCCGTTGACGCGGGCCATGTGCTCGTTGCGGTCCCGTCTCGAGATAGGCCGTGGGGTCTCCCGGGGTTTATCGGGTTCACACCCATCACGGTCCCGTTTCTCGAATCAGCGGTGTGGTTCGCAACAAAGCCTGGCGTACTGCACGCCCATGAAGCGCCGCATCCCTCGTTCTCGAGTGGGCGCGGATCAGAAGCGATCTATATTGGGCGAAGCGCAAACAAGGACGACGGTTGGCTCGTCCAGGTCGTTCCACCGCACGGAAGGACATCGCGGCATCATCACAAACGAAAGCGCGAACGATTTATCCCGCTCTTTGGTACTTGCCGCGTTGGCCTCGCCGAGGGGTACCAGAAGCTCTCTCCTGGTTTGGACCTTGAGGTCGCTCCCCCAACGACACACCATCTTCGTACCGACGAACATGCCGCGCTCAACCTGTTGATCATCCAGTGGATCGATGGCGAGGCACCCGAGGGCGTTGATCCGCTCGCGATGGAAGACCACAACTACGAGCCGTACCCGCTTTGGTTTTAGCCCAACTGTCAATCCGCCCGTGATGGAAGACTACCACTACGTTCCGTTCCCGCTCTGGGTCTGAGACCCCGGGCGGTTTTTCTTTCTGAAGAAGGATGCTATGCTCGGCGCATGACTAAGGCGTTCATCCGTTGGCTCGTGGTGATGGTGTGGGCGGGAGGAATTTTTGTTCTCTCAGGTGTTCCATCGCTCGAATCCGGCTTCTCACTGACCTGGGACGTGATTGCGCGCAAGCTTGCCCATGCGGCAGTTTTTGGTGTGCTGGCATTTCTTGTCCTCTGGGCGCTGCGAAAAAGGTCACCGCAGACTTTCTTTCTTGCCGGAGCGCTCAGCATCCTCTACGCCGCCAGCGACGAGCTTCACCAGACGTTTGTTTTGGGGCGGCAAGGAACGCTCTGGGACGTGGTTATCGACGGCTTTGGCATTGCGGTTGTTCTCTTACTTTGGTGGCGATTTCGGATGTCGCAAAAATAGGCCAATTTACCTTTTGTTGTCCTTATCCCGCTCTGCAAAGAAACCCGCCTTCGCTCCTATGGATTGGTGCTTCGGCGGGTTGTTTTTCCGTTTGGAAAAAATATCCGCCAAGATCATTGAACAAGAAAATTGTATGGCGGATAAAATACCCGCGAAACCATACGACGAACCAACAGGCCACTTTCTCTGCGGGTATTTCAAACTCACCGGACGTCCTCTGTTCCGATGAGTTCTACAGACAATTTATGCCGCTTTCTTCGCCGTGTCAATAACCGCTTTTAATACTCTAGGATCGGTGTTGGCGATCTCCGCGAGCACCTTGCGGTCAAGAGCGATATCAGCTTTTTTTAGGAGATTGATGAACCGGCTATACGAGAGTCCGTTCATGCGGACTGCTGCGTTGATCTGCACTTGCCAAAGCCGCCGCGCGTTGCGTTTCTTCAGCCGTCGATCACGATACGCGTGAACGCCCGCCTTCAGCACTGCCGTCCGGATCTGGCGAATTTTGCTCTTTCGGCCCCAGCGGTACCCCTTCACCCGCTTCTGGAGTTTTCGCCGCTCTTTCGCTCGTGTTGTTCCTCGTTTTACTCTCATGGACTATGAATGTCGATAATGGGGAACCATGCTTCGGATGCCGCGCATGTTCGTCCGATCAAGGGTGCGATCACGGCGTTTTCGCACGGTCGTTGTGCTCGATTCTCGGGCATTGAAATGATCCTGGCCCGCCGATCGAACCAGAATCTTCTTCTTTCGAGAGATCTTGATTCGCTTTCGCGTCGCTTTGTGCGTCTTTCCTTTTGGCATGATGGTTATGACTTTCCGATGATCGTGGTGAGTCGGTTCCCGAGTTTGCTCATCTGCTGCTCGACGACGATTCCTTCGCCGAGACTCGTGATGAACTCGCGGATGATTTCTCTCGCGCGGTCTTGATGAGCGTTCTCGCGGCCGCGGAGGATGAGTTCGATTTTCACCTTATTCCCCGCGTCGAGAAACTTTCGCGACTGCGTCCGTCGGACTTCCATATCGTGCTCTCCGATCTTCAGCGAGAG
>JAZDGG010000042.1:0-4110 GCA_043807225.1 bacterium | reverse complement strand
CTGGCATTTCTTGTCCTCTGGGCGCTGCGAAAAAGGTCACCGCAGACTTTCTTTCTTGCCGGAGCGCTCAGCATCCTCTACGCCGCCAGCGACGAGCTTCACCAGACGTTTGTTCCTGGCCGACAGGGGACGCTCTGGGACGTGGTTATCGACGGCTTTGGCATTGCGGTTGTTCTCTTACTTTGGTGGCGATTTCGGATGTCGCAAAAATAGGCCAATTTACCTTTTGTTGTCCTTATCCCGCTCTGCAAAGAAACCCGCCTTCATCTCTGCGTATTGGAGCTTTAGCGAGCCGTTTTTCCGTATGAAAAAATATCCGCCAGGATCATTGAAGAAGAACATTGTGTGGCGGATGAAACACCCGCGAAACGATGCAACAAATCAACAGACCATTTTCTCTGCGGGTATTTCAAACTCACCGGACGTCCTCTGTTCCGATGAGTTCTCCACACAATTTATCCCACTTTCTTCGCCGTGTCAATAACCGCTTTCAACACCGCGGGGTCGGTGTTTGCGATCTCAGCGAGCACCTTGCGGTCAAGAGCAATATCGGCTTTTTTCAGGAGATTGATGAATCGACTGTACGAGAGGCCGTTCATGCGGACCGCAGCGTTGATCTGCACTTGCCACAGCCGCCGCGCGTTGCGTTTCTTCAGCCGTCGGTCACGATAGGCATGGGTACCCGCCTTTAGCACGGCAGTCCGGATCTGGCGAATCTTGCTGTTTCTGCCCCAGCGATATCCCTTTACCCGCTTCTGGAGCTTTCGCCGCTCTTTTGCTCGCGTTGTTCCTCGTTTGATTCTCATGGATTACGAATGTCGAAAATGGGGAACCATGCTTCGGATACCGCGCATGTTCGTACGGTCAAGCGTGCGGTCGCGGCGTTTTCGCACGGTCGTTGTGCTCGATTCGCGGGCATTGAAGTGGTCCTGGCCCGCCGATCGAACGATGATCTTCTTCTTTTGTGAGATTTTAATTCGCTTTCGTGTCGCTTTATGCGTCTTTCCTTTTGGCATGATGGTTATGACTTTCCGATGATCGTTGTGAGCCGGTTCCCAAGCTTGCTCACCTGCTGTTCAACGACGATCTCTTCACCGAGACTTGTAATGAATTCACGGATGATCTCTCGCGCACGGTCTTGGTGGGCGTTCTCGCGGCCGCGGAGGATGAGTTCGATCTTCACCTTATTCCCCGCGTCAAGAAATTTTCGCGACTGCGTCCGTCGGACTTCCATATCGTGCTCTCCGATCTTCAGCGAGAGTCGGATGCCTTTGAGTTCCACCCGTTTCTGCTTCAAACGGAGCTGTCGACTTTGCCGTTCTTGCTGGTAAATCAGCTTGCCAAAGTCGACGATCCGGCAGACCGGGGGTTGTGCGACCGGAGACACCTCAACGAGATCAAGACCCTGTTCGCGAGCCAACCGAAGCGCTTCTTGCAGTTTCACGATGCCGACCTGCTGGTTGTTTTCGTCGATCAGCCGAACTTCTGGCACGCGGATCTGATGGTTCACACGGAGACGTTTTTGTATGGGAGGGAGATTAAGGATAGATGGCTTGCCAACCGTAGCTCGCGAGTCTGGGGCAGCTCTATGCCCTTGGAACCCTGTCATCCTTCGCGAAAGCTTTGGCCTTCGCCGACCGAAGTCGGCTCCTGCCGACGAAGGTCGGATGACAACCTTCACGAGCGAAGGTTGGTGGAGATGGCGGGTCGTGCGCCCGCGTCTGAAATGGTGCCAACTCTCGGTCCTACTACGATAGCGGATTTTTCATTTTCGGAACAGGCAGTCGAAATCCGCACGGTGGTGCCCATCCTACTCCCGTTGTTTTAAGCCGAACGTTCGGGTGCCGTTCAGCCGATCCTGGTGAATGACACCCACATCGCCCGCACAGGCGTTGGACGAGTGGATGGCTACCGGTATTACGCGATAGCTGGCGCAAAGGAGAAAGATGCAAACGCACCCTTCACTTTGCTCATAAGTGATTTGGCACTTATCTGGTTGATCGTCTTTTCTCCGCCGGAGGCGGAGCATCGAGGAGCGATCAGACTCGCGTAGCCGATGCGTCGGTCGATGCATTCCATCGACTGTTGAACATCCCCCACCTCAGCTCTTTCCCTGCCGCTCTTTCGATTCGAAGAAAAAGGGAAAGGGTTGTGGTGCCGGATGTCCATTGGGGGTTAGTATCCAGTGTCCAGTGCTCAGTATCCAGAAAGTATTTCAGTGTCCAGTCTCCAGAGCGTCCAGTACCCAGTGGTTGGAGCCAGAGGCCGATGCTGGGTTAGTCAGGATGACGGAGGGACTGGCGAATCTTCCGGTCGGTTTCGCGCTTCTTGATTGCCGCGCGCTTGTCGAATTTCTTTTTTCCACGACCAAGACCCAGGGCGACTTTGATGAGGCCGTGCTTAGTATAGAAGGAAAGCGGAAGAAGTGTCAATCCCTCGCTTTTGAGTTTTCCAATGAACGAAGAAACCTCCTTTGTGCTCACGAGGAGTTTTCGATCATGACGCGGGTCGGCGGGGTTCTGGCCGGCAGCCGGTTGGTACGGACCGATGTGGCAGTTGATCAGCCACAGTCCGTTCCCTCGGATCGTCGCGTAGCTCCCTTGGAGGTTGATATCGCCGCGCTTCGCCGACTTCACCTCTGGCCCAGCAAGCACAATCCCCGCCTCAAACTCTTCGAGGATGTGATAGGAAAAGCGGGCGTCCTTGTTCTGTGCGAGTGTTGGCATATGTGGCTTTTCAGTGTACCATGCCGGGTTGCACCCTTTCCTCCCCAGCGCAGGACCCCATCATGCGACGTGTTCATGAACCGCATTTGCTGTATACTGTCAGCAAGAACGTAAGAGACGCTTATGCGCATCGGCATCGACTGCAGAACCATTCTCAACCCAGGCCTCGGCGAGTACGCGGGGGTTGGCCACTACACGTATCTGCTGGTCAAACACCTGCTGGAGATCGACAAGGAAAATGAGTACGTGCTGTTCTTCGATTACCGCATGTCCGACGTGGGGGAGTTTGAGCAGGCGAACGTGAAGGTCTGGCGGTTCCCTTTTTCACAGTATCAAAAGTTTCTCCCGTTCAGCTACTCTCACATGCTCATCACCGCGATGATCCTCAAGACCCGGCTGGACGTTTTTCATTCTCCGGCCAACGTCTTGCCGCTCTCCTATCCCGGACGGTCCGTTATCACCATCCACGACCTTGCCATCTATCGAAATCCGGAGTGGTTCCCGGGACAGCTCTTCTCAACGCGGCTCCTTGTTCCGCAGAGCGTCCGGAAGGCGCGGCACATCATCGCTGTTTCCGAGAGCACGAAGCGGGATCTCAAGGATATTTTTCACGTTCCCTCCTCGAAGATTTCTGTCGTCTACGAGGCACCCTTTGTCGTGCCGATCAATGTCAAGGATCGCAACGTCAACACGGTGAAGAAATTTAAAATCCAATGCCCATACTTTCTCTTCCTCGGCACGATTGATCCGCGTAAAAACATCCGCATGCTTGTTGCGGCGTTCCTCAAGCTTCGCGCAAACCCACTCTTTGCCAACCACCAGCTTGTGATCGCCGGCGGCAAGGGATACAAAGCGGACGACATCCTCGAATCGGTTGAGCAGCACCGTGCCGAGGGCGTCCACTACGTCGGGTACCTCACGCACAATGAAAAACTGGACCTCGTCCGTCGGTCACTCTGTTTTGTCTTCCCGTCGCTGTATGAGGGTTTTGGCCTCCCGGTGCTTGAAGCCATGCGCATGGGGGTACCGGTGATCACGTCAAATACCTCATCGCTCCCTGAAGTTGCCGGGAACGCCGCGGTACTCGTCGATCCGACAAGCATGCAGGCACTTCGCTCGGCAATGGCTCGAATTGCAACCAACGGGGTGCTCCGGACTAATCTCGTTCGTCGGGGGTACGAGCAGGCAAAGAAGTTCCAGTGGGAGGATGTTGCGCGAAAGACGCTCGCGATTTACCAGAACGTTGGTCGGCGGAACAGCGCCAAGAAGGCAAAGCGAACAAAGCCATCCAAGGTCCAGAAGCAGCGGAAGAACAACAACCGGCGTCGTCGCAAATAACCCCCCTCCAACTGGCTACGAGACATTCGCTGGCTTGTGTTGGTGG
>JAZDGG010000041.1:0-18215 GCA_043807225.1 bacterium | reverse complement strand
GAGGGAGCGTCGTGCTCTTTGGATTGAAGTCGGGTAGCGTTACCATCCCGAACTTTGACCGGATGATTGTTCGCGGCATCACGCTCCACTCGGTTATTGGACGACGCCTCTTCGAAACGTGGGAGATGACGCAAAAACTCTTTTATGATACAACAAACCATATCCAAGAACTTCTCTGGGAGGGCTTACTCCAATCCGGCAACGGCACGATTCTTCCCTTTTCCCAGTTCGATCCTACGCGTTTTGAAGAAGCGTGCACGACCCATGCAAAACTTCTCTTTGATTTTAAAGAAACCGCATGAATGACTCCCTGCTCGCATCCGCGAGAGATACCCTAAAAGCAATTTCGGATGAAGGACTTTTCAAGATGGAAAGGATTCTTCAGAGCCCCCAGGATGTTGCCATTCGCATCGGCGATCAACAGCTGCTTAGTTTTTGCACCAATAACTATCTCGGACTCGCAAATGATCCAGGATTGATCCATGCCGTATCAGAAAGTCTTTCTCGTTGGGGATACGGATTGGCATCGGTTCGCTTTATCAGTGGAACTCAGCAACAGCATAAAGAACTCGAAGAGGCTATTGCATCATTCTTTCAAAAAGAAGATGCAATACTCTACTCATCGTGTTTTGATGCGAATGGAGGAATTTTTGAGGCGCTGCTCGACCAGGAAGATTGTATCCTTTCTGATGCTCTCAACCATGCAAGTATTATTGATGGGACCCGCTTGGCAAAGTGTGAGGTTCAACGATACCGGCATAGCGATATGAATGATCTTGAATCGCAACTTCGTTTAGCAGAAAAAAAAAGAATTCGATTAATCGTTACTGATGGTGTTTTTAGTATGGATGGTGACATTGCGCGGCTTGAGGATATTTGTGCGCTTGCAGAAAAATATCATGCTGCAGTGATGGTTGATGATTCTCATGGAACGGGCGTACTTGGGGTGACCGGTCGTGGAAGTCCTGAACACACAAACACCCTAGAACGGATTGATATTATCACCTCAACACTCGGAAAAGCTCTTGGTGGTGCTTCGGGGGGCATGACTGTCGCAAGCAAACCGATCATTGATCTTCTGCGACAACGATCGCGGCCATATCTTTTTTCAAATACCCTCCCTCCACCCATTGTCGCTGGTGCGCTTCACGTTTTTCGACACTTTGCTGATTTTCTTCCGAGACTCACACAGCTTCACGAACGAACTCAGTCCTTTCGCACCCGTATGAGAGAGAGTGGTTTTCCGATCGTACCAGGGATCCATCCAATCGTTCCCATCATGCTTGGGGTTGCGCAAAAAGCAAAAATAATGGCAGAAGCACTTCTTCAGCGTGGGGTCTTTGTTGTTGGATTTTGGTTTCCTGTCGTCCCGCGGGGAAAAGCAAGGATTCGTGTACAACTATCCGCGATTCACACCGAGGCGCACCTCGATCAGGCCATCCGAGCTTTTCTTGACGCTCGGGATATGCATGCACCATCATAAGCCACACTCAATGGTATGAGGAGATCACTTGACACCGCAGAAGCTTCATCAGTACAGTGTCTCCTAGACGAACATCCTCCGTTACCCGCGCGTAGCTCATTCACAGCTGGTAACCGACTTTCTCTCGTCCTTATCTTATAAATAATGACTGCGCGTAGGTCATCATATAAGCATTTTTAAAGAAGGAAAAACCATGACCACAGAAGAATACCTCAAAGGGAAGACAATTCTCATCACCGGAGGCACTGGTTCTTTTGGCCAAGCAATGACGAAAAAGCTCCTTTCACGTTATGCACTCGAAACGGTCCGAATTTTTAGCCGAGATGAACTGAAACAACACGAGATGCGTATTGCATTTCAAGATGACCCACGGCTACGTTTTTTCATCGGGGACGTTCGTGACCCACTTCGTCTTCATCGTGCACTTGAAGGAGTTGACATCGTATTCCATGCTGCTGCGCTCAAACAGGTTCCTGCGTGTGAATACAATCCGATTGAAGCAATACGAACAAACGTCGATGGTGCTATCAACGTGATTGAAGCGTGTCTTGATTTAAGTGTCGACCGCATAATCGCCCTGAGTACCGACAAAGCAGCGAGCCCTATCAACCTTTATGGGGCAACAAAGCTCTGTTCTGATAAGCTATTCGTTCACGCAAATAACTACGCTGGAAAGCGACCGATACGCTTTTCTGTTGTACGATACGGCAATGTTATGGGAAGCCGCGGTAGTGTCATTCCAGTTTTCAAAGAGCAGCTTCAGAGAGGCGGCACAGTAACCATCACCCATGAAGAGATGACACGATTTTGGATTACGCTCGATCAGGCAACCGATTTTGTTTTGTCTTCATTAACGATTATGCGAGGTGGTGAAATTTTTGTTCCCAAAATTCCCAGTATGCGGATTGTCGACCTCGTAAAAGCAATGGCAGAAGATGCTAAATTGACATTCATCGGGATCCGCCCCGGAGAAAAAATTCATGAATTTCTTATCACCCCTGAGGAAGGGTATCGAACCTTAAACCTTCAGGATCGTTACGTCATCGAACCTGACGCTGTGTGGTGGGAAACACCCGAAGATCACAGGGAGCTTCGAGTTGAAGAAGGGTTTTCTTATTCCAGTGGCAACAACCCTGAATGGCTTGATATTGAGACGATGAAAAAACTCATTGCTGAACAAACACACTAAAAGGCAACATGATTTCTTACGGAAAACAAAACATCTCTGATACCGATATCGACGCTGTACGACGTATTCTTGAAGGTGATTGGATTACCCAAGGTCCAATGATCCCCGCGTTTGAGGAATGCATTGCCACCTACGTAGGCGCGAGTCAGTGCATTGCTGTCTCAAATGGCACAGCTGCGCTCCATCTAGCGTATTTAGCGGCTGGGATCTCCTCAGGTGATGAAATCATTATGCCCGCCAACACTTTTGTTGCAACGGCGAATGCCGCTCTCTACATCGGCGCACGGCCCGTCTTCGCGGATATTGATCCACTGCAGTACAACATCAATCCGACTGATATTGAGCGTTGTATTACTTCTCGAACGAAAGCAATTGTCGTTGTGCATTTTGCCGGTCATCCGTGCAGTATGGATCGTATTTTTCAAATTGCTAAGGAACATCGGCTCGTTGTTATCGAAGACGCTGCTCATGCCCTTGGAGCACAATACCACGGAACACCAGTCGGTGGGCTTCCAACATTTGCAGCAACTTTTAGCTTCCATCCTGTAAAATCGATCACAACCGGCGAAGGTGGTATGGTGGCCACGAGTTCGCTTGAGGCCGCTTCATTCATCCGTCTTTTGCGTTCGCATGGGGTGACGAAAGATACTCATGGTAAGAATGTCATGACTGCACTAGGATTCAATTACCGACTCACCGATTTCCAGGCAGCACTTGGGTTCGAACAAATGAAGAAGATTGAAGATTTCATCCGTATTCGGCATTCTTTCGTCCATGAATACGAAACACTCCTTCGCGATCTTGATATGATCCAGCTCCCCATTGAAGATCCCGATTGCCGCAGTGCGTGGCATTTGTATGTTATCCGTGTTCGAGAGAAGAAAGATCGTGATCCACTCTACCAGCATTTACTTGATGCGGGTATCGGGGCAAACTTTCATTACCCTTCAGTCTATAGCCATCCGTATTATCGTCGCCATGGGTATGCGGACACATCTCTTCCTGAAACGGATCGATATACTGATACGTGTATAACCCTGCCATTGCATACAAAGCTGACCCAACCGGACATACAGACCGTTAGCGACGCACTTCATTCATTTTTTTCACATTAGGAACAATTTCAACAACTCACCCAAGTGATACGTTCGGGTACGCGTTGAAATTGTTGTCGGTTCTCTATAGTTGACAGAATCGCATCAACATGATTATGTTCATGCGTCATCACGTCCTTTTTAGCAAGGGGGAGAACATATGGATTCAATAGTGGAAATCCGCGCGCTGCAACCTGAGGATTCAGCGGATATGTGGAGAATTCGAAATCACGAAATGGTGCGGTGTATGTCGCATGACACAAGTTCAATTCCTCGTGCAGTGCATGATGCGTGGTTTGCTCGGTACATCGCTAATCCCGAGAACCGAGCGTTTGTTCTCGTGTGCGACAGCCGCGTTGCAGGCTATTGCCGAATCGATCATGGACTCGTTTCAATCGCGATCGATCCGGAATTCCAGGGTCGTGGCTTCAGCCGACAGCTTCTTACCGAATCAATTCTGCGTGTACGAGACACAACGTCAAGAATCCTCGCTGAAGTCCGACGCGATAACCCCATCTCGCTCGGACTCTTCACAGCAGCTGGCTTTGGGATCATCGAGGAAGACGGAGAAAAGTACATTCTCGCTTTTCCTTCCCCGTCACTTGACAGCAGCGTCGAACCGTGATTGCATGCCCTGCAGTCACGTTCTTTTTTATCATCACGAAAGGAGCTGTGTCTTGGTCAATAAAAAAAGCCATCGTACAACACGAATGAAGCCGCCAAGAAAACCAATCCAAGCATCCCACGAGCAGATACGCGCAGCTCTCCGTGTGGAGTTCCAACATATCTATCACACTCCTATCTTTGCTCGCACACTGGTTTCTACGGATGCGATCGTTGTTCTCTCTGGTCGGGTGGTAACGATACGCGGACAGGTAACGAGCAAAGAACGAGAGAATCGCAGTCGTATTCGATTTGCTGCTTCATTGCAGCAACGAATTGCGAATGCGCGTCAGGATTCAGCGCGGCGCGGTCATCGCAGGCGTGCTCCACAACTCTACCTAGTTGGTACGACAGAACAGGTACATGATCTCGGAGAGATTGCCGTTATGGTGGGTTGTATCGGAAAACCGGTGACCTTGGATTGCGGGTGCATCGGTCAAGCGAATACGAAGACACAATTCATGGCCATCAACGCTCACCTTCCTTCTTCGACCCACCATATAACCATCGTTACGTCGCGCTACCATGTACCGCGAGTCGTACGAACCGCAGACCGTTGGCTCCCCGCAAGTATGCAGTTCTTCGTTACTGGAGCTCCCGAGGGTATCAAAAAGATCGATATCGAGGGAATTCTCTTGCGAGAGTTTGATCGCATCCTTGAGTATGGGGAGCGTGACGATCTTCGTGTGTTCCCCAAACGCACAGGTGCCGCATTGACAAAAGGGCAAGAACCTGATTATCTGTAGTCGCAATCAGGTTCTTTTTATGTTCAGAGTAACCAGAGGAGAACGACCATGGGCACTGAAAACCGTAGTATGCGCATCGCAGATCGGATGATTGGGGTTGGACATCCATGCTTCGTCATCGCCGAGATCTCAGCAAACCACCACCAACAGTTCGATAAGGCCGCCGAGCTCGTTCGAGCCGCTAAGCGTTGTGGAGCCGACGCAGTGAAGCTACAGACCTACACGCCGGACACAATGACAATTGACTGCGACTCGGAGCCGTTTATCGTCCGAAATCCGAGCAATCCAAGTGATTGGAAGGGTCGAACGCTGTATTCGCTCTACCAGGGCGCATACACACCCTGGGAGTGGCACGCCCCGCTCAAGGCGTTAGCCGACGAAATTGAGATTCCGCTCTTCTCAAGCCCGTTTGACGACACCGCCGTGGCCTTGTTGGAGGAAATCGGCGTCCCAGCCTTCAAGGTCGCTTCGTATGAGGTAACCCACCGTCCCCTCCTCAAGACCATTGCGGCTACCGGCAAACCCGTCATTATGAGCGTCGGGTTCGCAAGTGAAGAGGAGATCGCGCAAGCATTGCACGTTCTGCGAACAAACGGGGCGGGTGCGATAGCCTTGCTCCACTGCGTAACGTCGTACTCGGATGACCCCGACCCATCAGATGTTCACCTGGCAAATATCGCTGCACTCCATGAAACCTTCGGGGTTGTTACTGGATTCTCTGACAACAACTTTGGAGTTGAGATCCCCATTGCTGCGATGATGGCAGGCGCGCACATTCTCGAGAAACACTTCATCATGGGGCGCGAAGAGGGAGGCGCTGATGCCCGCTTTTCACTAACCCCGGATGAGTTTTCGGGAATGGTACGGTCTATTCGCCGCCTCGAGGCCATGGTTGGCGTACCGAAGTTTGGACCGCTCTGCGACGCGGAAGCTGGAAACGTTCGATACCGACGCTCGATCTTCGTGGTTGAAGACATCGCTGCAGGTGATCGATTCACTGTTGAAAACGTTCGGGTCATTCGTCCTGCGGGTGGGTTACCGCCTTCCGAATGGGAGAATGTCCTTGGCAAAAAGGCTGCAACCTCCCTGAAGCGTGGTACACCCCTTGAGTCGAATCATGTGATCGACTAGTCTCCCTGACACCGATGCCAACGTCGGTGTCTTTTTCTTGCTGAGAGAGCATTGGTATCGTATACTGTCCACAGTGTTCTTGATCGACATTAACTTCTTTCGCTATGAAGAAAATCTCAACTCAACAACAAATTTTTTGGAGTGGCGGTTTTGGTAAAGGTTATAACGATCGAAATACCTTTACCGTAAAAGGATTTGACGCATTTTACAAAAAAACATGGGGAACAACTCGAACGGCAATGAACAAGCTCTTCCTTTCAAAGCTTGCTATTCGGAACACCCTCGAAGTTGGCGCAAACTTTGGGCTACAGCTTCGCCACCTGCAACAAAGTGGATTTGAAAACTTGTATGGAATCGAGATCCAGCAAGATGCGGTCGAACGATCAAAAAAGATCACAAAAGGTGTCAACATCATCCAGGGAAGCGCCTTTGATTTGCCGTTCAAGAATGCGTATTTTGATCTCGTGTTTACCAGCGGCGTCTTGATCCACATCCATCCGAAACATTTGAAAAACGCTATCCGCGAAATGGTACGCTGTTCAAAGAAATATCTCTGGGGGTTCGAGTATTTCAATGAGACCGAACAAGAGATACCCTATCGGGGAAATAGAAATGTTCTCTGGAAAAATAATTTTCCAAAGCTCTTCCTCACCTACGCGCCAAAGCTCAAGCTCGTGAAAATGAAATTCTACAAATACACCGACAGTACGAATCGGGATGTGATGTATTTGTTCAAAAAATAGTTTCTCCGACGTACCCGCATTACCGTGGATCAAAAAACCCACATTATCATCCAGGCACGCATGGGGTCTACGCGACTCCCCGGAAAGGTCATGATGGATTTATCGGGAAAGCCGAATCTCTGGCATGTCATCAAGCGTTGCCAGGCCTCAAAACGCGCAAGTGATGTCATTGTTGCCACGACGACTAATTCGGAAGACGATATTCTCCAAACAACGTGTGAAGCATGGGGGATATCGCACCACCGCGGCAGCGCCAATGACGTTCTTTCGCGCTACGCAGAAACCGTTCAACGCTTTCCCTCGGATATCATTGTACGCATTACTGCAGACTGTCCGTTCGTCGACCCTGCGATCATTGACCGAATTATCGATGAACTCGGGGATGCACATTATGCAACAAACATCTTTGATCGAGAATTCCCTCATGGTCTCGACATAGAAGTGATGACACGCTCTGCGCTCGAAGAGACACAGCGGAGCGCAACAACGTCATTTCATCGAGAGCACGTTACCCCGTATATTCGTGAGCATAAACATGACCTGTTCTCTATTCGCCGATTTCTCATGCCAGAGGAATATCGCTTCCCTCAGTTCCGCCTGACGCTCGACACTCCACTGGATTACCAACTGCTCCGGACTCTGTATGAACGCTTCTATCGTGAAGGGGAGCTCATTTCGGTGCCCGAGTTGCTTGCGTGGCTCCAGGAGCATCCAGAAATCGCCGGTATCAACCAACACGTTCAGCAAAAATACGACCCGACTACAGACCCACGCCGCGACGGTGAAGGAAGCGAGAAGGAGCAAAACGACAACCACCCTCGGTAGCCCGGATATTCGCACAATCGGCAATACCTTGGGGAGATGCTCGAAACCCCATCTGAGACAAACCCCTTGATTTCTTGGCTTTTTTTGGTATGATGATCGGGCACGAACAATTAACCGTATTTCGCTATGTTGACCTATTGCACCAATTGCGTGATGCCGAATACCAAGCCAGACCTCCACTTTGATGAAAAGGGGGTTTGTGATGCATGTCGGTCGGCAGAGCTGAAAGATAAGATCGACTGGACTGCACGCGAGAAGGAGTTTCGTACACTCATCGAGCAATACCGCTCAAAGGACGGCAGCCAATATGACTGCATCATCCCGGTCAGCGGCGGCAAGGATAGCACGTACCAAGCATATGTCATCAAGGAGTTGTATGGCCTCAATCCCCTCTGCGTGACGTTTGCTCCAACATATCCGACAGAACTAGGGAGGATAAATTTGCAGAACCTGTATACCACCTTTGGCGTTGACCACATCCTTTTTAACAAAAATCCAAAGGTCTACAAAGCAATGTGCCTTGAGGGTTTCCGCCGAGTTGGCGACCACGAGTGGCCAAATCATCTTGGCATCTTCACCGTACCGATTCGGGTAGCGGTGAACTATCGTATCCCCCTGCTCGTCTGGGGTGAGAACTCACAGTTGGAATACGGCGGACCAGCAACGGCGCGCCAAAAACCCGTGCTCGATCGACGATGGCTTGAGGAGTTCGGTGGGCTTCTTGGAAACAGAACCGAAGATATGATCGGCGTTGAAGGAATTACGCGAGCCGATCTCAAGCCCTATTACTACCCAACGGACGAGGAACTTGCCTCGGTAGGAGTCACTGGCATCTTTCTTGGATATTTCTTCAAGTGGGACGCACGAACACAGGTCGATATCGTCAAGTCGAGAGGGTTTTCTGTCAAAGAAGATGGACCGATCGAGGGCACATTCACGAACTACGAGAATCTCGACGATGGATTGGTTTCTATCCACGACTACTTCAAATACACAAAGTTTGGATTTGGCCGCGCAACAGACCACGCATGTCTTGATATTCGTAACAAGCGGATGACAAGAAACGAGGGAGTCGAGATTGTCAAGAAATATGACGGCAAACTCTTTATGGAAGTCGTTGAAAAGTTTTGTGAGTTCTTCGCGATCACACAAAAGGAATTTTTCTCGGTTGTTGATCGTTTTACGAATAAAGCGATTTTTGAATGTGATGACGACGGCACTCCCATTCGAGATGCAGAGAACAACTTGATAAAAAAGCCGGATTGCGTCATAACTCCCCTCTCGTAAGATAATGCACCATACATTGAAAATCGGATGATTGCGGTTATTGACTATCGCATGGGGAATACCCGATCCGTCGTCAAAACCTTGGGCGCAATCGGTTATGAAGCAATACTGACAAACGATCCCGCTGAGCTCAGAAATGCCTCTCACCTCATCTTACCCGGCGTCGGAGCGTTTAAGGACGGTATGGCGAATTTACGCGACCTCGGGCTTGTTGATCTCCTTGCCGAACTCGTCGTACAAAAAGGCAGGCCACTTCTCGCGATTTGCCTGGGCCTGCAGCTACTCAGCGAATCAAGCACCGAGAACGATGGTCCGCATGCCGGGCTTGGTTTTGTCCGCGGGCGAGTTGAGCGTTTTTCCGTCGATGAGCGTGCATACAAAATCCCACATGTCGGTTGGAATACCATCGACATTGTTCGTGATGCCCCCCTCTTCGAGAACGTCCAGCGCCCATCTCCCGACTTTTATTTTGTGCATAGTTATCGCCTGCAATGCGCCGACAACGAAGACGTGCTCGCAACATGTACATATGGCGAAACCTTCACCGCAGCACTCCAACACCACTCAATATACGCAACGCAGTTTCACCCAGAAAAAAGCCAAAAGAACGGCGTTCAGGTATTGAAGAACTTCTGTTCATTGAACACGTAACCGTGCTAAAAAAACGCGTCATTCCCTGCCTTCTCCTCAAAGACTTAAAGCTCATCAAGTCGATTCAATTTGGCCAATATCGCAATATCGGGAGCTATATCGCCGCGGTAACGGTTTTCAATGCGCGTGATGTCGACGAGCTCGTTTTCCTGGATATTAGCGCTTCCGCCGACCATCGTGACCCGCTCTACCCGCTGATTTCTGACGTTGCGCGAGAATGTTTTATGCCGCTTGCCGTTGGGGGTGGTGTACGAACAATGGACCACATTACGGGGTTACTCCAGGTGGGGGCTGACAAGGTTGTGCTCAATACCGCGGCGCTTGATAATCCCGATTTTATCACCGCCGGCGCAGATCGGTTTGGAGTCCAGTGCATCGTTGTTTCGATCGATGCAAAGAAGACAGCGAATGGATACGAAGTCTACCGAGAAAACGGCCAGCGCCCAACGGGAAAGAATGTCGTCGAATGGGCAAAGGAAGTTGAAAAACGCGGTGCGGGAGAAATCTTTCTCACGTCAATTGATCACGATGGCGTTATGGAGGGTTACGACATTGAATTGACGCGGCAGGTCGCGCAAGCAGTGAATATTCCCGTCATCGCAAGCGGGGGCGCAGGAAAGCTACAAGATTTTGTCGACGTCATCAGCAATGGTTTCGCTGATGCCGTAGCCGCGGCGAGTATTTTTCAGTACACTCAATGCCGACCGCACGATATAAAGGAATATCTCGTCAACCATGGTATCCCGGCTCGTCTCTAAATTAAAATACGGCGTGGAGCGCATACTACACGCGGTGATCGGCGACCGATCGTACGACCTGGTCTATTGGTGGTTATTTTTTCGAACGACGCCTGTACCGCGGAACAAGAAGAAAACGCTGATTATCCTGAATCACGTATTCGAACAGGACCTTGAAGCATTAGAACTCGCAAACCATACCTTCAATTTTGTTATTCTCTCTGCATTTCTTCTTCGCCATGTCGGGACGAGCATGTTTCCGCCATCAGTAGAAAACTTTCGCATCTACAATAGTCCTGAGCTGGAGCCAATCAGAAAGCGTTACCGAAAAGTTGTCGATCGATTCGTGCGCCGCCTGAAGGACACATACCACCCCGTTGCGATGATTGCTCCTTCTGACAATTTTTTCTATGTCCGAGAGCTCGTTGCTGCCTTGCGCGATCAGGGTATCCCGTATTTTGTCGTCGATAAGGAAGGGACGATCTGCCCCGCGTACTTTATCCACTTTGCTGACTATATCAAGGAAAACTGCCCACTTATCGCTGAACACATTCTTGTTTGGAGTGAACGTCAGCGACAGTTTTGGGAAAAAACCGGAGTCGCATCGTCAAAAATCACTGTTGTTGGCCAACCACGGTCAGATTTTTGGCGCCAACCGCAGCGCTGGCTTGCAAAAAACGATCTCGGGATCCCCGGACTTCGGCCCGACGCAAAGGTGATTCTTTTCTTCACGTATGACCCATGGGCATACACCCCTGATTATATGATCGAGAAGGGAGAAATGCATTGGGACGTGCTTCGGGACCAAACACATCACGCGCTCTTTACGCTCGCCCAAGAGCACCCCGAGCTGGACTTCATCATCAAAGCACATCCCCAACAACTCGACCGCGTTGAGATCCAGCAAGAAATTGATCGTTACGGTGTGAAAAATGTTTTTCTCGTAACTGGGTCCACACTCTCGAATCACCTTATCGTCAACGCTGACTGTATCATCGGTTTTCAGACGACGGCGCTCATCGAGTCAATGCTCACCGACAAGCCGATTATCTATACCTTCTGGGGAGAGGCGAAAACCAAATGGTCAAATGATCTTATCCCTTTTGATACAACGAAGGGCGTTCTTGTCGCAGAATCCCCCGAAGCATTGCGTCAATCGGTTATCGACGCCATCGCATACCCCGAACTGACGCCGGAACAACGCTCAGCGCGAGAGCATTTTGTACAGGAATATCTCCAGATGGTTGACGGGCACTCCTCAGAGCGGACGCTTCGCGAACTTGATCGGTTAACGCAGCACGAATGACGACCAAGCATCGGTATATCACTAACACGCTCATGAACATCGCAAACACGGCGTTCGGGTTTGTGATCGCCTATGCGATGACACCATTTATCCTGCACCGGATGGGCACCGAGTCGTATGGTATTTGGGTTTTTCTGGGGATATTCTCGATTTCTGGCTATTTTTCTTTGTTAGATTTCGGCTTTCAGGGTGCGACGATCAAATATATCGCGGAATTTTACACAAAGAACGATCGCGAGCAACTCGAGCGCGTTGTGAACGCAACAGTATTTTTCTTTTTCGGTGTTGGCATCATCTCCGCAATCTTGCTGTTTGGGTTTAATGCGCTCTGGCTTGACTCTGTATTTCATATACCCGCAGCACAACGGTCGCTCGTTTCAGCGCTGGTTATGATTCTCTCTGCAAGCTTTCTCTTTCAGTTCCCAGCGCTGGCGCTTTCTGCCATCGTCGAAGGACTGCAACGCTATACATACCTCCGCGGCGTTTCGATGCTTGCCACCCTGTTGAGCAAGGCCGTTCTCCTCCTATTCCTCCGCACGGATAACGGGCTGCCGCTCGTGTTTGGCGCTACACTCGCGGGTTCCTTGGTCATGACGATACTCTACGCGGTGATCGTCCGAAAACTGCTCCCAGATATTCGCATCGGCATACGACGCGTGCAACGCTCGACCCTTCGCCTGCTCTTGCCCCTTTCAAGTAAGCTCTTCGCATCAAAAGTCGTTGGTCTCGTTTTTAATAATACTGACAAAATCCTCATCGGAATTTTTTTGACCGTTGCTTTCCAAACGGATTATGACATCGTCAATAAGTCCCATATCATTCTTCTTTCGATTCTTTCAGTTTTTAACCAGGCGGCGCTACCCGCCTCCTCCGAGTTTTTTGCGAAGAAGGACACCTCAACACTCCAGGTCTTGCTGCTCCGGTCAACAAAATACGCTGCAGCCGCGGTCATGCCGGCATTCATTTTTCTCATGATCTACCCGTCGAACTTTCTCGGCGCTTGGGTGGGGCGTGATTTTTCTCATCTCGGCCCCCTCGTCCAACTCTACTGCGTTCATATCATTCTCACAATGCTTGTTGGAGTGAGTTCAACGATGTTGGTTGGCATCAACAAGGTCGGCCAGGTACTCAAAATCTCTCTCTGGGCTGCCGTGATCAATTTGATTATTAGTGTTACCACGATCCACCGCTTTGGGCTTGCTGGCATCATCGCCGGGACATCAATTGCGTACCTTCTCTCATCCGCGATGTATATCATCGCGACAAATAGGATTTTTCAAATTCGCAACGCTCAGTTTTTCCATTCGACGCTCCTCCCCATCGTTCCATCGATGATTCTCACGATAGCCGGGCTCCTTGCTGTGCGCCCCTTTCTCCACATGACCTCTATCCTGCCATGGGTAGTCGTCGTTGGTATCACCTATCTTGCCTTCTTCGTGTGTCTCTACTGGACGGGGCTTTCGAATGAAGAGCGGCGGCTCACAAGAGAAATCGCGAGTCGGTTTCTTCATTTCTCTCGAACCGCACATCCATGATTGACTTTTTCCAAAAATTCCTTCCGCCGTGGCTGATAAAGAATCGCTGTACGCTCTATGCAAAATACATTTTTGACACGCTCCTAGGAAGAAACGTCTTTCTCCGCTACGGCAACTCCATCGGGCGCATACCGCACGCGTCACTTGCAGCAGGCGAGAAAAAAACCATACTGTTCCCCACTGAGTTTTTTCTCGACCGTGGACTTGCGTGGCAAACGACGATCGCGAAGGCGCTGGAAGTGCGCGGCCACGAGGTGGTATTTATGCCGCTCGATATCTCTTTTCCGCGAAGAAATGCGTTGTATTTCGAGGAACAGGATCGGGGATTTATCATGAACTTTTATCGCCTCTACACAAAAACGCTTCTTCGTGGATTTTCGTTTCGCAGACGACCATACAGTGAATTTGGTGATTCACGAGGTTTTGAGGCTCACCGCATTGCCGTTTCACAGCTCAGCGAACAGGAATGCCGAGCGTTTACGGATAATGGATACCCAATCGGCGTCATGGCGTTGAATTCCGTGATCCACCATTTCCGTTGTGGACCGGGGGCGATGCGTCCTGATGTTCTTGAGGCATACAAGGATTATCTCGCGATGGGGCTCGTCTTGCGCGATGTACTGAACACCGCGTTTGATGTGATCAAGCCGGATATCGTCTTTGTGCTCAACGGGAGCTTTCTTAATGGTGCGCTTGAGCTCTTTATCGCACGAAAGCGCGGTATTCGCGTCGTAACGTTCGAGGCCGGTTTTATGTTGAACTCGCTCATGCTCGGCGAAAATGAGCCGATCGTTTCATTCCCGATGCAAAAATATCTACCAAGAGAATATGCGTCGTACCAACTCGTCGATGCTCAAAACCAAGAGCTTGACAGTTACCTCAAAACACGAAGTTTGGGCAAGGATTGTATCTTCGATTACTGGGGGAAGCCCGTGTTCGACCATGAAAAAATCCGCGAGGAACTTGGCATCCCAAACAGCGTCACTCCCGATATTCTGTTTACAAACCTCCAGTGGGATTCTGCTATGATTGATTGCGATATCGCCTTCGAGAGTCAGCTTGATTGGATCGCCACCACCATTGAATTCTACGCGCGTCATCACGATCGCACACTTCTTATCCGTATCCATCCCGCCGAAATCAATCCTCCGTTCCTTGAAAGCCAGGACAAAATCGAGGATTCGATCCGCGCTCGCTTTCCGAACCTGCCACACAACGTGATTCTCATCCCCCCAACCAGTACGATCAGTTCCTACCCCCTCACGGAGATATCGGGCCTCTCGCTCGTATACGCCTCTACAGCGGGCCTGGAGGCTGCTATTATGGGCAAAACGACTCTTGTGGCAGGGAAGACCCACTATCGCGGTATGGACTTTACCCACGACATCCAAACGAAGGACGAGTATCTCCAACTGCTTGAATCGGCTCAGCCCCCGCTGGCACGCGAGGAAATGGTCGCCCAGGCAAGAAAGTACGCCTACTTTTTCTTTTTCGGGTTCATGATCCCCTTTCCGCTCGTGACCGAGAGCGTCGCCACCGAGAAAGGCGGGAACGTGCACTATCGTTTTACCAGCGAGCAAGATTTGCTGCCAGGGCACGATGCGGGGCTTGACTTTGTCCTCAATGTGGTCTTTGATCTCTCTAGCTATCACGAGCGGCTGCGTGCGCTGCTCCAGGACAAGAGCACCAAAAACGCGATTGCGTAAATGACTGATCCCACAACAACAATGAGGCACTGCATCATCCTCTGAACCAGACCTGAGATCATCAAACTTTCTCCCATCCTTCGCGAGCTCGAGCGACGATCTCTCCCGTTTTTCATTATTCACACAAACCAGCACTATAGTCAGGACATGGATGCCGTCTTTTTTGAGGAGCTCGGCCTACCAAAACCGCTCTACAATCTTGAAGTTGGATCTGGGTCACATGGGGAACAAACTGGGAAGATGATCATGGCTCTCGACTCCATCCTGCAACGCGAACGACCCGATCATCTCTACGTGCAAGGTGATACGAACAGCGTCATCGCCGGCGCGCTTGCTGCGGCAAAAGTGCTCTCAACAAAGATTAGTCATGTCGAGGCGGGTTTGCGGAGTTACGACCGTACCATGCCCGAGGAGGTAAATCGTATCATTGCAGACCACATCTCTGATTATCTGTTTGTCCCAACAAACACGGAAGCTGACATCCTGCGCAAAGAGGGAATTCCGGACGAAAAGATCTCTATTGTAGGGAATACCATCGTCGATGCGGTTTTGCAAAACATCGAAATCGCGAACGCGAACGGCAATGCACTGTCCCAGCATGGCGTTGAACCACAATCCTATCATCTACTGACGCTCCACAGACCCTCAAACGTCGAAGACCCCGTCGTTTTACAGGAGGTTCTCGACACGATTCACGAGCTCGGCAAAGAAAAGGAGGTCACCACCTTATTCCCGTGCCACCCCCGTACGCGCGCACGGATACAGGAAAATGGTATTTCTCTTGGTAACACCATCCGGATCAGTGAACCGATTGGGTATAGCGCGATGCTGCAGCTCATGCAAAACGCGCAGTTGATCTTGACCGATTCGGGCGGCATCCAGGAAGAGGCGTGCATCCTGAAGGTCCCATGTGTTACCCTGCGGTTCAACACGGAACGGCCCGATACCATTTCTGTCGGCGGAAACGTACTCGCTGGCAATAAGCGTGATTCCGTTCTCGAGGCGGCACGCACAATGCTTGCAAAAAACGTTACATGGTACAATCCATACGGCGATGGCAATACCGCACAGCGCATTGTCGATATCATCCTCCGGTCCGAAAAATCTTCGAAATCATGAAAATTCTGTACATCAATCGCGAGGATGCCTTTGCCCAATCGGGTGGCGATACCGTACAGATGATGAAAACAAAAGGGGCGGTGGAAAAACTCGGGGGAGAAATCGACGTTATCACGTCTGGCACTCCCGAATACGAACGCTATGACCTCATCCATTGCTTTAATATCCAGAACCCTGGGCATACACTGAGCTACGTCCGCGAAGCGCTGAAAGCAAATAAGCCGGTGGTTGTCTCAACAATATATTGGAACCTCGATAATATTTACCGAGATGATTTTCTCACGAACCCACGCTTCTCGCGCACCCGGCGTCTTTTGGGCAAACACCTTGGCCTCGCCTTTGTTAATGTGTACCTTCATCGTCTGCACAGCCGACAGGCGCAAATCCTCAAGCTCGCAAGCGCGTTGTTGCCAAATTCTATTGCAGAGAAGAACAAGCTTCTTGAGGATTTCCATTGTGCGGATGCGAAGTTTTATCCTATTCCAAATGCGGTGGACCCACAGGACTTTGCAGAGCCACGCCCTGAAACATTCCAGGAACAGTACGGTGTTCGAAATTACGTCCTTTGCGTCGCACGGTTCCAGGGCGTCAAAAATCAGCTCAATGTCATACGCGCCATGAAAGGCATGGATATTCCACTTGTTCTCATTGGTAATGTCGGAGAGGAGGGCTACGCGAGGGAGTGTAGACATGAAGCGGAGGGTGGCAACGTGCTTTTCATCCCATTTCTTCCACACGAAACTCTCAAGAATGCATACGCTGGAGCCCGGTGTCATGTGCTCGCAAGCTTGCGCGAAACACCTGGTCTCAGCTCACTCGAGGCTGGAGTCTGTGGCTGTCCCATTGTTTCTGGAACGGTGGGATCACAAGAGGAATACTTCGGTCGCTATGCAACCTATTGCGACCCTTACAACGTCGACAGCATCCGAAACGCAATAGGAGCCGCACTTGAGACGCCCCAAGAAAATCGAGCAGCACTTCGCGAAAGAATATTAGCACGGTATACGTGGGAACAGGCCGCAAACGCGACAATGGAAGCATACCGTCATGTTTTTGAACAAAACCCCGCATAATACTCTCCATGCAGACCCCTCCCGTGGCCATTATCGTCGTAAACTGGAACGGCGCAGACGATACCATCGCATGCGTCACCTCATTGCAGTCGCTCGCCTATCCTAACTATAAGATTATTGTCGTCGATAATGCCTCAACTGATGATAGTGCGGAACGGATCGAACAACGGTTCGGCTCCGCCATCGACCTTATAAGGAACCCAATCAACGACGGGTACGCGCAGGGGAATAATGTCGGGATAGCGCACGCACTTCAGAAATACGCCCCTTCCTTCTTTTGGGTGTTAAACAATGATGCAACCGTAGAGCCCGGAACGCTCCCCGCACTCATTGAACGAGCGACGAAACCCGATACGCCCGGCCTGGTTGGTTCACTCATCCGGTACAGCGACAGTGAAACCGTATACTGCCTTGGCGGCGGCATCCTCAATACCTGGACGGGAATCGATCGTCTGCTTGGAGCAAAGCTCCCACTGGCCAAGGCTTACACTCCATCCCATCTCTCGTATGTTGCGGGTTGTTCGCTGTTCCTCTCGGCGAGGGTATATTCTGCAACTGGTGGATTTGACCCGGACTATTTTCTCTACAGTGAAGAAGCGGATCTCTGTCTTCGTGCGACACGTGCCGGATTCCGTATCGCATACGCGCCCGCGGCTATCGTGCACCATCAATCTTCAAAATCTACCGGCTACTACTCCACAACGTACATTTATTACTTTCTCCGAAACAAACTCGTTTTCATGAAAAAAAACGCGGCACCATGGCAATACCCCACATACCTCCTAGTTTTTTTCTTCTATTATTGTCTCGGCTTTCTTTGGAAGGCCTGGAGCTTAACGAGGCTTCCTCCGTCACGGTCTTCGTAAAAGTGGAGGCGGCCAAAAAGGCCGCGGATATTCTCGAGGAGGAAAAACTTTTTTCTCCGGC
>JAZDGG010000040.1:0-3856 GCA_043807225.1 bacterium | reverse complement strand
CGTCGAAAACGTTGAGCATGAACTCTTTATTGTCGCGAAAGATCAGAAGCCGCATCTTCTCGAACGACTCTTGGGAGAGTATCGCGGAACGGTGTTGGTTTTTACGAGAACGAAATTCGGCGCAAAGAAACTTGCCGCACTCGTCCGGCGCTGGAATCACACATCCGCAGAGCTCCACTCCAACAGAAGTCTTGGCCAGCGGCGCCAGGCGCTGGACGGCTTTAAGTCGGGCGCGTTCCGCGTTCTGGTTGCAACGGATATTGCCGCGCGCGGTCTCGACGTCACTGGTATCGAACTTGTGGTGAATTATGATCTGCCATCCCAAGCAGAAGATTACGTCCACCGCGTTGGCCGTACTGCGCGGGCTGGGCGGGCGGGGAAGGCAATTTCCTTCGCCCAACCAGACCAGCAGCGCGATGTGCGTGACATCGAACGGCTCATCCGAATTAAACTTCCGGTTTCCCGCGTACCGAACCTACCCCAGCAACCGCAGTTTGTCGAAACCGAATCCCGTCAGCGCCCAGAACGGCCGTTCCGTGGTAGCCAGCGACCAGCTCGGCCATTTGGTTATCAGCGGGGAGGTCATGTCTTTCGTGGGCGACGCCAGCGACGGTGAGAGCTCGAAGAAAGAGATCTATGCCTCCAGAATCTCCACAGCCAGAGTCAGCAGAACCGTCCCGTGAGGAGCACGAGGACAACACAGAACAACTCATCGCCGAGCGCATCGAGGAGTCTCGAAAATTTTTTGGTAAGCTCTATGAAGAGGGGGTCGTGAGTGGAACAGATCCTCGAACACGATTCCTCCGCGAAACGAACGAGCAAAGCGTGAGGGAGTTGTACGGTGATGAGAAGATAGAGGCGCTTCAAGAATCGGTGCGAGCACTCACATGGACGACGCGCGAAGAATTCGTTGAGGGCATGCTTGCGCTTACCCTACCATTCCACCGAGCACGGTATGCGGATCCGGAGGTTCGTGCGCGTGCAGAGGCCGTTCATCAACGAGAAGAAGAATCTGATGTTGGCGCGCTTCAGTTGAGAATACGCAGGTCAGATGTAGAAGTGACACTTGAAGACGGTACACAGATCGCGCTGAAAGATCCAGTTGTCGAGCTTACCGTTGTCGGGAAAGATGCCGTTCCGGGCCCAAAAGAGATTCTCCATTCACTTCAAGCGGTTGCAGCATTTCTTGAGATGCACCCTTATATCGTCGCAGTCGTTGGGGTTTCGTGGATGATGAAACGTCGACTCGTACGGCGCCTGGGGTTTCAAGTCATTGAGAGTGTTGATATTTCCGAGAGACAAAAGGAAAAAATTGCAGATACAGCCGAGGCATGGCGAAACGATCGGGAGTATCAACGGGAGGTCACTCCGGGAGATGTGGCGTACGGTGCCATGTCTCGCGAGGCGTTTCTTCGGCGGTATAGTTCGCCGAAGCAAACCATCGGTTCGAAGGATGCAGAGGGTAGCTAGAGATATCCAATCAGGTACTGATTTCTGATTGCTTACTACTTGACGTTGTCATGAATGCATGATTGGATGCTTTCGGGTTCTTTATACCGAAGGGGGGATTGCTATGCGGATGGTTTTTTGGATTCTTGGTTTTGGGCTCCTCTGCACGGCTGCAGGTGTGAGTGCGCAGACACCCGCACCGTACGATCCACGCGACTGGGCCGACAGCACAAGTGCGGATCGCCTATATATCGGCGCTTTCGAAATGCTCCGCGAAATCACCTCACTGTCCCGTTCCCGGGAGGTCATTTGGCGAAAGCCAGACGGAAAAGTCATCATGGTGACGCCCGAAATGCAGGCCGCCGAACGCGAGGGCGTTAACGTCCAAGGATGGGTGCGCCACTCCCAGTTCGCTCTCCGCATCGGGCAGTGGGGGGAGCATCTGGTCAAGGATCTCGACGCGTATCTTGCGCTTGACCCTCCGGGGAAGTATACGACCGCAGCACAATATCTGCGAAGGGCGATAGACGACGAGTATTCCTCATTCTTTCTCCTGGCTTTGGAGAGGGGGCACTCTCGTACGTGGACGAAAGAGGATTCGATGTCCTATGTACACTGGATTGCGTTGGATCAGCGCATTACCGCAGCGCGGTTGGATACTGCTGGCCAGTCCTTTCGCCTTGCGACGATCCTTCGCTGGGCGCACGAAGACGGTTTCATCAGCGAAGAAGCGTATCGGCTGCATCTGCAACACATTCGGTAAACCACCCCCGCGGGTGGTTTTTCTTTGTTGAGACGATGAACCTTTTATCGAAAAGGTGAACGATGAACAATGGTTTGAAACGCCTCTATCCCACCACGCTTGCAGCTACGTGGGACTTCGGCCGACGAAGGTCAGAGTATATTCATTGGCTTGACATCCTCTTCGATTGCGCTTAAGCTGCGGGGGGTTTCTGGTCCTGAACGGATTCGCACAAGGAGGGGAACATGCGTGTCTCCGTGGTTGTTCTTTTCATGATCATCGTTTGCAGCGCAGGTCTGGCTCGTGGGGGCACCACCCAGAGGATTGCGTATCAGTTTTCCCATTATGAACGGTATACCGATCACCGGGCGGGCACCGTTGATGTCAACCAGCTTTACTACGAACAGGTCAGCGATCATGTGAAACTCGGCGCACGAGTCCTGCGCAACAATCTTGGCGTTCCAATTGAGAACCACTTGCAGCTGACGGAACACTTTATCCGGATTGACGGAGCGTATATGCGCGGTCGCTATGGGCTCGGCGTGATCGGTTGCCAAATCCAAAGTCAGCCTGCCATTTCGAGTCATGCGACCAAAGCGCTTCGGTCATTTGCGATTCACCCCTGGATCATCGGTGACGGGTGGGAGGCCGATCTCCATGCGGCGGCGGCAAAACCCTCTGCTCGTGAAGTGGCTGGGTGGTTGACAAAGTATGGGCATTTCCAGCAGACGCATCCGTATCGATTGTTTCTGCAAACCGCGCATCTCGTCACGACCGACGAGGACAATCGGAATGCATCAACGCGGAATCGCCTTGGTGCCGGCATTTTCGCCCGGAACTATTGGGTAAATGTGTTTGGCTACGCGAGCGGGCAATACGAGCGAGAGACAGAACGACCGGTATGGTCATTTGGCTTCGGGCGCATTCCGGGTGATCGTTGGAGTGAGGGCGACCATTTGAGCGGCGTGCCGGGGCTTTTGGTCATCGGATGCCTCAAACCAGAAGGAGACGTGTTCCTTGGAGCGCTGACCCTCGGACCGTATTCGTGCATCACCAGGGAAGGCGTCGGGAAGACCATCGATGAAATCGTGAAGCACTCACTGCTCCGATCGCGTATCATACGGAATAACGTGATCAACTCCTTCGGTTATGAGACGGTGATTGCGCTGCCCTACCAAGGTCCGCTCACGCTGACCGTTGAACACAGTGCATTTAATGTCCGGCGCGATGTGGTCTTCGTCGACACGAATGTCCGAGCAATAACATCTCGCTCCGATTTTCTCTGTCATCGGCTCGTGCAGACGTATGGAGGAGTCGGCTATCGGCGCGTTGGCGACATCATCACCGATCCGATCACCGGGCAGATGCGCGCTCCGATTCACGCGTATGCGACGGTGACGCTTGGGACCCTATTCCCGTCATTCTCGGTCAACGACACTGTTTTCATCGGCCGCCCGTACCGTTGCGGAGTTGAAACGACGCTCCGGTTTGCTCATGGGTGTGACGGTGCTGCCATCAAGATCATGTTCATGCTGTGAACAGCATAAGGGCACCACAACAACGACCTCCTCGCGGGGTCGTTTTTTTCTCTTTTGACCTTGTTTCGTGAGGAAAACGAGGGTAGGATGAGAAATGTCCGGTCAACTTGCCGCCGTCTATTGCGAC
>JAZDGG010000039.1:0-3053 GCA_043807225.1 bacterium | reverse complement strand
ATGACCATCGTCCAGAAGATGACCGCGGAGTACGCGAGAAACGTCCACCCAAAGAATCGACAGGACATCCAGCGATGCTTTCGACGCACCTCCTCAAACGGAATGACCTCCCTGAACTCTCGGGTCATCAGACCTCCTTTGGGACAAGGAACGCGAACGGAAATCCGTGACGTGACTCTATCGAGATGAGCCGCTCACGTCAAGCTAAGCCGAAAGGTCGTCGAAAGTGACTGGCGGGGAGGTGCGCATTTCCTTGGGAGAATCTCGAAAATGCGATCCTGAGGTCTAGGGTCCCACACCAGCCACGGTGCGGGATCTCTGCAAAGAAAAGTGGCGAGAACCTACAAATACCCTCTCATCGCATAATACACAATCGCCCCGTACTCTCGCACGACAGAACGAAACCGGATGAGGCGATCGCGGACAGAGTTGTGCGCCGGGTCGAACGTCGTCGCAGCGACACAGGTGACGTTGTCCCATTGCTTTCGAAAGACATGACACGCTCGCCAGGTGTGATAATCGCTCGTCACCACGACAATGGACGTCCAGTTGTTTGCGCGAACAATCGCCAAGGCGTTGGTCGCATTCTCGTACGTGCTTTTGGACGACGGCTCCATGATGACGACGGACGCATTTGCGCCATCACGGAGTGCTTCTTCTTTCATATACGTCGCTTCAACTCGTTGTGTTTTCTTGTCCAATCCGCCGGTGACAATCAGATGTGCTGAAACGTTGGAAACTAGAAGATCAACTCCCTTCTGGATACGTTGGTGCGCTTGCAACGGCAATGGATCACTCCCTTTTTCGGTTCCCGCACCAAGGACGATAATGGCGTCAGCGCTTGTGGGAACATCGGAAATGGTCAGCGGACGGATGAGGATATTGCTCGTCCATGACGTAGAGAGCACAAGAACGCAAAAAAGGACGATGAGTCCGCCGAGGGCGGAGACACTCTTTTTCCATCTGGAAATTGTACGAAACGGGAAAACTGGCGTCATGTTCTCTCACCTCCACTCCTCCCCTTGCCGCACGAGCAACTCCTCTGCCCGATCCGGTTCCGCCATGAGCACCTTCACGATTCTTTCCATGCGCACGACTTGTGATCCTTTGATGAGAACGACATCACCATGCTGGAGGTGCTCGTGAAGGAACGTCGCTGCGTCGTCGGACGTGGCAAACATCTCGATTCGTTCGGACGCCATTCCGGATTGCGCTGCAGCAGCAGCGATCTGCTTGCCTCCGTCGCCAATGGCCACGAGAACGTTCAGACGGAGTTCGGCAACACGGCGACCGGCCGTCGCATGTTCGCGCTCGAAGAGCGAACCAAGCTCGGCCATCGTCCCCAGGCAGGCAACTCGCCGAGTTGCGTTCGGAAAATCCGCAAGCACCTCGAGCGCTGCTCTGAGCGCCGCCGGCGAAGAATTGTAACTGTCGTCAAGAAGGATGCTCCCGACTTTCCCCGGCAGGAGCGTCATTCGTCCGGCAGACGGGTGGTAGGATGCGAGCGCCCGTACGGCATCAATGAGATGAATATCGAACGCGCGTGCGACGGCAATGGCCGCTAATACCGCATACACATGTTGCCGCCCGGCCACTCCCGGGAGGAACATTGGCACCACACTCCCCTCTGCCTCAATCTTGCACATCATGCCACGCGGCATCTGCTGGCCATCCTCACCGGAAGCAACCGCCACCTCGGTTGCGCGGATGGTTGCATGGTTCGCAAAGCCGTAGGTGAGAACCTTCGCGGTTGTTGCGCCAGCAAGGGAAGCAACGCGCGGATCGTCCGCATTGAGAACGGCGATTCCATCCGCAGGGAGACGATCAATGAGTATGCGCTTCTCAGAGAACACCCGTTCGACGCTGCCAAAGAACTCCGTGTGCGCCGGCTCAATGGCAGTCAAAACGCCGACGTGACTGTAGACGAAGTCCGTGAGCTGCTTGATGTCTCCGGGGTGATCTGCTCCTAACTCCAGAACAAGGATGTTTGGATACGTACGCTGGCGAAAAAACAGAAGACGCGTTCCGCACAACAGGACCTTGCACCATCCGAGGAATGAACGACCGGCGCTTTCTGTCCCAAGAATGGTAAGCGGAACACCCAGTTCGTTGTTATAATTTTTCACATTCTTCCGGATGGCATATTTGGACGAAAGGATCACTGCAATCGCCTCTTTCGCTGAGGTTTTGCCGACGCTCCCGGTTACCCCGATGATCGTCGGGGTATAGATTCTCAGTACCGCAGAAGCGTACGCGCGAAGGACGAGTTCTAGAATCTTCTTCATAACCACGAAAGGTTATTTTGTGATATTCGTGTCATCCGGCGGTATCTGGTAATAATTCAGGAGGAAGGAGGCAAGGTCACCAAACAGCGGTGCAGCCGAGCTTTCAGCAAACTGCACATCGTGCGGTTCGTCAATCTTGACAAGCATGACAAACGCCGGATTAGCGAGGGGGCCGAATCCGACAAAGGAACCGATGTTCTTGTTCGGATCATACCCAGGACGGTCGCTGTTCGGAACCTGCGCCGTTCCGGTCTTGCCGCCGATGTAGTACCCCTGCACGCCGGCTGCCTTTCCGTGCCCGTTGCGGACGACATTCACCAGCATCGCTTTCATCGTCCGCGCCGTTCCCGCTGAAATGACCTGTCGAACCTGTTCCGGCGCAATGGTTTCACGAAAGCCATTCGGTCTGATAATTGTATCGACAATGTGCGGTTGCATCAGCACCCCGTCATTCACAATCGCCGCATACGCCATGACAAGCTGGATCGGCGTCACGCTGATCCCCTGTCCGAACGACGCTGTCGCGGAATAAATATCCCCTTTCTTGGAGAGATTGGAAAGATCCCCCGGGGTTTCTCCTTGCAGCGTGATGCCCGTCTTCTCCCCAAAACCAAACTTCTCGAGGTATGTTTTGAATTTTCCCCCACCAAGCTTTTGCACGGCAAAAACCGCCCCGGTGTTAATCGATTGCTCCAACACTTGGTTGATCGTCTGGTCACCGTACGTCTTGTCGTTTGCATTTCTGATGGTGTACTTTCCGATCTGAAC
>JAZDGG010000038.1:0-2075 GCA_043807225.1 bacterium | reverse complement strand
GATACACCAGAACGGTTCTCCCGTGATGCGGGGAGGAAAGGAGGACGGAGAAAGCCGTCCTTCGCCGAACGTCGCGATGCACATAGTGTGTTGTGATGTTCCGATCGCGAAGATCCCGCAGGATGGCGTCGCCATCTTCATCGACGCCGATCCTTCCGACAAATGCCGTCCGAAATCCAAATTTTGCGAACGTCGCTGCCGCATTCGTCGCACCGCCCCCTGTTGAGACGACGAGCGTCGGGATGTCGATCTTGCTTCCGAGGGCAAGGTATTCCGTTTGTCCTGGGGTCAGATGCCGAGAATGGACAATATGAAAATGCGCGCTGCGAAGAAAAACGTCTCGCGTCGCGGAGCCAACCGTGATGACGTCGTACAGGTGTTTCATGCTTTCCCCGCGCTACCGAACAGGCGTATTTTCTCCTCAACAATTTTCTGTACCGCTGCGATCACCGGCGGCAGAATCTTATACGGAGCGACTTCCGTCGGGTTCTTTTTCAGTGCCGCGCGCAGGGCAGAAATATACGCAATACGAAGATCGGTATTCACGTTGATTTTCACGATGCCCATGCCGATCGCTCGGCGGATGTGCTGCGGTCGAATGCCAGATCCGCCGTGGAGTGAGAGAAAGCACGGGAGGGTTGAACTGAGCGTGCGCAGAAGATGAAAGTCGAGCCGTTCCTCGTTCTGAAAGACGCCGTGAATGTTCCCGATGAAGGGCGCAAAAATATCGATACCGGTTGCGCGGACAAATGCTGCGGCTTCATCGGGGTCGGTCAATGCCCCCTTGCGCAACTCCTTTTCCATTTTCGTTCCGCGATGCCACTCCGAGCTGCCAGTGATGTGGTCAAGTTCTCCCTCGACAAGCAGCCGCCGAGCGTGTGCTTCGAGCACGACGCGCTTGAGGATGCGCCTGTTGGACGCCACGGGGAGTTCTGAACCGTCGAAATGCAGCATCTCGTACCCCGCATCCATCGCCGTCCGCACCTCCGCGTACGTTTGTGCGTGATCAAGGTTGATGAGCAGCGGAAGGCGGACTTGCTGTTCATACGCGCGAACAACCGCAGACTGAATGTGCGCACCAATGAATGCCGTTTCACCACCGGATGTTTCGATAATCACGGGCGCACGAAGCTTCACCGCTGCCTGGACGATGGCCTTCAAGACAACGTCATTCGAGACATTGAATGCGCCAACGGCATAGCCGTACTTGTGCGCACGCTGGAGAATCTGCCGCGGCGGAGGTGGCGTATAGTGCTTCATATATTTAGGAAGAAAGCTGCTGTTGCATCTGCTCAAGGAATTTGCGATACGCATCTGCCGGATCGGTCACCCGCCAGATGGCCGACCCGATGACGAAGCGCTGTGCACCGGTTGCGACGATATTGCCGAGATTGCTCATGCGCATCCCTCCGTCAACCTCGAGAAGCACCTCGGGATGCTCTTCGTGGAACTGGCGCGCGTCCTGCAAAACGCCCGGCACCAGCATTCCGCCTTGAAATCCTGGCTCTTCAGAAAGAAAGGTCACTTGATCAATGAAGGTGAGGTACCGCGTGATGTCTGCGGAAAGCGTTCCCGGACTGACGGCGAGTCCCGCTTCGCATCCTCCGCGGTGAATCAGAGAAAAACAGTCCTCCGACACCTCCGTCGCTGTGCGATGAATGAGAATCCGTCTCGCCCCGGTGGCGATGCCGTCGAGAATCGCGTCTTCGGGGCGCTGGATCATCAAGTGAAGCTCGAAGGGGATGGTGGGTGCGACCATCCGGACGTCAGCGAGTGTGACGGAGAGTGAGGAAACAAACTGCCCGTCGGCGATATCAATGTGGAGAGCGGGAGCGAACCGTTCCGCCGCGCGCACCTGGCGCTCAAGCACCTGATACTCGTTCGTGAGAATGGCAGGAAGTATTTCAGCCATGCGGGATCGTGCTGAGTTGCCGGATTCTCCGTGCGTGCCGTACCGCGGCACGGTGCCGCGTCGCGAGCCATGTGCGGAGAGTCACGGCGGCTTGTGTCTTCGTCATCCACCACGCGGGGAGCACGAGCACATTCGCGTCTTCGTCCTGCCGCGCTTTGCGCGC
>JAZDGG010000037.1:0-4014 GCA_043807225.1 bacterium | reverse complement strand
ACCTGCGAATCCTTCATCTTGTATCGTTTTCGTAAGTAAAGGGGTCGAGACGGGAGCATGAATCAACGTTATTGTTCCGGTGGTCTGGGAGATTTTTCTTTTTGCTGCTCTTCTCTTGCCAAGCGGATTTGGGGTCTGGGGTCCCGCACCAGCAACGGTGCGGGATTGCTGTCAAGAAAAGGAACAAGGTCATTATAAACTCAGTATCCGAATCAAATCATTCTTCGAGTCCGCCACAAGCGCGCGTGAGCCGAAGATCACGATTCCTTTTGGATTGTTCCAACGCGCTACCGGTGCAGCCCCGTTGCGGTTCCCGCGGATGCCGGAGCCGGAAACAAGTGACGTCGTGCGCCGTGTCAGATCAAGTTTGCGGATTCGCAGACCACCGGATTCCGTGACGTAGAGGTTCCCCTTTGCATCTGTCGTGAGAAACTCGGGAATAGAGAAGCGGGCTTTGCCAAATATTCCCTCACGATACCCTGGCCGGCCATCACCGGCGAGCGTGGTGACGGTTTTTGTTGCAAGGACGATCTGGCGGATCGTGTGGTTGTATTTATCCGTCACGAAGAGTGATTTCCCGTCGCGGGAAAGTGCCAGTGCGGATGGACCGTTGAACACAGCTTTCTTCCCGACGCCGTTCACAAATCCAGCTTTCCCTGATCCCGCAATAAGTGCTGTTGTCTTGGTTTGGAGGTTGATTTTTCGTATCCGGTTGTTGGAGGCATCTGCGACGTAGAGTGTTTTGCCATCCTTGGTAAGCGCCAATCCTGTCGGGCGGTCAAAGTACGCACAGCCAGCAACCCTGCTGGTGAATACGTCTGGGCAGGCGCCGCCCTCTTTGTAGCCGTTTTTGTAAGACTGATCGATCTGCTCCGTCGCGTTGGTGTCACTGATAAGGTTGACGATACCGGCGCCGATAAGATACGACGTTTCTCCTGTTGTGACGTTCACCGTTCGGATGCGCTGGTTATTGCGATCTGCGACGTAGAGCGTTTTTCCGTCCGGAGAAACGACCAAAGCGGAGATATCCGAAAAGCGCGCATCGGTGCCGGTTCCCTCTCGGTAGTTATCCATGGCGTACCCCGCAAGCACCGATACCTGCCCTGTTTTCATGCGCATGACCGCAATCTTGTTGCTGTTCGCGTAGGAAATATAGAGACGCGATTTGTCGGGAGAGAATGCAAGCGCTTTCGGCCTCCCAAGCTGCGCGGTGGAGCGACTCCCCATTTCATCCTGAAAACGATGCTTGCCCGCAATCTGGACGAGATCCTCGCCTTGAAGGTTGACGGAGAAAAGGCTTGATCCCCCCTGCTGGAGAAGGAGGAGTCGTTGTTCCCCATTGATCGTGGTCAGCGCCAGATCGGACGTCTGGTTCAACCACTCGGTTTCACGACGGGTGATGAGTTTCACTTTTTTTCCGCTGGCCGGAGCGACACTCCAAAGCTCGTTCCAGATTCCTGAAGCGCCCGCCGCAACGATGAGAGATCCGTTGACAGAGGAGATGCTGCGCGGTTCGATGAATCCCTTAGCAAGTGTCCGTTTTTTCTTCGTCGTGAGATTGATTGAGGTCAACGTTCCAGCAGTCGGCGAGACCGTGTAGAGCATTTTTCCAACGACAATGAGCTTATTCGGGGAAGAAATATTCTTCGCGAGGACAGTAAGACTCCCGCCGCGCGTCGTGGTGGTGACGATGCGATTATTTCCGGTATCCGCAATATACAGTTTCGTACCTACCACCGCGATTCCGCTGGGATTCTTGAGTCCGCTTTTCACAATCGTCGTCACCGCGTTCTTGGTGATCTTTCGGATCGTGTTGCTGCCGGTGTCCGCGATGTAGATCGTCCCCGCACGATCAATGGCGATTCCTTCTGGCTCGCTCCACAGAGCGGTACGGCGCGCTCCATCCTTTACGCCATATTCCCCTGTGCCGGAATAGGTATTCAGGATGCCGCTCGGGGAAATGGTGCGGATAATGTTGTTCACTGTGTCCGCGATGTAGATCGTCTTGTTGCTGGCAACCGCCAATCCCCGGGGCATATCAAGATATCCGTTCATCGCTTGCTGGCCGTCGCCAAGAAACACCTTGCCAAGGTAGGTGGAGACGGTTGCCGCATGCGCAGAGGTTGCTCCAGTGAAAAGAGTGAAGAAGAGAACCGCGGAGAAGAGAATGAGAGGTTGTTTGTTCATATAAAGTTATTGAGATGAATGTTGTTGGTGGGACGTGGAGGGATCGAACCTCCGACCGTTGGCTTAAGAGGCCACTGCTCTACCAGCTGAGCTAACGTCCCAAGACAATCTTTTCTCACCAGTGTTTGTCAATATGCACGGCGGAGCGGGCGGGTCCGTCTCTGGCGGAAGCTATGCGCCCACCATGAGTACGCTTATTTTCTTGAAAAGAAAAATGCTGCGAGACTAGTGTACGTGGTCTGCGAGATTTCGACAAGTCCCGTTTTTTCCCTTTTTGTACTGATATCGTGCTTTATCTGCAAGAGAAAAGAAAAATCGGCAGAACGAGATCGTTGTGCCGACGTGAAACAGACAAGGAAGCATGTTGCCGATGTTAGAAACGATGCGGGAGAATCAGGAACGAGATGAGTGCAATACTCGCACCGATGACAGCACCGACGAACACCTGCGGATAGGTATGCCCAAGGAGGGTTTTGAGCGCCCGTGGTTTTTCGCTTTCGTCAAAGAGGTGTTCGAATGCGCGCAACAATTCATTCAGCACCACGGCTTGCCGACTCGCGGCCTGACGGAAGTTCGCTGCATCGTAGAAGACGATTGATCCGAAGACGACCGCAATGGCAAACGCCGAACTTCCCCAGCCATACCGGATGCCGATACTGACAGCGAGCGCCGTCACCGTGGCAACATGGGACGATGGCATTCCGCCGGTTTCAAGCATCCTTCCGAAATCCCAATGCCGTTCGGCGATGCGGACAACAATGACCTTCAGCACCTCCGCCGTGATATTCGCAACCACAGCCGTCCACAGTACGTGATTCGTGAGTAGTTCGTGCATACCCGGCCTCCTCAACCAACATCCTCAACAGATACTGGTGTTGTGACAGAACGTTGACTTCTCTCTCCTGGCTTACGACATTAAGAACTATTGTGGGTTTTGTCAAAATTGGAGGGAGAAAAAAGCACAACGCTGTCGTTGTGCTACGGCTTGACCTCACTCGTGTTCGTCACCTTTCGGTGGCCAGACGTCAGGGACGTTACCACGCGCCTCGACGACTTGAGGATTGAGAAACCCTTCGTTCTCAAGTGCGAGTGCAACATCCCGCGGATCCGCGTAGTGGCGAATCTCTTTCCTGACGATACAGAAGCGCGCTTGGCACCTGCTGCACACGACTGGCATCCCTCTTCCGTTGCTGGAAAGAAGGAGGAGACCCATACGAAGGAAATCACCGTCCTCATCCGGCTCGCTCTCGAAGGATTGGATTGCTGCGAGATCGTAGAGAAAGCCCCGTTGCCCATTGACCGTGAGAGGTTTGTGGCAAGCAGGGCAGCGTGTCGGTTCATACTTCTCGACGCGATAGAGCTGACGGACTCCCTGATCGTCTGACATCATCGTATCCTTTCTGTTGAATGAACAAAAACGACCACCAACAAGGGTGGCAGTCGATGGACAGTATCTTTCCCTGATGGGGCGAGATTTCGCACCTTACCCGAAGGCAGGCTGCGGGCGGAGCATCGGGCTCGATCCCTTAACATCTCCACACTCGTGATACGTATTCAGTTGTATCCACAGGATATACCAAGTCATCATGCTGGTCAATTTTCTCGGTATCTGCTTGTCATACAAACAAAAAGTTGATACGGTAGCCGTACTTGGGCGTCCTTAGCTCAGCTGGATAGAGCGTCTGGCTTCGGACCAGAAGGTCGGGGGTTCGAATCCCTCAGGACGCACCAGAAACAAACGACACCCTCGGTACCCACGATGAGAGGTCATTGAGTGTTTTTGCCTTTTTCCTCTACGGCCCACCCGAAACGTTCGCCGTCGTGTTG
>JAZDGG010000036.1:0-2094 GCA_043807225.1 bacterium | reverse complement strand
CGCCGGACAGGTTCGTACCTCCATGCTGATCGCAGCCGCCCTTATCGAAGGCGCAACATTTTTCTCTCTGGTGATCTGCATTCTACTAGCAATTAAATAATTCGGACTGGGTTCAACTATGCTCAATGTTCATAGCGGATTGATCATCTGGACGATCATCACGTTTGTGGTGCTCCTCTTCGTGCTCGGTAAGGTGGCTTGGAAGCCTCTGTTGAATGCTCTGCACACCCGTGAGAAAGGCATCCGTGATGCTCTCCAGCAGGCAGAAGATGCGCGGAAAGAATCGGAGCGGCTGCTGGCGGAGAACCAAGCGGCGCTCGCACGCGCGAACGAAGCAACAGCACGCATCCTTCGCGAAGGACGTACGCTTGCGGAACAGATGAAGAACGATATCCTTGCGAAAGCGGCCGAAAGCGCGCGAACGGTCATGGATCAGGCGAAAGACGAGATCCAGAGGGAGAAAGAAACCGCATTGCATCAGCTGCGCAGCGAGGTAGCTGATCTGGCAATGAATGCAGCGGAAAAAATTCTCGATGAGACGCTCGACTCTGCAAAACAGAAAAAGGTCGTCGATAAAGTATTGAAGAAATTACCGAAGAACTGATGAAAAACATCCGAGTGGCAAGACGATATGCCGCCGCGTTGATGGCACTTACCGGCGAACATAAAAAGCCGGACACGGTCGCAAAGGAGCTCCTCCTGGTGAAGGAAACTCTTCGGAAGTCGCGGGAATTCCGCCTTCTGCTAGCCAGTCCGATCGTCGCGAAAGCCAAAAAGAAATCGGTCATCGAAGCGGTATTCAAAAAGAAAGCAAGCGCCGTTGTGCGCACGTATCTCTGTTCAATAGTCAATAAGGGACGGGAAGATATGCTCGTGGATATTCTTGAGCAGTATTTTCTTCTCCGCGATGAACAGCTCGGTATCGTCGCGGTTGATATTTCGACCGCCGTGAAATTTTCGCCGCTCCAGGAAAAGAAATTAACGAAGTATCTCGAATCGTACACGCAGAAAAAAGTACGTGTACGGTTCAGCATCGATACCTCTGTGAAGGGCGGGTTTGTGGCGACGATCGGTGACACAACACTCGACGCGAGTATCCGCCGTCAGGTGGAGATCCTGCGTCATCGTTTGAAAGAAGGGGGCTTTACCGCAAATTGACCGCGGCGGAACAATGTGTCAATTAAAATTTATCTATAAGGACGGAGACAATGGCTGAAGTAAGACCGGATGAAATAACTGCGATCCTTCGCAAGCAACTGGCCGGATATGAGAAAGAAGTCGACATCTACGATGTCGGCACGGTGCTGCAGGTCGGCGATGGTATCGCCCGTGTGTACGGACTTTCCAAAGTGATGGCAAGCGAACTCGTGGAATTTCCGAACGATGTTTTCGGCATGGTCCTCAACCTCGAAGAGGACAACGTCGGATGTATCCTGTTCGGAGACGATACGAAAATCAAAGAAGGCGACACCGTGCGGCGCACGAAGCGTGTTGCCTCCATGCCGGTCGGAGAAGCGATGCTCGGCCGCGTCATCACGCCGCTCGGCAAGCCGATCGACGGACGCGGGAAGATCAAATCCAACAAATTTCTCCCTCTTGAACGGAAGGCGCTCGGCGTTATTCAGCGCCAGCCGGTGAAGCAGCCGCTTCAAACGGGGCTGAAAGCGGTCGACGGAATGATTCCGATTGGACGCGGACAGCGTGAACTGATCATTGGAGACCGCCAGACGGGGAAAACGGCGATCGCCCTCGATACGATTATTAATCAGAAATTTACCCATACTGAAAGAGCGCGGGAACTTGGTATCAAACCGGTCTATTGTATCTATGTTGCGATCGGACAGAAGGGATCGACCGTCGCACAAGTGGTTGGCAAACTGGAAGAGGTCGGCGCGATGGAATATACCACGGTCATCTCCGCCACGGCCAGCGACCCGGCGCCGCTCCAGTTCATAGCACCGTATGCGGGTGCCACACTCGGTGAATATTTCCGCGACAGCGGGCGGGATGCGCTTGTCGTGTACGATGATTTGTCCAAACATGCTGTCGCGTATCGTCAGGTATCGCTCTTACTTCGCCGTCCGCCCGGACGTG
>JAZDGG010000035.1:0-6879 GCA_043807225.1 bacterium | reverse complement strand
CCTGAGGATGAAAAAGCCCTCAAGGCGAATATCGCCAGCTTCATGAATCGCTTTACAAAAACCCAGAGCGACAAAGAGGAGGAAGAGACCCCCGAATCTGACGCGGCATAACGCACGAACGATGCCCCGAACCGCATTCATTCAATTTCACCAGCTCCCGCACGACCTCAAGCGCCTTGTGACGTCGCCCCAAGCGATGCAGCAGATTGATGCGTTGGAAACGAAATATCAGACCGCGCTTGCCGAGGTGATCGTGCAGCTGATGGTGAAGGAAGTTCCTCTCGCCGGCCTCTCAGCGTCTCTCCAAAAGACCGCATCGCTTCCCGCGGAGAAAGCAGAATCGCTCTCCCGCGAGCTGCGGGAAGGTCTTCTTCGACCGGTTATTCCCTATCTCGAAGGAGCAAGCCAGGTAGTGCCACGCATCTCGGCAGAACCGACCACCAAGCTACCACAGCCGCCGTCCGCTTCCCCGTCTTCTCTCCCCGTTCCGCAAATGCCGAAGCCGACTCCTCCGCTCCCACGAGTTGCTCTATCTGCTGCCGCCCCTGCCCGCCCCGCGTTTCTTCCGCCCAACGGAATGCCGGGCACGGGGAGCAGTCGCATCTCGCCACGGCCGCCGAACGCAGTCACGCATCTCCCGCATCCGCAGTACAACAAGGTGGTGACCGGCGCGGCAACCTACTTTGTCTCTGCGGAGGATGAGGAGGAGATCGCTCGACATCGTGACCGGCTGGAGCGCGTCGGCGGCGCGTCGCCGACCGAGAACGTCGACCGAAACATCGATACGATCATCGCGAGCCATAAGTTGACGTTTGGCGACGACGTGCAAGAGAAACGCTTTCGCAGCATCCTCCTCTCGCGGCTGCGTGATGTGCGAACGTCGGACGAATTCCGCGAGTTGCTGACTCGTTCCGCGAAAATCGGCGGAATGGGGTATGCAGCGTCGGACGCCGAGAACATCCTCGCCGACGCAGACGCCGTTGCGCGAATGATTCATGATCGCACGAGAGCCGGCCATCTTGCGAATCCGCAGCCCGTTGCGGTACCGCCGCAAACACCGTCTGTTTCCCTTCCATCCTCCAGACCACAGATGTCTCAACCAATGCCACCACCACGAGTTGCTCCTCTTGCTCCACAACCGATGGTGCGCCCTGCTCAGCAACCGCCAATCGTGCGACCGCCGCTCCCTCCGTCTCCACCCCTCGCGGTTCCCATACCACCGCCGGTGCGTCCGCCGATGCGGCGATATGCCGCACCACCAGTCGGGCGCCGTGTCATTCAAGATGTCCGCCAGCCCGAGAGACCGACCGGGCCGGCACAGGAGCTCGGCGCGCTGACGGTTGATGACTTTCGCCGTCTTGGCCGCACCCTGCAGGAGACGCAGCAAAAAATCGTCGACAAAGTGCAACTGCTGACCGACGAATCATTCGACCGGCGGGCGGAAGGGGTCGCCGCGTGGCGCCGGAGCGAAGTGCATCAGCTCTATCTGGCGATGGGGAGGGAGAGCATGATGGGGAACATATCGATCGAAGAAGTGGTTGGGAATAGAAAACGGCAGAATCTCGCCTACCTCACCGCGCAAGAGTTCTCTGCGGTCGCGGACCTGAATCGACTTTTGATGATCTAACGATGCAGTTTGTCGTCCCCCAATTCATCGACGTTGAAGATAAAATTCTCGGCCCGATCTCGGTTCGGCAGTTCATCATTCTTATCGTCGGTACCGGCTTGATTTTTGCCGCGTACCGGTTTGCAGACTTCGCCCTCTTTCTCGTTGAAGCAATTTTCCTCGCGACGGCGACGATGGCATTTGCCTTCTTGCGGGTCAATGGCCGTCCGTTCCACTTCTTCCTCCTTAATTTTATCCAGACGCTCAAGCGCCCGCGGCTGCGCATCTGGAAGCAAGAGCTGCTCAAAAGCGCATTGCAGATTCCCAAGGTCACGCGGCCGGCAAAACAGGCAATGGTGAGCAAACCCCCGATCTCCAACTCCCGACTCGCCGAACTGACGCTCGTTGTCGACACAGGCGGCGCGTACAAGCAAGAAGAGTACGAATAAACCCCATGGCACAGCAAACGACAAACCGCCCAGCACCCAAAAACACCTCTGCCTCAACGCAGCGGTATCTCGACATTCAAGAGATCCGCGATGATGTGGTCATCATGAAGGATGCGACCCTCCGCGCGGTCGTGCTGGTGTCGAGTATCAACTTTGATCTCAAATCCGAAGATGAGCAGATTGCCATCATCCAGAGCTACACGCAGTTTCTCAACGCGCTCGAGTTCCCGCTGCAGATTATCATTCAGTCGCGAAAGTTCGACATCGACGAATACCTTGAACGGCTGAAGACCATAGAGAAGCAACAGACGAACGATCTCCTCCGCCTGCAGACTGCCGAGTACCGCCAGTACATCTCTGAACTGGTCGAGCTGGCCGATCTCATGTCAAAACGGTTCTACGTCGTCATTCCCTATTCATCGCAAGAGAAGAAAAATCGCGGATTTCTAACGAAAGTGCGCGACCTGCTTTCCCCCACCGGCGTGCTGCGGCTGAAGCAGGACCAATTCGTGCAATACAAGAGCGAGCTCTTCAAACGTGTTGACTTTGTCATGGAGGGGCTCGCGGGTGTCGGAGGGTTGAAGTCAGTCGTTCTTGACACGCAGGGGCTCATCGAGCTGTTCTATGCGACCTACAATCCGCAAACCTCCGGGCAGCAGCCGCTCGCGCAGATGAAGGAACTGAATATCACCTAAGCCACCTATGCCAAAAATCAACCTCTCACAGCTGAAGAACCAAGGATCGCCAGAGCGCGAACTCGTCACGCCGCCCGCACTCACGAAGGAACAGCGGGATCTTCTTGAGAAACAGCGAATTGCGGAGGCGCAGCAGCTCATTGAGGCGGAGCGCGTCTACCGCGCCGGCGTCGTTTCTATTCTCGACCTGATCGCACCAGCATCACTGCGTGTCGCCTCAAATTATCTGGAACTTGGCGGGAAGTTCGTCCGGACGCTGTTCATCGTCTCGTACCCGCGGTACATCAGCGTCGGATGGTTCGCGCCGGTCATCAATTTGAACGTGGCGCTCGACATCGGCATGTTTTTTTACCCAATCAATACCGACATCATTCTCAAACAGCTCAAGAACAAAGTCGGTACCCTTGAAGCGCAGATTCTCTCTGACGCAGAAAAAGGCGCTCCGCGCGACCCCGTTCGGGAAACGGCACTTCGCGACATTGAAAAGCTTCGTGACGACCTGACGCAGACGACCGAGAAGTTCTTTCAGTACGCTCTGTACGTCACTGCGTACGCGGACTCTCTTGAGGAGCTTGAGATCGAAACGGAACGCATCGAGGCGCTCTTCGGTGCAAAGCTGGTGTACTCGAAACGGGTGCTGTTTCAAGCGGAACAAGGATTTAACTCCACGCTGCCGATTGCAAACGACGAACTCGGCATCGCCTTCAATATGAATTCTTCGCCCTGTGCCTCGTCGTTCCCGTTCATCTCATCAGAACTCACGAGCGACAACGGGATTCTCTATGGCATCAACCGCCACAACAATTCCCTCATCCTCTTTGACCGGTTCTCGCTGCAGAATGCCAATACCGTCGTGTTTGCCACGTCGGGCGCAGGGAAGAGCTACGCGGTGAAGCTGGAGGTCCTCCGTTCCCTCATGCTTGGCACCGACGTCATCATCATCGACCCCGAACGGGAGTACAAGTACCTTTCTGATGCCGTCGGTGGGAGCTACATCAACATTTCGCTCAACTCCGACAATAAAATCAACCCTTTTGATCTGCCCCGCGCAGTCCGTGAGGATGAAAAACCGGCAGACATCATCCGGTCCGCCGCTATCACGCTGAAGGGTCTCTTGCGGCTCATGCTCGGGGATCTCTCCCACGAAGAAGACTCCATCATCGATCGGGCGCTCATTGAAGCGTACGCAAAGAAGGACATTACCCCTGACAGCGACCTCGCGGCGGTCGAGCCGCCCCTCATGAGGGATCTTGAAGACGTCCTCGGCGGGATGAAGGGCGGAGAAGACCTCGTCATTCGTTTGAAAAAGTACACCGAGGGGACGTTTGCGGGGCTGTTCAACAGTCCGACGAATATTGAGGTGGAAAATCAGTTGGTCGTCTTCTCTGTCCGCGACCTTGAGGACGAGCTTCGGCCGATAGCCATTTCAACCGTCATCTCCTACATCTGGAACGTCGTCCGCTCCAAACTCAAAAAGCGGATTCTCGTTATTGATGAGGCGTGGTGGCTCATGCAGTACGAGGATTCGGCAAAGTTCATCTATGCGCTGGTCAAGCGGTGCCGAAAATACTATCTCGGCGTCACAACGATCACCCAGGATGTTAACGACTTCTTGCGCTCGCCCTACGGGCAGGCAATCGTCAACAACTCCGCCCTGCAGCTTCTGCTGAAGCAGTCGCCGGCCGGTATCGACATCCTCTCGAAGACGTTCCTCCTAACGCAAGGGGAGAAGTACCTCCTGCTCGATTCCGGTGTCGGTGAGGGGATCTTTTTTGCGGGATCAAAGCACGCGGCCATCCGCGTCGTCGCGAGCTACACAGAAGACCAATTGATCACCTCCGATCCAAGCCAGCTTCTCGAGATCGAAGCGGCCAAGAAGGAGTTCGAGGCCTCGCTTGCATCAGAGCCGTCGCCGATTGGCACCAGCCACCCAAAAGAAGCCATGCGATCGGCTCCGGAACCAGAACCGCATATCCCACATCCATGAACGCACTGCGCTCGCCTTCTCTCCGCCGTCATCTTTCCCTCCTCATCCTCCCTATACTCCTCCTTTTGGCTGCATTCGGATGTCGCAAGAACACGGGGAACACCAACACGACAAACTCTGTTGACGGAACAGTGAATGTGGTGACACCTGCGAATGCGCCATCAGGAGCGACGGTGAATAGTGGCGTGAACGCCGAGCAGCCGAACATCACGAAGCTGTCGGCGACCGAACAGGAACTGACGCGTCTCGCTTCGGCGTTTGCCGAACGCTACGGCAGCTACTCGAATCAAACGGATTACGACAACCTTGAGTCGCTCTACGTCTTTATGACTCCGTCGCTCCAGCGCGCGACGGAGAAGTACGTCGCCGCCGAACGGGCAAAGAAACGCGACACTTCGATTTACTACGGCATTACCGCACGCGCTGCTGCCATCGCGACCAAACGGTTCCAAGAAGGAGGGACAACCGCGTCGTTCCTCGTTTCCACCTTCCGTAAAGAAACAATCGGGAGCAGCGGCAATGTAGCAACGTTCCGGCAGGACGTCCTTGTCGATATGGTCAAAACCGGTGACGCGTGGCGGATCGATCAGGTGACGTGGCAACCGCGCACTGAGTAGCTTCCATGACCAACAACACCACACTATCGCAGGAGCAGGATGTACGCCGGCGCTTCGCTCAAGAGACGCGAAGTCGGCAAGAAATGCGTCCCGCTGCGCCCGCACAATCGCCCGCCCCGCCCCTCAAGCAGCACAACCCCGTTCTCGCAACAGCCGCACAGCAACAAGAAGCGTCGCGGAGCAACGTGCAGGAGCGGCGCTCTCTTGCCGACCCGGGAGGGTATCAAAGTGGATCATCAATGGGTATGCGGGGAGTGCAGAGCGGTGTCGGCAGCCAGCTGAACACTGGTGTTCAACCGAATATGACTGGAGCAATCCCGGGGTCTGCAGGCACGCCATTACCAGCCGTGGCAGGAGCTGGCGCACTCCAAAAACTTTCCGGAGCAGCTCCCATGGCTGGCGCTGGCCTTGCCGGTGCGGCCGTCGCACAAGGCATCGGATTCTGGCAAGACGTCATGGAAATCGTCGGAACCTCTATCACCGTCGTTGGCCTGCTCTATGCGATTCCGCGGCTGCACTACCGGCTCATTTTTGGCAATGGGTTTCATGGCATGTACCTGCCCGCAAAGCCGATGTCGATGCCCGGGGTGTGGATTCTTATCGCGCTCATGGTTGATTTCTTGATCGCCGTTCTCCTGCTGATCGTCGGGTTCCTCCTGTACGTGGCGACGCATCCATGCGAAGTCTTTATTCATGTCGTCATTCCAAGCATCTTTGATTCCCTCAAGCCCACCATGCAGCAGCTGTGTCCGAATAATCTCATCGTTCCGTGATGAAACGTCGTACGATATTCTTTTCTGCAGTGTTTGCATTTGTCCTGCTTGTTGCAACGTTGCTCCTCGGCATGCTCTTCCCCGACACGCAGCGCGCGTGGGCTGCTGAAGCAACGCAACCGGAGATCGTCGTTGAAGTTGGCATCCCCGGCGTGACGTTCAGTTGCAGTCCGAAATTCCCTGGAAAGCAATGCGTCCATGACTTTGCAGAATACATCGGCGGATTTTACAAGTTCTTTGCTGGGGTGATCGGCATCATTGCCGCGCTCATGGTTATGTGGGGCGGCGTTAAATGGCTGACGGCAAGCGGGAACTCAAGCAAGGTGCAGGACGCGAAAGATACCATCTACTCGGCGATCATTGCGCTCGTACTGACGTTCGGGTCGTACGCCCTGCTCTTTACGATTAACCCGCAGATCGTCAAGCTGGAACTCCCCACAATCAATTCCGTTCTCAAGATCACGCAAGGGCACGGGAACTGTCTCGAGAATCCCATCGACAGAATCGATTTTTCAAACTGCACGGGCGATCCGAAAAGGCCGCCGGGCGGCGGTATCGAGTGTTGCGGCAAGACGCTGAGCGTCGATGAGGGCAACGGACATACTGTTCCCTGCCTGTGGAACGCGTGCAACGGCCTCGATCAGGTCTGCACAATATTACCAACCGGCCCCTACTGTGCACCTGCGAGAGATTTTTGTCCGTCGAGCTATCCGGATGAAAGCTCATTTGTCCCTACTTCGGGGAAACAAGTT
>JAZDGG010000034.1:0-3675 GCA_043807225.1 bacterium | reverse complement strand
AGCGGAACAGACTATACGGTGAACGTGACAACGAAAACGGTCATTGTGCGAAAGTACTTTGGAACATCGAATCTCGAGGAATTCATGGTTGGCGATACCCTTGAGATCGTCAGTACACCAACGACAACTACATATACTGTTGATGCCACGCGCATTCGTGATGTCTCGATCCAAAGAAAGAACGGAACCTTCCGTGGAAAGATCGGAACACTCACCTGCAGTCAGAACACCTTTCTGTTCACCCCAGAGAAACGCGCACAGCAAACTGTGTATCTCTCATCGAAAACCGTCATCATCCGCCGCGGCGAAAAAATCACTTGCACGGATCTCAAGGGAGGGGAGACGGCGGTCGTCATCGGGATTTGGCGGTCTGCGACAAAGCGAATCGATGCGGATCGCGTGATTGTAAAATCCAGCACGATCACCGGCAGGATACAGTCCATCACCCTGACCGACGGTGGACTGCCGGCAGTGGTGACGATTGAACGAGGCAACGCAGTATCGACGTCGGCCAAAAAAACGACTGCAGCAAAAAACAGCAAACTCTGGACAATCAATGTTGATGCCTCGACGCATCTGCTCCTGAAAAAGCTCAGCACCGGTACGCTCTCGCAGTTCAAAGTCGGCAATATGGTCCAGGCGGTTGGCGTCGTTCGACCCGTGCGGACGCTTGATGCGATCGTGCTCCGCAATCTCTCGCGATCAACAGTTGTTCTGCGGAGCGGAAAAACCATCGTTCCAGCAGCACTCTACACTGTGAAATTCTAAATAACCGCTACATGGAAGACCAGGGCACCGACCGTCCAGAACACAAAGAGACCATCCACGGCCATTCCGTCTACTGTGATGATCTCGATCTCCGACGGTATCTCAAGAAACTCGATCAAGAAGAAGCAAAGGCGATTTTTGACTATGCGCGCGTCCACGGTCATACAGAGTTCGAATGGCGAAAACTGAATAGCAATACCCGTCTCAATTGCACCATGGAATATGACGATGGCGCATACATCGTCCGCATTGAGGGCAAAGAAGAGACTGGCTGGATCTAAAACGGCATGCGGCGCCTTCTTCGGATCCTGCTTCCAAAATCACTCAAATGGCGCGTTCACGGTATGCTCGCGTGGATCGCGGCCGTTCGGTTTGGCTTCCCCGCGCAGCATCTGACGGTTGTTGCCGTTACCGGGACGAACGGGAAAACGACGGTGGTTTCGTACATCGGGCAGCTTCTTCGCGCCACCGGCCATCCCGTTGGCTGGATTTCCACTGCCACTATTTGCATCAACGACAAAGAAACGCTGAATGCAACGAAGCTCACGACGCCGAGCCCGACGGTGCTTCAGGCAACGCTCGCACGGATGGTTCGCGCAGGGTGTCAGTATGCAGTCCTTGAAGCGTCATCCGAAGGACTCGTGCAAGGTCGGCTCAACGGTATCGATCCTGAAGTTGCGGTGTTTACCAATCTCACTCCAGAGCACATCGAGTCGCATGGATCGTTTGAAGCATACGCGAAAGCGAAGGAAATCCTTTTTGTAAAACTTGCATCTGCGCGGCGCCGCGGGCGGAGAACGCGAATTGTTATCAACGTTGACGATCCGGCTGCCGGGCGGTACCTCCGATATCCCGCATCAGAAAAAGTCGGTTGTTCGCTCGGCCTGCCTCGCGTCCGCGAGTCGGAAGATTTTCATCTTCTCGTTGCCGCAAACATTGCCGATACCGCAACCGGAAGTTCGTTTCAGATTGACGGGGTGGATGTGCACACGCCCTTCGTCGGACGTTTCAATGTGATGAATGTGCTCGAAGCAATCACCACCGTCAAGCTCCTTGGTGTTCCTGTGGCAGACGTCGCGCTTGCCGCAGAAAAACTCACTGCAGTTCCCGGTCGGATGGAATTCCTCGACGATCTTCACCTTTCGTTTCGCATTCTTGTCGATTACGCACCAGAGCCGGCCTCGCTGCATGCGCTCTACACCGTGCTCCCGCGTTTTGGTGCACGGCGAATCATCCATGTCTTCGGCTCGGCAGGCGGCGGCCGCGATCGCGCACGGCGGCCGATCCTCGGAAAGTTTGTCACGGAACACGCCGATGTGGCGATCATCACAAACGAGGATCCGTACGACGAAGATCCAAAGCGCATCCTCAACGATATTTCCATCGGAACAGAGCAAGCATCACCACACAAAGCGAAAGTCGAAATCATTCTCGATCGACGCGAAGCACTCACCCGTGCGCTCACGCTTGCGCAAGAAGGGGATCTTGTCGTGGTGACGGGGAAGGCATGCGAGCAGTGGCTCATGGGTCCGCGCGGCCAGCGAACTCCGTGGGATGACCGCACCGTCCTTCGCGAGATTGCACGGAGTATTCCGAAAAAGGGATAAAGGTAGTAGTGCGCCATAATGACAACCTTGCGTTGATATGGATATAGAAAAACCGGATCCATTTGAAGAGTGTCATACCAAACCAAATGAAGAAGCTGAGAATAACAAAGACAGCTCAATATTGAATAAGGCGACTCTTATTGATCGAAAACCGCCGGATAGTGAACCATTCAGAGAAGAAATCAGAGAAACCTTAATCAGAATGTCCAATGAAGTTGTTGATGGTGTACAAGTCATATTTGACAAACCATTACAATGGACACTAGAATTTTGGTATCCCAAATCAGCTGATTTCATCAGACAAAGAAAAGAAAGGGTTTTCCGAGACACAGACTCACATCATGAATTTGATTCGGATGATTATGCGGCACTGGATGAGGCCGGTCTACAATTGGGTGGCCTAGACACATCGGAAGAAGATGATGCTCGTGGTAGATCCTTTCTCGCGGAACGTGTAATGAATAAGACAGGGGAACTACAACATTTGACCGAGGGCCATGCCAACCTTTGTTTACATAAAGACAAAGGGACGATACAAATAGACATTAGTACAAGTGGATATACTCCAAAGTACAGAAGCCAAATGGGTTTGAGCGAGGTAATAGATTTTATTCAAGCAGATCTCACCAAGCAGGCTCAGTGAATGGTTGTTATTGCATCGCGCGGCAGCGACTATCTGCCATTCCGATCTTCGACTTCGCACAAAGTCGCACCTAGGATGAGGTGTTTCTGATATAGGATAGCGTAATGTGGACAACCCTGGGGAAAAGGATGGGGAGAGTGAGTTGATTCGTTATGTCGTCGATTCGAGAGTTTTTCAGATGCACGACATGAATTGTTGTGAAAAACATTCATTTTCGCTAATCTTGGCAATTTTTTGTCCTCCAGTACTTTCGAAGCACATCGACTTGACCATCCGGTGCGCTCCTGTTAGAATCAGCCCATGCATATCGACCCCGCAGAGGCGGGGATGACTCGGCAAGAAGTAACGTTCTTGGCTTAAGAATAAGGATTATTCCTTGTGACTCTCCAGGATTCCTCTCCCGGAATCCACGAACGGAGGGATAGTTTTTTGTCCTCTATGCACGAACTGACTGCTCGTCGGTTCTTTACCAAGCTTCGCGAAGCAATACCGCTCCCCAACCTCATCGAGGTGCAACGGTCCTCCTATCAATGGTTTTTTGAGGAAGGACTGAAAGAGCTTTTTGAGGAGATCTCTCCGATCAAGGACTTTATCGGGCGGGACCTCGAACTCTTTTTCGAAGATTACTACCTTGATGAGCCGCGTTTTGACGAACTC
>JAZDGG010000033.1:0-9543 GCA_043807225.1 bacterium | reverse complement strand
CCCCGATGCACGGGAGACAGTCGACGTAGAACTTCCCGTCGATGGCACCCCTGCGGAGATTGAAGAGACTGCTCGGGTGCACCTTGCACCCGCAGCCGTTGCACGTCAGCACCGGCCGTCCCTGCTCGTTGCGGAGGATGGCCAGCACTTGTTGCTCGTTGAGTACCACATCACCCTCGGGTTGGACAACGATGGCCGAAAAGGGCTTCATGATGACCTCCCATGTTCATGCGCTTGGAATCTACGAGAGATACGCAAGCAGAGTCGAACGAGCGACAAGACTCCGGTGCAGATGAGAACGAAGAACACCGGAAAGAAAAACGGGCCGGCAACGAACGCCCCGAAGATTACCCAGTCGACGTGTATCGGCACGGCCACAACGCCGATGAACGCAGTCATGACGATTGACGTGACGATCCCAGGGAAAGTGAGAACCACGTTCCAATACTCATGATTTGAGAGATCCTGTTTCAATCCCATCGTAACAACCTCCTATCCTTTGTGAGAATCAAGTGCAACCGTTGCGTACCCACCTGAACATCCAATCGGAAGAGTGGGTGTTCGGGTGGGTCCCGTTCGAGGCAAGTGCGTCGAACGGGAAGGGGGGAGGAGAGAATGAACAGCTCTCCTCCCTGGAACGATGGTTGCTACATCCGAACGCGCTTGTTGCACCGTCCGAACTTGAAGTCGCTTGCCCGCGGCAGCGTCATGCTATCGGAGCACTTCTGGACGCCGCACACCGGCTGCGGCACCTCGACCGGGATGAACCGATAGGTGTCCGTCCACCAGTGCGGGGTCTCGGCCTCGGCAGCCGGGGCGCAGCTCACGACCGTGAGGCGCGGGCAGGAGGCGTGGTTGTCGCCGAGCAACCGCGGCGACGTGCGAACGACAATCCGCGGAAGGGAAATCACGTTGCCCGTGACCTCCCCGTTTCCGGCGCGGCGCACCCCCTTCTCGATGTCAACCGGACACCGATCTCGGGATCGACCCTTTTCGAACCCCCCAAACCGGCCGGTGACGAGCTTCCGCGCGCGACCGACGCGAACAAACGACTTCTCCTTCTTGGCCATCAGGACCTCCTTTTCGTCTAGGCCACGAACCGACGGCTGCAACAGAGACGAGACTGGAAAATGGCGGCAGTGAGGGGTTCCGCTCCCCTTCCCTCTCATCGAGATCTTCCCAGATTCCCTGGGGTTTAGCCCTTCCCTTCTGGGTGGCCACTGCCGATTCGTGTGTGCACATTCTCCGCACCGAGCTGGGACCGGAGAGAGCACCAGTCCCACGTCGGTAAGGAGGAGAGGTCATTGTCCCGCTAAGCGGGACAATCCAGAAACGATCATCAAAAATGAAGGATGACTGATTTCTCCACTTCTGAACTTGCAAGGCATTCCCTTCCAAGCTCGGAAGTGACGGAGAAGAAGGCAGTTTTCTTCTCCGTTTGTATTGTCACCCCCAACACCCCTGCCGGGATAAAGAACTTAGACCTCGAGAGCGGCGATCCGGGATCGAATGGTATCGATCGCCTTCACGAACCTCTCCTTCTTCCAGTCAGGCATCTCCTGACCGGACTCTTCCTCGAGCGCAGCAAGCTGCTTCTCAAGCAGACCCATGACAAGGCCCGTGTACTCGCTCGTGTCGGCACCGAGCTCCTCCAAACGCTTCAGCAGCGTCTGGATGCCGCCGACGTCCACGAGACTCATCTGCGCCTCGTAGTTGAAGGCTCCCCGCGGAGGCAGGCGCAGCTGCCACCGCACATACTCTTCTTCCGAAGAGAACGCGCCGTGTTCGATACGCCCCCTTGCGAAATCATCCTCCCCCCACTTCATCCACCGGAGATTGTCCATCGTTAGGTGGAAGTGGGCCGGATCCTCATCCCACCGGGCAAACGACGCGAAGTCGTCAACCAGACGGTCGCTGCAGTTTGGGTCGCCCTCGTTTGCCCCCCTGAAGGCGACCTCGTTGAACCGGGCGATCCACGCGTCCAAGTCCAAACGCCTCTTCCACAGGATGTCTGTAAAGTGGGAGAGGGAGTGGACCCAGTAACCGTGTTCCCGCCACCCAGTGCGGCGAGAGTTGAGGAACACCTGGAGCGCGTGATCCACGAGCTCCGGTTGCGAACTCTCCTCTCGGAGAACGGCGAAGACAAACGTCTCGGCTTCGCGGTAGTCAGCTGCGCTGCTAACCATGGCCAATGCCTCAACCATCCTTCCTTCTTGAATCAAGGTTTTCAGTTCTTCGCTTCGATCGTTCATCTCTTGCCTCCTACCACGCTTTGCAGTGCTTCTGTGAGTCCTGCGGGGTTTCGATCGGCACTCGCGTCGACCTCTACCCCAGCATCGAGAAACTGTTGTACGCCGCCGCCACTGTTCGCGACAACGGAGCCGGTATAGCCACGATCCCGAAGAAAACGGATGACCATTGCGCCATCCACACCCGCGACACCGAGGCCAAAACCGATAACGATCACATCGGGTTGAAACATGCTCACCGCCTCTGCTGCCAGTTTGAGAGATTCAAACGGCCGCACCGGAAGCATGACGTGTTCTGCTTCACATCCAGAGAGGTGCCACTGACGCAGCACCTCGTCCATCCGGTCATCGATGAACAAGATCTTCGCCATATGGCCTTCCTCCTTTGCTTGTTCCACTTCTGAACTTGCAAGGCATGACCTTCCAAGCTCGGAAGTGAGGAAGGATTAGCAGGAAATCCCTCCAAGAAACGAATGTTCAGACTGTCTCATGCCTGCATATTCTGAAGAACAACATGAGAGTTGGCGGCTTAGGCCTTTAAGAGCTTTGTCACGACGGGTCGGCTGCTCGAGATGTTATCACGTTCGTCGGGGCCAAGCTATTTTGGAAGCTCGCCCGGCCATGAACGCCCAATAGAGCGAGAAGGCCATCGGCCACAGCCCTTGGTTTCGAAGAGCGAGCATTGCGCCAGCAATGGCGAGAACGCCGTCGAGAATCGTGCTGATCCTCGGTCTCCTGATGAACTCACATGCCACCGAAATAACCATTGCGAGACCCAGTAAATACCACATTGATCCCCCTAGTGCTTTCGTCTGCATACAATGACTCGTTTCCACTTCTGAATCCACCATGGTTATGATGAACTCGGAAGTGATGGAGGGTACGGCAGGGGCACCCTCCAAGAACAATCGCACTTGGTTAACGGCTATCGCACCTACTCCGCTTCGCAGAGGGAGCAATATGTCCCAATTTCGTTTCCGTGCGGGCAGGAACAGAAGTACCCCTCTACCTCGATGTACTCGTCGTCCTGCTCATCTCTCCAGCCCGCGTAGTCCGTCGGGGGAAGAAGATCAACATCCCTGTAGTCAGTGTCGGTGAATTGACGCCAGCTATTGTCGTCCTTCTGGACGCGAAGGTTCAGATAGACTCGTCGCGGGCTGTAGTTAGTTGTTAAGTTGTCCCCCAGAACAAGTCGTGCCTGAACGCGCTTGATGCTCGCCCCAGCACATGGGGCAAACCAAATGTCCACCAAGCCACCATTGAGGTTTGCTGCCTTCATCGGTCCCAACTTGATGCCGAGCCGATACAGCAGCGCGACCAGGCAATGAACATCCGCCGGGATCTGCAAATGCAAACGCATCTTCCACCTCCTAAGTGGATGACCTTCGACGCCCTCCTGAGAAGAGAGTGTCCGTGCGGCATTGGGAGTACTCCTGCGCACCGATTTGATGCGACTTGTCCCACTTCTGAACCTGCGAATACAATGTTCATAGATTCGGAAGTGAGGGGCAGGTCGTCGGATTGGACTAGACCTGCCCGCTGTTGAAAGACTATTCGGTCTCGTGCTCTACATTAATTGTACGATCCCTGCCCAATGAGAATGCACACCGCGGCCAGGAGAAGGGGGCTGATAAGCACTAAAAGGACAAGAATGTACTCCTCAACGCTCCAATTACGACCCTCTGACATGGCGACCTCCTCTACTTTTTCTCAAAGTAATCAAACGACTTCTGACTTCCGTTCTTTCCACCGATCTGGAGGCGACCCTTCGATTGCTCTCGGGGTCTGCACCGGATTTTGGACCGAAGTCCATCCGGAAAATCAGTTCCATGGAAGTCGCGAGTCGAAACCCGCGACCACTATTTCCCTGATCTATCCCTCCTCCATATCGGTACAAAGAAATGAAAGTGTCATTGTCCCGCCTTGACGGGACAATCCAGAAACTCTACTCAAGGCTCCTGGATCATCCGGTCAAGCCGGATGATGACCTTCTTTAGTTGAAATATGCGTTTTCCCACCTGAGCATCTCATCACAAAAGTCATGAGACGCTCGGGTGAGTCCCGTTCGATGCGACTGCGTCAAACGGGATGAGTGGAGGAGAGCACGGAAGCGTCTCTCCTCCGAGTACATGGAACGGTCGGTGCCGGTCAAGGAAGAACTAAGCCATATCCTTTGCCTCGATGAAGCCCCCAAGCTGGATCCATTCGAGGTCAAGACCGTTCATGCCGACTCCGACCTTTTTGAGCGCACCGATGATGCTCTCAACCTCCTCCCGGTCGCCGGTGGTCGACAGCCGGATGTAAGGCATCGGTCGCCGCTTTCCATCGCACGACTTCACGGTGGAGTGTACGAACGTTACGACAGCTGCATCAGCGAGTCCAATGCTCTGCATCGCCTGCTCAACGACGCGCAGCACGGTCTCAAAGTGCAAACTTGGGACTCCATAGATCGTCAGATTCGGCATTGACCCTCCTTCTTTTTTTGCCTACCCACCTGAGCATCTCATCACAAAAGTCATGAGACGCTCGGGTGGGTCCCGTTCGAGGCAACTGCGTCGAACGGGATGAGTGGAGAAGAGCAAGTTCTTCTCCGAGAGGTCACACTCGCCTTGCCCCGAGTTTATCGCGGGGACTGCCGCGGGAAGGAACTACTTCTTGATCGCCTCTAGTATCTCCAAGAGCAGGTGTATGATCGTGAAGATCCCCATAAAGATCGTGAAAGAAAACACTGTCGCTGCGAGCGCGAGGTCAGTGTTTTTCACTCCCACGCTCACGAAGAACCCAACAAGAACACTAACGACAATGCACGCAAGAATTTTCACTACACCCTCCATTTCTCTGTATCACCCCGACCCTTTTGGCTTCGTTCCGCTTCTCGGAACTTCACTCGAGGTCAGGACGTTCCCACACCGCCCCACCCGATCAGCGTGTCCCCCTCTCCTTGGTGAAGAAGAGGGGTCGGGCCTGCCCGCCGAAAAATTTTTGTAGGCGGGGGTGAGGTACTCTGGGAATATTTAGTTGTCAACGTTCGAGCGCGATCGCGATCTTGCTGACTCTCCTGCTTTGGCAAGAGAATCATCCGACCGTCGGAGCGTTTCCGCAACACCGATCTGGAGGCAAGGCCCGAAGGACGAAGAATGTCGAACGGGTTGAAGTGTCCGGCTTTGATCCGAAGATCACCGGACCGCGGTGCTTCACGGAGTACATCGAGTAAAACCCGATGTGTCCGATCCGCATCGCGCCCTCCTGCCTCCATATCGGCGGTGGGGAAGATTGTGAGGAACGATGAAATGAAACCGTGCGGGGATCCCTCGATCCCGCCATTCAGCGGGACTCGGGATGTTTTTTCTTTCAGAAAAAACAAAGTGGGTGGCATCATGCTGCTGCGTTTCTTGGAGGAGAAGAAACACAGCAACACATTGCCACCCATTGCGTGGATGTCGTATTACTGGTGTGAGCCGATTTCTCAGGTCGACTCGGACATCCCCCGAAGCCGCGTTGCGGCGAAGGGGGAGCTCTCTCCTCATTCGGTTGTAATGTGCCCGTTGTTCCCGCTGGGCGAGATGTTGGGCTGCCGAGAATCTCCTCTTTTCCCAGCTTGGAGCGGCATCATACACCTAAGGAAATACCCTGTCAATACCCCGGCGTGGCTACTGTTAGCCAATTTGGCTAACTTCAGCAAAAAGAGCTATTCGGATCGCATGAGAAAACGGCGGGAATAAATACAAAACGACCTCTTTAAACACCGAGAGTTGGTGGGATGCGTCAGTCGTCTGGACGAATGTGAAAAACCTCCACCGCGAAAACAACGCCCCGAGATGGACTGGTTATTCCGTCGACAACACAATCCCGAGCAGCTGGTTCGTCTCCAGCGGCGCGGCAAAACGGATTCTTCCCGGCTCGGATTGTACGTAGCCGGTTTCTGCCGTCTCCCATTGCTGCTTGAGCGTGGTCGGATACGTGATCGATGTCGTGAAGAACCGTCCGTTCGTTCCGGGTTGTTTTTGTACGAGCAAGCTGTAGCGGTCGGCCGCGCCGGAGAAGAACGTCCGTTTGAGATGCAGGCGGAACGGGAGCATGTAGGTGAGGTGCGCCGTTGCGGTTTCGCCTGGCCCGACCCCCATCCAGTTCGCAAACACGGTAAAACCGGATTCCGTGCTGATCGTGGTTTGGGAAAGTTCATCGACCATCGGCCGGCCTTCGGACTTTTGGAGGTCCGTGTCAACCTTTGCATCGGCATCAGGGACTTGAAAGCGCTTCGGATCGATCCGTTCAAATCCGTCCGCAGAGACAAACGTACTTCCCTTCGGAACGTACACGCGCACGTAATCGACGTTCCGCGTGCCAGTGATGGGGTCGTTCTGCGTGCCGTTGTGCGTTCGCGTGATGGTCACCGAGTCGACGATGCTCCCGTCCGCCGCAATCGTTGCCGTGTGATCAATCTTCTCGTCGATAACGCCGTCGGTCTTACCGCCGCCGATGTTCGTATCAACAACCAACAAACCGTCGCGATCCGGCGGAGTGAGCGCTCCGTCCCAGCCCAGCGCGTGCACGTCGGCTTGCCGTTTCGCATCCGAAAAATACACCAGAAGCTGCTTTTCGCGAATCGCTTTCTCGAGCGCACTCAGGATAGAAAGCTGATCAAGCGACGGCGTGGTCATGATGCGATCAAGCACGCGCGGAACGAGGTCGGCGATGATCTGCTTCGGCCGGTCGGGATTCACCGTCTCCGCTTTGAGCGTCTCCTGCACCAGATTCTCCGCGGTGATCGTCGTCCCGTACGTTTCGGTCATATCGATCGGTCCGGTCGCCGCGAGCAAATCACTGATCACATCCGGCGTCACCGCGAGAATGCCGTCGACCGACGGCCCGCCGCTCTTCTGGTAGAACCAGAGAATCTTCTTTGCCGACGTCGGAAAGTCCGGCCACCAGTTTGCGTCTTGAAGCTGCCACTGCGGATTGACGAGATGGAGCGGTTCGGGGGAAATCACCTTCTCGGTGAGCTGGCCTTTGAAGTCGTACGTCCCCCCGCTCGGCACCTGCAGCTGGCTGACCTTTCCGTCGGCGATGTCGACAAGCGCCAAGCTCCCCATGAATCCGCCGGTCGGGCGCAGCTCAAGGTTATCTTGAAAAAGGATGAGATATCGCTGCGTTTTCTTTCCGCCGACGAGATCAAAGAGGACGTTCGACGCCGCGCGGATCTCCGCAAGCCCGCTCTTCATCGCGGGGAGGGTGTGTTCGATCTTCTGGAACGTCGGGCGGAGACCGACGGGGAGATCTCCGACAGCAACGTCGTGGAGTTTTTGAATGGCCGCGTCAACGTGATCCAGCGCGGGAGGGAGCTGTTTCTCTGCACGCGTCAGCAGTGTCGGAAAATCCATGGTGCGCTGGTCGGCCGGCGCAAGCATCGGCGCGACGAGCGAGGCTAGCGTGGTTCCGGCATCGGCAAGCTCCTTCCCTGCTGCGAGGAGCGCATCCGCGGTTTTCACTTTCGAGACGCCGGGAAGCGTTTGCGTAATCCCATTCAGTGCAAAGCGAAATCCATCAAGTGTCGAACGGGCTTCTTGAAATGAGACAGCCGCTTGCGCAAACTGCTTCTCCGCGAGCGTCGCGTCAATATTCGTCAGCGCCTGGCCGGCTTGGCGGAGGGAGGCCGCGGCATCGGTCGATGCGCCAAGAACCGTTCCCTGGATCGTGGTCACCCGTTGCCACACGGTAAAACCCACGACGGGAATCAGCGCGAATACGGCGAGCAAGAAAAACTTTGTCGTCTGCCGCGCAACGCTGTTTGTGTGCACCGGCCGGCGCTTCTTCAGCGGTACGTCCGCATCGTTCTCGCTCTGTTTCGGTCGAAGGTCGACGATATTCGCGTTCGGGACATCGAGAAAATCAACGGTTCCGGCTTGACGAACGTGAAGAGTGTTCTTCGTGGTACGTTTCATGGAGTATGGGATCTCCTGCTAGTATAAACGTCCAGGGTTGTTCTGGCCAGATCGTCCCAGTGGTAGCGCTGAACACGTTGGTGTCCGCGCTGGATGAGTTCCCGCCGTCGGCGCTCGTCACGGATGAGGGTGGTGAGCACCCCGGCTATGGCGCTTGGGGACGCCGGATCAAAATATGCCGCCGCATCACCCAGAATTTCCGGCAAGCAGGATCGATCGGAACTGGCGACGGGGACGCCAGCGACCATCGCCTCGAGCGGGGGCAGGCCAAACCCCTCCTCAAAGCTCGGAAAAACATACAAGAGCGCACCCGCGTAAAGAGCGGCCAGCTCTTCGTCGCTCACGTAGCCGGGGAATACCACGCAGTCGTGCACGCCGAGCTCCTCGGCTTTCGCACGAATGCGCTGGTAGAAATAGTCCATTTTTCCGACGCAGATTAGTTTCAGTGGACGCTGCACTGATGTGCGAAGAATTTTGAATGCGTGCAGCAATCCCTCAAGATTCTTATGCGGGTAGGCATTGCCGACATACAGGAGGTACGGTGCGAGCTGCTTGAATCGTTCGGTCACTTCCGGTCGTACCACCCCGGCATACAGAAGGTCAGCGGCCTCGTACGCAACGGTAATGCGCTCAGGTGCGAGATGATACGTTTCTTGCAGAATGTGCTTGCTGTACGCAGAAACGGTCAACACATGTTGCGCTCGACGGACAGCGGAACGAATGACGGCCGCATACGCCGCGTGCTTCAACCGGTAGAGCATTGGATTCAGCGTCGTTGCCCGCACAGTCGGATAACGAGAGACGATCAGATCATGAATGGTGACAACGAACGGCCGGCGGTAGAGCAGTGGAACGTTGTAATGCGGAAAGTGAACGAGATCGAACTTTCCGTGGTACAGCAGTCGGGGGAAGCGCGTTTGCTCTGCGAGCGAATACCACGGGAAGTTAGCGCGAATTTTGGTGAACCGGGCATCCGACGGCGTGTAGCAGCCCCAATTCTCGTCACGGAGCAACACCGTGAAGCGGTGGTCGTGCGGGAGCAGCTCGAGCGAGGCGATGAGCTTCTGGACATAGCGCCCCAGCCCCTTGCCGAACGGCCCGTAAAAGCGTGCGTCAATTGCGATGTGCATGGCGATTCACCACAGAGACAAAAACCTCTCGCATCTCCGCTGCGGTCTTCTTCCAAGAGAACTGTCGGCACACGATCCGCTGCCGTTCACGAAGGCGCTCACGAAGCTCGCCGTCCTGCAGCAGCGCATGGACTGACACCGCAATATCCTTGGGATTGTGCACGTCGACCAAGAGCGCACTCCCATCAAGCAGTTCTGTCAGTGACGAATGGTGACCGGCCA
>JAZDGG010000032.1:0-6050 GCA_043807225.1 bacterium | reverse complement strand
GCCTACAGGGTACTGCCACGGGGCCGGGCAATGGTGACCCTGATCAGCAGCTCCGTCTGGGTAGACCAGTGGGTGAGGTGTGTCGTAGAAGAACGGGTAGCCAGGATCAGTCCGGACTTCGACAGTGTCTGTTCATGGATTCCTCCAGAACTGGTAGTCCGTTGTGGTCCCATGTTTCCGTCCGGAGGCCGCAGGAGGCACCGCGGGTCTTGGACGGGCGAACGAGACTCACAATAAAGCACGCGTCTTTAGATGTCAAGTCGCGGCACGGGAGTGTGACGGAAAAAGATGGTAAAGAATCATTTTCCGATCAGTCTTCCCTGAAACTCTTTAGCCACAACCCAAACACGAGCGAGGAGAATGCGACGCCGAATGGCAGCGACCAGAGATAGTGATCCACGAGACCGAGGAGAAGCAGGAGAAGAATTCCGGCGCTCAGGAACACAAGCCACGGAGGACCGTTTGCCCACTGGTGCGACCATCGCCGCCGGAGTTCCTGAAAACTCTCTCGCACAACCGAGACGACGCACCAAACGACGAGAATGGCGCCAATTCCGCCGATCTCTGTCAGAAGAAGGAGGAAGACATTATGGGCGGGCTGGTACCCCCACGACGACCTCCCCGCATCAATGACGTCATGGACGGCTTTCGTTTCGTTCCCCACGCCGACACCAAAGAGCCAGTACTTGCCGATAATCGTTCGCGCTTCATCAATCTGCGCGATGCGTTCGCTCACCGACCGCGCTTCAAGACGGTTGTCGGTGCTCGTGCGTCCATGCACGAGCGGAGCGTAGACAAACAGGAATGCACCGAGGAGGAAGAGCGCCGCTGCCACGAGTTTGATGGTTTTGAGTCCAAGAGGAATGTCGTCGCTCTGCGGCCACCAATGCCAGCGATGGTGGCCTTCCCATCGTTCGCGAAGGAGCAAAACAAACACGAGAAGAAGAAAAACGGCAAGCCAGCCAAGGAGTCCGGCGCGTGAGAAGGAGAGAAAAAGTCCGGCAGTGATCATTGAAAAACCAGAGAGCACCACCGCCCGCTCTAGCGGATCTTTGAACCGGAGGTAGAGGACGACGCAAATGATGAGGCCAAACGCAAGCCACCCCGCGGCCATGTTGGGATGCGGAAGCGTTCCGTAGGAGCGGAGGAAGCGTCCGATGGACGTCTCGACAACCGCGTCGCCCGCAACGGAGGGAGCGTGCGCGGCAATGCCGAAGAGCGTACTTGCGGGAATAGTCTGCAGAACGAACTGCGTAAGCATGAGGATGCTTTCGAACGCCGCCGATACCGCGAGAACGACAGCGAACGCCGTCATGCGGATGGAACTCTTTGCGATCAGCCACGCGGCTGCAAGGCCAAGGACGAAGCGCAGCGAAACACCGAGCGCCACGCCAACATCGAGGGCATTTACGCTGGAGAACAGGACGCTCGCAACAACAGCAAGCGCTGCAACGAGAACGGAGCGCGGGAGGTCCTTCGGCCGTTTCCAGAGCCACGCACGATCTGTACAGAAGCTGCACAGAAGCGCAACAAGGAGGATACCATCCGTTGCATACATGCTCAACGTTCCGTATTCCCACGTCCCATTGAGCTGTCCGGGATGAAGAAAATATCTCGTCTGGAGCGGCAAGAGAAACGCCCACACGAGCAGAGCAACATCGCGAATCTTTGCGAATGGAGAATTCATGTTCCGAGAACCTCCTTCAGCCGCGCCGCATGGTGGCTGATGAAGTCAGTGCGTCGGTCGTTCTCGTGGAACTTGAGCATCCGGTCATTCATGATGACCCGCGAATCTTTATTCACCAGCGCTTGAAGCTGTTGCGGGAGGTGCCGCATTTGCCAATCGCGATACCGTCGCTCAAGTGTCTCCCCGAACCTTCCTGTGTGGAATTTTTCTATGGTTTGTTTTATGACGTTGCTCAACCACGTGTCCTGTGTCATTCTGCGCCATGCGGGTGCGGTGCCATGCGTATTTGGCAATCGGTCGCGCGTCCAGCGGTTTGCGGATCGAAATGTATCAAGGAGTTTCATGTCACCGTAGATCAGAACGAGATGATCAATCCAGTACCGAAGATAGGTGTCGTCGTTGGACGTCATAAGATCATCAATCGGCTGTGATATATCCGAGAGGTAGAAACTCAGACAAACCGAGTCGCGAAGACCCCTTTGCTCCGGTCGCCAGCGCAGGATCGTGGCGAGACCGGTCGCGAACATCCTCGCCGTCCAGATGTGGTCATGCTCCACCAGGAGAAAGATATCGAGGTCGCTCTCGTCACACGCGTTCGCGTATGCCAAAGAGTTGCAGACAGCAACGGTACGGATGAACGGACACAAGCGAAGCACCCGCATGGCGCGGTGGAGCCGCTGGAACTTTCGCTCCGCAAGAAGATACCGCTCCTTTCGAATGGCAAGCAGCTCATCACGGCCGCGAAGAAAAAACATCCCCTCGCGTTCTTCGATTCGTTCGTTGAGGAAAATACTCTCGCGGAGGAGTCGCTCGACATCGCCGAGGGTAACTGACGGATCACTGGGTTCGGCGATCAGCCACTTCCAAACTTCCAACAGCGTGAGTGGATAGGAAAAGCCGTCATAATAAGCAAGTGTGGAGAGGATGGAGCGTTCGGTTGGTGTTGCCATGAGATACGCGATGAGACGTGAATATCCCCATTACATCACGAATAACCGGACAGCGTCCAGATGAAAAACTCCCCGCAACCAGGTGGTGCGAGGAGATGTTCGTTGTCCGCTACGGGACGGGTTGATGGCGGGCAGGCTGGTGGCGGTTGAGCAAATAGGCCGCCTCACCAAGCGCCCAGAGCCCGAGTGCGCCAACAACGATCGGGATCGCCGCTCCTAGCGACTCCCAGATCTTGGTGAGCCAGAGAAAGAACACCGTCGCGCCCAATCCGCCAAGGATCGCCTGCAACGAGCGATCGATGCGGCCGTAGAAAGAGGTCAGCACGATGATTGAGAGAAAGATCGGCGGTTCGATGAACTTCAGCGCATGCTGAAGGACGCTCGGTTCGATGAACAGCAAGCCACTCCCAAGGTACAGCCAGAAACCGAGAAACAAGGCGATGACAATTGCCGCCTCGGTGTGCTTGTGGCGGATGCTGAGGAACATCCCCACCGTGTGCGGAAGCGCAACCCACACGAGCAGTGCGAGGCCGCCGGGGAGCGGAGCGATCTGCTTCATGGAGAGTCCGATAAAGATCCCGCACGCAACCACGATGCTGAAAAGCACATAGATGACGATGTTGAACGGCAGAGCAACCTGCTTTTGATCTGGTACTGGTACCTGATCCTGTGGCTGGTCCATGCGACCTCCTTCTTTCTTTGGGAAAGGAACCATCCGACGATCGTCTTACACGAAGAGAGAAAATCTGTCAACGAGCGCCTTCGAAATGCGCATCTCCGCGCCGTCCTTGACGTGTTCAACTCGATATGAAAGGATCGGCAGTGACGATTGTCCTTTTCACCGTTCACTGGGGCAGAGGTACTTTTCACACAACCATAGCCAATGGCGATGCCTAGGCGATTGGAGGAAACATGAACTGGACGCCTGAATGGATTGAGAACATGGCACGCGACCAGCTGGTCATGCGTATCCTCCTCAACCTCCCAAGCCCGCATAATGAGGGATGGGACAGGTCGGTGAGGATACTCGCGGTAACGTTGGTGCAAGAGGAACGTGTTCGGGAGTGCGGCATTCTGCTGAACTACGAGAACCGTTGGTGGGAGAAACGTGTGCAGTCGGCAAGAAGCAGTTTGTCCGTCGGGATCGTGGATGGAGCGTTTGAAGTTCGCCACCAGATCCGCTTACTGTTCTTGAGTCTGCACGAGTCTGAACGCAACTTTTTGCTCGCTCAGACGAGGTGCGTCGTTGCGGTTTCAGGTGCCATCGAAATCAGCCCGACGCATCCGATGGTTCTTGGCGAATTCGCGCGGATTCTTGGCCGGCTCGAGGAGCGAACTTTCCATGAGGTGGACCAGGGCAAACGAAGTGCTCTTTCTCTCACCCTCTTCCGGCTCGACCACTTCTACAACAAGATGATTCGAGAGATCGCCAAACCCCTCGGCCTCATGTCCTAACAGCCCACCCCTGCCCCGGTGGGTTTTTCTTTCTTGACGCTGGTACCTAAGACCTATGCCTTCACCTTTGCTTTTGCTGCAACCGAGCGGACTCTCGCGCTTGTCGGGGTGAGTTGCTTGGCCGACCTTGGCTTGAGGACTTTTTTGAGATACTGCCCCGTTGAGCTCTCCTTCGCGGCCGCGACGTCGCGCGGCGTTCCCTCGGCAACGAGGTAACCGCCTTTTTTACCGCCATCCGGTCCAAGGTCAATCACCCAATCGACGGATTTGATAACATCCATGTTGTGCTCGATGATGAGCACGGTGTTGCCTTTATCCGCGAGTTGATTTAGGACGTGGAGTAGTCGTTTGACGTCGTCAAAATGGAGACCGGTTGTCGGCTCATCGAGAATGTAGAGTGTGCGCCCCGTTGCGCGACGAGAAAGTTCTGTCGCCAACTTGACGCGCTGCGCTTCGCCGCCCGAAAGAGTTGTCGCGGACTGTCCAAGGTGGATGTACCCCAGACCAACGTCGAGAAGCGTTTGCAGTTTCTGTTTGATCGGCGGAATATTCTCAAACAGCGCATACGCTTCTTCAACGGTCATCGAGAGCACGTCGGAAATATTCTTCCCCTTGTAGTGAATCTCCAGCACCTGCTGGTTGAATCTCTTCCCCTTGCACTCCTCGCACTCGACGTAGACATCCGGAAGGAACTGCATCTCGATCTTGACGACACCATCCCCCTGGCACGCCTCGCACCGGCCGCCTTTGACGTTGAAGCTGAACCGTCCGACCTTGTACCCGCGGATCTTGGATTCCGGCAGCAGTGCAAAGAGATCGCGAATATACGTAAAGACGCCAGTGTAGGTCGCGGGATTTGAGCGTGGCGTTCGTCCGATCGGCGACTGGTCGATATCGATGACCTTATCGAGATGCTCCGTGCCGAGAATGGTATCGTGGTCCGCGGGGAGGTCTTTGGCATTGTAGAACGTCTGCGCGAGCGATTTTGCGAGAATCTCCGTCATCAGCGTTGACTTCCCAGAACCGGAGACGCCGGTGATCGCAACGAACTTTCCGAGAGGGATCTTTACGGTGATGTTCTTGAGGTTAAATGCGCGAGCGCCCTTGATCGTGAGTGACTTGCCGTTCCCCTTGCGGTACTGCTCCGGCTCGCTGATAGAGCGCCTGCCCGAGAGATACAAGCCGGTGAGCGATTGCGCATTCTTTTCGATCTCCGCGGGTGTTCCCTGGGCGATGATTTTCCCTCCGTGCTCCCCTGCCCCTGGGCCGATGTCAATCACCTCGTCGCCTGAACGGATCATCTGCTCGTCATGTTCAACAACGATGACGGTATTCCCTTGGTCGCGGAGATTGAGAATGGTGTGGATGAGCTTGTCATTGTCACGTTGATGGAGTCCAATGGAGGGTTCATCAAGAATATAAATGACACCAACCAGTGAAGAGCCGATTTGCGTCGCCAGCCGGATTCGTTGCGCCTCGCCGCCCGAGAGCGTCGTCGCCGGCCGGTCAAGCGTTAAGTAATCAAGACCGACGTTAACGAGAAACTGGAGCCGTTCTTGGATCTCTTTGAGGATGAGTCGTGCAATCTCAATCTTTCGGGCATCGAGCGCTTTCACCTCCATGCCGGACGTTTTTCCTTTCCCATTTTTTTCTGCCCCCGAAAGCTTGCGGAAGAAGAGCAGTGCCTCGTCAATCGTCAGTGCGACGACTGTATCAATGGAGAAATCACTGATCGTCACGGCGAGGATTTCTGGCCGGAGCCGCTTGCCGTGGCACTCCGGGCACGGAGAAATGCGCATGTACCGTTCGATCTCCGCGCGCATGTAGTCAGAATCCGTCTCTTTATATCGCCGTTCAAGGTTCGGGATGACCCCCTCATAGGTGGTATAGAACGCCTTCACCTTGCCCGCGCCGTAGAGGTTGTTCACGTTGTACGTTTCGGCACCGGTACCGTAGAG
>JAZDGG010000031.1:0-6020 GCA_043807225.1 bacterium | reverse complement strand
TTGCCCGCGCCGTAGAGGTTGTTCACGTTGTACGTTTCGGCACCGGTACCGTAGAGAATGATATTGACCGCGTTTTTTGTGAGCTTGCTTACCGGTTCGTTCAACGAGAATTTGTGCACCTGGCCAACCGCTTCGAGAATCCGCATGAACCATGTCTGGTTGGACGAAGTGCGTGACCATGGCCGGATCGCTCCCTGTGCAACGGTCAGGTTCTTGTTCGGGATGACGAGATCGGGATCCACCTCCAATTTCGTCCCGAGCCCCGTGCATGCTGGGCAAGCGCCGTGCGGGCTGTTGAAGGAAAAATTCCTCGGCTCGAGCGGTGGAAGATCGAGATTGCAATACGGGCAGGTAAAGTGTTCAGAGAAAATGAGTTCCTTCCCGCCGCTCGCTCTGCTCCCTTCACCCTCAACCGTTTGAACGATCACGAGGCCTTCACCAAGTTCCAGCGCGGTCTCGAGCGAGTCGGCAAGGCGTGACTTGTCGCTGTTCGCCGCTTTCTCGTTTGCGCCTTCTTGGATGGTCATCCGATCGACGACAACCTCGATGGAGTGTTTTTTCTGTTTGTCGACATCAAGATCGAGCGCCTCCTCAATACTCATCACGATGCCGTCAAAACGGACGCGAACGTACCCCCCTTTGCGGATTTCCTCAATCACCTGCTTGTGCTCGCCCTTTTTGTCGCGGATCACCGGTGCGAGCAGCAACACCCGCGTGCTTTTTGGAAGATCCATCACGCGCCGGACGATCTCATCAATCGTCTGCCGGTGCACCTCTCGGTTGCACTGGGGGCAGTGCGGCGTGCCGGCGCGGGAGTAGAGCAGACGAAGGTAGTCGTAGATTTCGGTCACCGTTCCGACGGTGGAACGGGGGTTGTGCGATGTCGATTTTTGGTCGATGGAAATAGTCGGCGAAAGACCGTCGATGCGGTCGACGTCGGGTTTGTCCATGAGGCCGAGGAACTGCCGAGCGTAGGACGAAAGTGATTCAACGTACCGGCGCTGGCCTTCCGCGTAGATCGTATCAAAGGCAAGGGAAGACTTCCCCGACCCCGAGAGGCCGGTGAGCACGACGAGTTTCTCCCGCGGGATGTCGACGTCGATATTCTTGAGATTGTGCACACGGGCACCCCGAATACGGATGGACCCTGCCCCCTTCTGATTATTCATTTTCATTGAGAAGAAAAAACTTTCGACAAAGCTGCGGGTGAGTATACACCACCTGTCAAGCGGGGTCAACACCCAAGCCGCGAGGCCGTTCTGGAGAAAGAAAAAACGCCCGGTCCCTTCATCCCAGAGGATGTTGGAAACGGGCGCGGCCCCACAGGGTGGCGTGGGGGAAAGGACGGTTGTGTACTAGGCATGAACCTCAGAGGCAGTGATCGGTTCGAGAACCGACGCGATGAGCGGGTCGATCTCGCCCCAGCGGCTGGCCAGCTCCTCGGCAAGAGGCAAGGCCAGCTTGGTCGTCAGCTCGACGATCTCGCCGTACGGCATGACCATCGGCTTCACGTCGGGGTGCGTGTCGCTGCCGTTCAGAATGCTCCCAGAAGGAGCATAGTAGAACACGTGCGGGACGATCGAGCAGTCGCCATCGACGGCGAGCTGCTCGTACGTCGGCATGATGGCGGCGTTCGCGGGATTCATGCGGAACTCGCGATACCGGAGCACGGCGGCGACCGCTGCCATGAGCTTTCGAAGCGGACTCGACGGTGCAACCAGGATCTGAACATTGCCGGACGACTGCCGACGAAAGACGAGTTCCTGTTTGCCTCCGCGGTAGTTTCTCGCGTAGTCAGCGATGCGAGGGTGATCGGCACCATCACCCCGGAGGGAGACGAACCGATGCACGTTGTCGCCGCGCTGGACGAAGCCCCTCCTCGCGAGCCGTCGATAGGTGCCCTCGACATCGAGGAAGGTCGTCTGATTCACGAAGGTGGGCTCGAGTACGAGCCGCTTCCAATCTTGGTAGACGGCCTCCTCCCCACGGCCATTCTGCTGCTGCTCCAGAAAGAGCATCTTGGCCCAGTCGAAGGAACCGTCATGGATCCCGTGCACGTCGTTCGCGTGCACGTACCGGAGTAAGGCACGGATGCGCATGTCGCCCACCAGACCGAAGTCGAAGGCAATGATATCGCTTGTACACCATCGCGGCGGTTCCTTCTTGCAGATATCGCAATACGGAACCGCCCCACAGCGGGAATCGACCTGGTGGTCGTTGAACGGCCCCGCCCCGCCCGTGCCGAGCGGTAGTGTGCCTTCATCGATCCACTCTTCGACCCCACGGCCATCGGGTGTGCGAAACTCCCCCTGCTGCCAGGCCACGAAGGTGGCATCAGGGGCAATCGTCGGCGCATGCTTCCCAGGGCCAAACCGGCCTTCCGCGAGCCACTCGAGTAACGCTCGAGAGAGCTGTTCATCGGGATGCTGGTTGCGGTGAGTGGCGAAGTGCTGAACATCGTACTTCACGAAGGTCCCCCTCTTTCTGCGACGCGAGTCGCTGGAAGTACTTCAAGGCATACTCTACGAACGTCCTGTTTGGAACGTCCGAATGTTGTTCAGGAACAAGAAGAGTGGGAGTATAGCATAAATACAGGTATTGTCAATCCCTGATGCACGGACGGTGGTATACTGTGGCCATGTTGACCGTTGAACAACAACGCAAACGACTCCCGGAGAAACCCGGCGTGTACATCTACCACGATCTTCGCGATACAGTTCTATACGTCGGCAAAGCGAAGAATCTGAAAAAACGCGTCGCGAGCTACTTTCAGCAAACGGATGTTTTGGAGCCGTCAAAGCAGCTGATGGTAAAAAAGATTGCGCGTATCGACTTCATCATGACGGATACCGAGATCGAAGCACTGCTTCTTGAAGCAACCCTGATCAAGAAGTACCATCCGCCGTACAATATCATTCTCCGGGATGACAAGGACTTTCTCTACATCCGCGTGGCGCTTGAAGAAGAATATCCGACCGTCGTAGCAACGCGCCGCGTGGCTGCGCGCGGGTCCCGCTATTTTGGACCATATACATCTGCAGCTGCAGCACGAGCAACGGTGCGGCTGCTCAAGCGTGTTTTTGCATTCCGCACGTGCATGCCGCACCGGGTGAAGCCCTGTTTTGATATGCACCTTGGCCGCTGCCTTGGACCGTGCGCGGATGCCATCACGCCTGCAGCATACCGGCGTCGAGTGGTGCAACCCATCTTGGGCTTTCTCGCCGGACGGTCTGAAGAGGTGATTCGTCGCTTGAGAACGCAGATGCAGGCAGAAGCGAAACGGAAGAATTTTGAACAGGCCGCCCGGATTCGCGACCGCCTGTTCGCCATCGAAAAAACGACGGAGCGCCAGAAGATGATCGCCCCACGCCGCGATCAATTCGACGTCGCCAGCATCACTCGCGATCGCGATTGGGCGGTCGTCAACCTCTTTCAGATTCGCGAGGGCAAAGTGCTGCACAAACAGGACGTGCTCCTGGAGCAGCCGCCAGAAACACCGGACGCGGAAATTCTCGACGCCTTCTTCAGCCAGTTCTATGCGCTTGCCGCTGACCGTCCGAAGGTCGTGATTGTTCGTGAACTGCCGAAGAACGCAAAGACCATCAAGCGACTTCTCGGGATCACCCTTTCCGCACCACGACGCGGAAGAAAGCGACAACTGGTGGTGCTCGGTGAAGTAAATGCGCGGGAGTATCTTGAGCGGAGAAAGGATGAGTGGCTGTCGGATGTCGAACGATCGAGAAAAGCGCTCGAGGGCCTCACAAAAGCATTGGCACTTCCCTTGGTACCTCGCCGGATCGAGGCGTTTGATATCTCGAACATCCAGGGGACACATGCGGTTGGATCCATGGTGGTCTTTGAGAATGGGCAGCCAAAGAAAAGTGATTTTCGAAAATTTACCGTCCGCCTAAAACAGCGTCCGAATGATGTCGCCATGATGGCAGAGATCGTCCGTCGGCGACTCCAGCGAAGCGATTGGCCGAGGCCCGATTTGATACTTCTCGATGGAGGAAAAGGACAGCTTGCTGCCGTCCTGCGTGTTCTGAAAGATGCAAAGGAACCTCCAGCGGTTGTCGCGCTCGCAAAACGCGAGGAGGAACTCTTTCTTCCGCACCACGCGGAGCCGATTCTCCTCCCCCGTGCGTCGGCAGAACTCTTCCTCATCCAGCGTATCCGTGACGAGGCGCACCGTTTTGCCATCACCTTCTTTCGTGGAAAACACCAAAAGTCCGTCGCCCGCTCGCTCCTCGATGACGTCCCGGGGATCGGGCCGGCGACGAAGCGCCTGCTCCTCCGGCGGTTCGGCTCACTTGTACACATCCGCCAGGCGAGTGACAATGAGCTTGCAAAACTGATTGGAAAGAAGCGGACGGAACAACTTCGTGACGCGGGAGGATAAGCATACTTCACATGGATGCCGACCACCGAAAAAAGATGACCCGGGCAGAGCGCCGCGAACGTAAACGGAGAATCCGTATGCGTGTCAGCGGTAAAAGCGTTCTGACGCTTCGGTCGATTATTGCCAAGAAAGCGCGTGCCGCCTCAGAAAAACGCCGACGTTGACAGCAGGGGCGCCCTCTGGTATGCTCCCACAACGTCCGGTACGGATGTTTTCATGCATATCTCCACGATCATCCTCATCATCCTTGCGGCAATTCTGGTCACCCTGATTTTGCTGCAACAACGTGGAACGGCACTCGGTGGCGCGTTTGGCGGGAGCGGTGACTTTTACGGAACGAAGCGCGGCGCAGAAAAGATGATTTTTATCGCCACCGTCGTTGTCGCGGTGCTCTTTCTCGGTCTCGCGCTCGCAAACGTCCTCTTCTTCCACGGATGACCATTTTTTCGATGTTCGACAGAAGCGCCGTACGCTTCGGGTGGCTGAAGCGTTTTTTTCGGCGTATTTCGCCGGCAGAAAATCATGAGCGCCTCATGTTCCCTCCGCTTGCGCCGGCGGAGATTCCGCGGCTCCCAACACGGCGCCAGTTGAAGTTTTTTTTCGCAGCACTCTCCCCCGTTGAACTATGGCTCCTTCGCGCTTCTGCGCTGGTCGGCATCGTGAGCGCGCTGGTGCTTGGTGTCCGCTTCTACGATCGGCACATCGTTGCCGTGCCGAGAACCGGCGGTTCGTACACCGAGGCAGAAATCGGATCACCGCAGTTTATCAACCCTGTGCTTGCGAGGCGGAACGATGTTGATGTCGACCTGACGAAGCTGCTCTTTCGCGGGCTGTACCAGATCAATGAGAAAGGAGAAGTGATTCCCGATCTGGCGACACACGATGAGGTCAGCGAAGATGGAAAAACCTACGTCATTACGCTGCGGCAGAATGCAGTCTGGCATGACGGCGAGCCCATCACCGCAAGCGATGTTGCCTTTACCTTCAATGCCGTCAGCGATCCTGAGTACCAGAGTCCGCTGCAGAGCACCTACAAGGATGTGCGCGTGGAGATGGTTGATATGTATACGGTGAAAATGACGCTCGCCAAGCCCTATGCGCCGTTTCTTTCGACCCTCACGGTTGGCATTCTCCCGGAACATATCTGGAACGATGTTCCTCCTGCGAACGCGAGTCTCGCGGAGTACAACGTCAAACCGATTGGCTCTGGCCCCTTCCGTTTCGATTCGCTGACCAAGGATCGCCGCGGAGAAATCAAGGCATACCGCTTCGTGCGCTTCGACCGTTTTTACGGAGACCGTCCGTATCTGGACGGACTCGCGTTCCGGTTCTATCCAACTCCGCAGGATGCTGCCGATGCGGTCAAACACCACCAGGCCGATGGGATAAATTTTGTCACCAGTGAAACGCGCGCGCAGACAGAAAAATCCGATGTCCATCTTTTCTCCCTCAAGCTCCCCCAGTACACCGCTGTTTTCTTTAACGAGCGAAACTCTCTCTTGAAAGAGAAAGCAGTCCGGCAGGCACTGGAACGCGCTGTCGATACCAACACGATCATTCAGCAGGCCCTTGGCGGTGCCGGGGAGCCGATCCACTCGCCGATTCTCCCGGGATTTCTTGG
>JAZDGG010000030.1:0-9799 GCA_043807225.1 bacterium | reverse complement strand
CCCCAGACCCCAAATCCGCTTGGCAAGAGAAGAGCAGCAAAAAGAAAAATCTCCCAGACCACCGGAACAATAACGTTGATTCATGCTCCCGTCTCGACCCCTTTACTTACGAAAACGATACAAGATGAAGGATTCGCAGGTCATGGGGTTGACAAGATAGTGGTTTTGCCGTATCATGCCCCCGATTTGTTCTGAGAGAAAAGTGGTCTGGAGAAATGGAGGGAACATGTTCTCTACCAAAGCCGCGCGAAATGCCATTTCCGTTTTCAGTGCACTTTTCGCAACGGCTGGGATTGCTATGCTCATCCCGCACAGCGTGCCCGCCGTAGTTTCATTGATTCCTGGTGTGGCGCTATTCTTCTTCATCCGCAACGTCGGTCACGGGGGAGCTATCCGGTGGGGAATCATCATCGGGCTTCTCTTTGCCTCCGGGATGATCGTCACGATGAAGGGAAACCACGCCTTGGGTGTGTTATTTGGCATCACGTGTGGTACTATCGTCAGTGTCGGGTTCCTCTTCGCCATGCGAAGCGCAATCCGAGGAGAAGAAGAGGAAGAGCGGGAACGGATCGCCGATCTCCGATCTCGCAAGCGACGCCATAGCTTGTGAGAGCGGTGGGTTCCTTCGCCTCCATGGACACAGGTCTGCGGGGGCGCTTTTTATTTGGAAAGGATTCGATTGATTCGAACGGGGCAGGGATCGGCGGTGCTTCGATGTGAAGACAATTCACCTTTTAACAAAAAGGTGAACGATGTTTTTGTTCCGGTCTACCAATCCTTCCCTTCACCGGTGATGAAGGAGCCACAAGGATATTATGAAAAAGGATGAGCATGTGCTGACGGCATGTTCTTCACGCTTCACGGGCAGAACAACCATGGGGCGTTTTCTATTCCGACAATATCCGGTATAGCGCAAGCGTGGGTTTGCGTACGATAAACTGCAAGCGGGCAGCAATGTCGTCGGGGAAGGCTGTTGTTTGCTCTGCGATCACATACGTCCCCGGGTCATTCTGGATAGTCGCGCGGAGTGCATCGAGATTCTCTTTGAGCGGTGTAAGCTGTCGCTCGCTCTGCGCACCAATGAGATACCAATGGGTAATTGGCCGGACGTAGAATCCAATGGGAAAAAGGTAAACGTCTGCGTGTGGCTGCGCGGCGACAATCGCATTCCGAAAAACTCTGAATGGAGATTCCGGCATCGCGTGCAAGTATCCGCGCCAGGTCTGCACGCTGACGATGAGCAGCGGGGCGCCCGCACCGAGAAGACACAGCCGCCAGAAGGAAAGGTGCATCCGCCGAGAGAGCAGGATGAGAACGACCGCAATCGCTCCACACAGCAGCCCCGTGAGGAGTACGGATATCCGAAAGCCATACGCAGAAAATGGGAATGCGTTCGGCACGCCCGTCCGAAAAAGGTAGAGTGCTCGTGCGCCAAGCAGCGCCAACGTTCCAAGTGTTATCCAGACACACCACCGCGGAAGAGAGCACCACGCAGCAACCATGAGCACGATGAGCAGCAGAAAAGCAGGATACGCCGGCGCGATGTACCAATCTAACTTCGTTTCAGCGAATGAATAGAGAAGAATCGTCCCAAATCCCCAAGAGAGAAAGAATGCAAGCGTTGTTCTCTCTTCCTTCGTACGAAAAAATCGAAACAACGCGAAAAGGGTTGCCGGAACGATGAGCCATGACCACGGGAACATCCCCTTCTCCGCGGCATGAATGTACCAGAGAGGGCCGTGCGTCTGTGACGAAACGGCGATGACACTCGTGACGCGCGAGATGATGTGGTAGCCAAGGTACTCACCCCAAAACGTTCCACCGAAACGGAGCGTCTCATAGATGTGCCATGGCGCGGCGATGGCAAGAAAGACTCCCAACGCAGAAAGAACATGCTTCCACCGATATGGCCACGCCCGCGTGATAAGCAGCGCAACCGCAAACGCAGCGGGAACAACAATTGCCCCTGCTGACTTTGTCATCACCGCAAGCGCAAGTATTGCCGCTGCCCACACGAGATACAATGGACGGTGCAAACTCCGCCAAAGAAGAAATGCCGTTAACGTCAGTAAGAAGATGAGAATGCCATCCGTATCTCCATGCCGAAAAGTGTGGATGAGTGTAATCGGGAGGAGCGGAAAAACGACTCCAACAAAGAAGGGCGCAAACCATTTTCGCGTGAGCAACCATGCCCACCAGGCAAGGAGCAGGGTCGTCCCGACGCCGGCGAGGGCAGAAAACAACCGCAACGCGAACTCGTTTTCTCCAAAAACAACCACGGCACCAGCGCGCAACCAGAATGCGAGTGGCGGTTTGCGAAAGTAATTTTCTCCCATGATCCTGAGCGACAGCACGTCGCCGTTCTCCACCATAGAGCGCGTCACCATCGCATGCGTCGCTTCGTCGGTATCCGACACCGCATTGGTGCCAAGTTTCCAGAAAAACATGCAGGCGGCAAACACCGCGACAAGGACGAGTAGGAGCACAACACGGCGGTCCATGCGCGGCCGCGGGATTGAGGTTGAAGGAGGCTGTCCACTGGCAGGGAGAGGAACGTGCGGTTCGTCCATCGTTGAAGAAAAAGATTTCCCCTCTTGTCTGCCGTCGTTCATCAGGTTAATGCAGCGATTCCGGATTTACCATATGCGCCAGCGCAACCTCGCGCGTGACCTCTTTGTTCTCAAAGAGGACCTTGATGTTCTGATCCATCGTCATCATCCCCTCGTGGGCGCTCGTTTGCAACGCGGTTTTGATTTGCGGGATTTTATTCTCACGAATAAGATTCGCGATCGCCGGAGTATTAATCAGTACCTCGCGTGCTGCAACCCGCCCACCTTTTGCGCGCGGCAGGAGGCGCTGTGAAATGATCCCCTTCAAGAAAAGCGAGAGTTGCGACCGTACCTGATTCTGCTGGTGCGGGGGAAAGACGTCGATGATGCGATCGACCGTCTGTGCTGCGTTGAATGTATGAAGGGTTGCCAGCACCAGGTGGCCAGTTTCTGCAAGCGTAATGGTTGAAGCGATCGTTTCAAGATCGCGCATTTCGCCAACAAGAATGACATTCGGATCCTGTCGCACAACGTGCTTCAGCCCTGCCTCAAACGTGAGCATATCCGACCCAAGCTGCCGCTGTTCGATAATGCACTTCTTCGGCGTGTAGATGAACTCAATCGGATCCTCGAGCGTGACGATGTTCGCTGACCGCTCCTCGTTCACCAGATTAATCATCGCGGCGAGCGAAGTGGACTTTCCGCATCCTGTCGGGCCGGTGACGAGAATCAACCCCTGGTCGAGCCGGATAAGATCGTACACGATATTCGGCATCAACAGCTCTTCCATGGTCGGAATGCGCGAGCTGATCACTCGCGCAACCAGCCCAATCTGGTCTTTTTCCCAAAACAAATTAATACGAAAACGCGTCCCATCCTTGAGCTGATACCCGACATCCAGATCACGCGATTCGAGAAAGCGCCGTCGTTGTAGATCATTCAGAAAACTCAGACAGACCTTTTCAGTGTCCGCCGGCTCCAGAACCGAGAAGTTTTTTTGCAGCACGAGCGTTCCATCAATACGCAAAATCGGCGGAAGGTTTGCCACAATGTGGAGGTCAGATGCCCTCTTGTCGATCGCAAGCTGAAAAAGTTGATCCAGAGTGGGGAGCGCCATGTTGTTGGATGTGTGTTGTCCTCAGTCTACCACGGTACGCCGGTGTCGTGAAGCGCGGTATCCAAAGAGCGACCTGGCATGGTACACTCGAAAGGATGAAAATTCGATCCACGCTGTACCAGTTTCCACACCCCTCCATCATTCTTGTGCTCGATGGGAGTACCGTCCGATTTTTCAACGCGCATCAGGGCGTGCTGAGTGAGCTCCCTCAATATACCGTGAGCCCGCCAGAGAAGAAAGAACGAAAGCCGATTTTTCGCACGTCCGGCCATGGACACGTCTGGTCATCGGGGTCACCGGAGGTTCGTCCGCCAAAGGAGCAATACCTTTCTCTTCTCACGGACAAGATGAACGATGTGGTGTTGCCGATCCTCCGCACGGAGAAAGTTCAGAAGATCTTTCTTGTTTGTCCTCGCCCGATACTTCGGCACGTCACGCGCAAGCTTCATCCCTACATCCAAAAACTCATCACCCGTACCCTCGCGCATGATTTTGTGCACGAGCACCCGCGTGCCATCGTTGAGCGACTTACGGAGGAGATGACACAATAAAACCCCCTAGAAGAGAACCAGCGCGGTCGGTTTTTGTGTTCCTCATAAATATCATAAAGTTCGAGTTGAGCTCGATGGGGTGGCTATCGGGGTTCGAACCCGAGATAAGGGCTCCACAGGCCCCTGTGTTACCACTACACTATAGCCACCATAGTTTGCTGCCGCATGATACCTCCCTCCATGATCATCCGAGGATCGAAGAGACGCCGTTCGTACCACGAGGGATGCTATCGTTCTAACGCACTCTTTATTGACTCGTCAAGCTACATCATCCGGCACACAGAGCAGAGCATTTTTTCTCATGATCTTTTTCAGTCAGCAAGCGAGAAAAAAACGCCTTTCTCTCTCAGTCCCCCCAGATCGTCCCAAGAGCGTTTCATACCAAGACACACGAACACTTTTTCTGTATACTTGGTTTAGACCTCTTTCCACTTGACAAAAGTTTCAAGGTGGTTCATAATAAGAGGTAGAGGAAAACAAAAACCCAAGAAAAATCCATGAACGAAAGGTGGTCGTTTTTGCCTATTTTTAGCCAAAAAAACCGGCTATCAGGGGCAAAAGCGCAAAAAAGAACACAAAAAGCAGTATTTTATAGTCTTCGAGATGTCGAAAAGCGCTATGGTTGGCGCTTTTTTGAGTATTCCCACCACAGCCAAAAGCTCGTATTGATTGATGGAGGTAAGGTCAATCAGTACCCGCAGTACCACAACGCTGGTCAATCAAAGAGAGCACAGATTCTCTGGATAATGCTTGCGGCGGCGAGCGCGTATCTCCTCCTCGTCCAAATTATCGTGCCGAAGATCCTCCGGGCAACTGCCGGCGAGGCATCCCAATCACCTGCTCAGTTGACTGCCGCTCAGGCAACCGTGCAAGGTCAGCAATTCACCCCTGAGAAGACGGATTTTCAACTCACCCAGCAGCATTTTTCCACTGCGACAAAAGCAATTTTTTCTGCGGGTGAAGTCGCGCACATCAAAATCTTTAAAAAAGGATACCTCGTTCCCGCAGCAAACGCTCCACAAGGACTGGATATAGCAAAGCCGCTGACGGTGACAAATGTCGAGGTGATCGGACCGTACAATGAGCAGATCGAAATCGGAAAGGATCTCTTTAGCGATGATTTTCAGCAGGAGGGAAAGAACCTTGAGGTGTTGAGCATCGTTCCGGGCAACGGCTTCCACGCGGGGAGATACACTGTCCGGGCAACCGTAAGCGATGGGGCGAAAACCGCGACTGAGGAATCTACGTTTGTGTGGGGCGTCCTGGTGGTTAATCCGGAAAAATCCATTTATCGGCCGGGCGAAACGGCTAAGTTCGGCATGGCCGTGCTTGATTATACGGGCAAGACGCTGTGCCAAGCCGATTTGCGGCTGACAATTACTTCGCCGGCTGGAAAAAAGACGGTTCTGGATACAGCCGACGGCAGTATTGCGCGGAACTATGACTGTGACGTTCACAGCGTTTCAAACATTCCGGACTATAGCGCAGAATACGTCCCGGAAGAAGTTGGCGCTTACCAGCTTAGTCTTTCCAGTGTGATTAAAAAAGGCCAGGAGCGAACCGGCTACGATCAAAGTTATGCGATTGAAGATTCCTTTGAGGTCCGGGCCAGCGTACCGTTTGATATCAGCCGCTCTGATACGCCGACCCGGCTGTACCCGGTGGTAGATTACACGGCCAATATTACCGTAACGGCCAATGAACCCTGGCTCGGTCCGGTTATTGAGACGGTCCCAGCGTCGTTTGAAATTTATGCGATCTCTGACGGAGGCGCGCTAAGCGCGCCGGCTCCGAACGGAACCCGGACGATTACCTGGCCGGTTGACTGGCAAATGGGGGAAACGCATTCCCTGTCTTATCGGTTTAATCCGCCGAATCCATCGCCGCGCATTTATCCGATCGGTCCCTTGCAGATTGACACTTTTCATGAGAACCGGGCGTGGCAGATGGCGGCAGATGCGACGCGGGTGTGGGACGGTGGAGCAGCCGGCGCCAACTGGTCGAACGCGACAAACTGGGACGGCAATATCGCTCTGGCCGCCGGCGATACAGTGGTATTTGACGGCAGCGCCGGCGGAACGCCGACTGATGCGTCGGACTGGAATGCCGTGAGCGCGGTATCTTCGATTGCCAGTCTGTCCGTTTCAGCCAGTCCGCCGAGCACGCTGACTTTTACCAAAACGCCAGCTGCGATAACCGGTAATTTTTCGTACACATCAACCGGCGCGGTCACATTTGGGAACACCCTTGCCCTTACCGTGGGCGGTGATTATACCAACACCACGAGCGGCACGTTCACTCCGGGCACAGCCACCCTTATTCTGTCCGGGACGTCGAATACGATTAATACGACCAAAACGCATTCGAACTTGACGATTGACGGCGCAGGCGCGGTTATTACTGTCAACACGAATGACCTCACCGTCTCGTCATTGCTCACGATTGGCGGGGCGGCTGACAGCAACAACGACAAGCTGGTGATTGGCAGCGGCCGGACAGTGACGTTGTCCGGCGCGAGCGGCACAACACTGACTATTAATAACAGCGGTACGGACGAGATTGACGGTCCCGGCCGTTTAATCTACCAAAATTCCGCCACTAACTTTCCGACTGTTGGCACGCTGGCCGCCGCCCTGATCACTCGGTTTGATACGCTGAACGGTAATATGACCATTCCGGCGCGGACCGATTACGGAGCGATCGAGGCTTATGGCGGCAGCGCTAATGCGCGGACAGTTACTTTAGGTACGGCCGGATCGCAAACCATTACCGCCTCCGGCTACTTTTACGTCATGGCCGACGCGGCCGCGACGAATAATGTGACCATTCAAGGCGCGACTTATGATCCGACGTTAAATGTCGGCGGCACATTTGATTTTACCGGCACTGGCGCGGCAACAGAAATCGTGACAGCGCCGGACGCAGCCGCCACCTGGACCGTGACCGGTGACGTGAACCTTACGGACGGGACCTGGACCGCCAGCGCTGAAACGCTCAAAATGAATGGCACGGCCAATGCCATCACCGGAGGCGGCGCGACCTTGGCCAACCTGAATATTGATCCGGCATCAGCCGGCACGATCACGCTGCAAACTTCTGATCTGTCAGTTTCTACCCTGTTGACCGTGGCGTCGGCCGACACCCTTTCTTTGACGGCCAGCCGGACGCTGACTCTGACCGCCACATCTGGTACGTCTTTGACGCTTACCGGGACGATTTCGGGCGACGGTCGCCTGACCTACACTTCATCAACCACGTTTCCATCCACTGGCATTATTTCTTCAACCTTAAGGATTGTCCTGGCCGGAAACATCACACTGCCCGATCGATTATCCGAGCCGGCGGTTGATTATGGCGGTGACTTGGAGCTGTATGAGACTGTTGCGGGCACTTATCAAATTTATACGGTCGCGGGAACATACCGAATCGGCGGGGATCTGTTATTATCCGCTGACGGGGCCGGCTACTTTGCAATCAACGGAGATTACCTGGGCGCTAACCCAGCCGTTTTTGTCGCTGGCAATATAGATTATTTAGGCGTAGGCGCTGGATTGGAGTCAATCACGACCGGTTCAGGCACTTGGACTATCTCCGGTAGTGTTGATCTCACCGACGGTTCGTTTTCTGCGAGCGCGGGCAATACGATTAACATGAATGGCACCGGCGGTCAGACGCTCACCGCGCCCAGCGTCTCATTCTATAACCTAACGATCGATCCGGCTTCGGCTGCAGCGATTACCATTCCATCTGGAAGCATTACCGCCACGGGCGCCCTGACCGTGGCAAGTGACGATACCCTGACCATCACTGATTCAGCCAGTACGCTTACCCTAAGCGGGCAGTCTGGAACGACGTTGGTGCCAAATGGAACGATCAACGGGAGCGGTCGGTTATCATATTCATCCAGCGATACGTTCCCAGCTACTGGGACGCTCAACTGCATTGTGCGAATTGTCGCCCGGTATGCCACGTCTTTATCGCCCCGCACGTTCGGCAGTGATTTGGAGATTTATCATGCCGGCACCATCGCGGCGACCAGCACCGTTGATGTCAGCGCATCAGGCACACTGGCTGTCACGGGCCAGCTGCTCATCAGCGCCAATGGTAATGGTAGCGTGACTTTAGACGCGGCCACGGTACCTGACCCGGATGCGAACTTGACCGTTGGCAGCAACCTGGATTTTTCCGGCGCGGGCGGCGGTACAGAGTACATCACCGCGGGATCAGGTACCTGGACGGTGGGCGGAGATGTAACTTTTACGGACGGCCAGTACAATATCGCTGCCGGAAATACGCTGGTGATGAACGGGTCGGGAAAAACGCTCACCAGCGCCGGCCAGACCCTGGGCAATGTTATGCTCTCCGGCAGCATTACGCTGGCCAACGCTGCCCATACAGTCAGCGGCAATTTAAGCATGGCCGGAGGAACGATCACGCCCGGTACATCGACCGTGAGCATGACCGGTACATCGAATACCATCGTAGGCGGAGGGAATACGCTCGCTAATCTCACCATTAATCCGGCCAGCGCGGGGACGATTACCGTCCAGACCTCTGACCTGACGGTATCAGCAACGCTCGAGATTGCTGCCGGGGACACGCTATCCATCGCTGCGAGCAGGACGCTCACGCATACCGGTGCCACGCTTACCTGGGGGGACGGGACCAGCACTATTTCCGGCAGCGGCACACTTCGGTTCACTGATGCATCGGGCGGCCCTGGGACCGGCGGCGTTCTTTCCGCAGTCACGCGGTTCGACGCCTCAAGCGATAATATCGCCAGCACCACGTTTGACGCGCGCACCTACAGCGGGGAGGTTGATCTTTATGCTAACAGCGGAACGGCCAAAACCGTTTCGTGCGCCGATGCGGCAACCTACACTCTGTCCGGCGCCACGTCGCACTTGTATCTGTTTGCCGAAGGGGACGGCGGCCTTTCCCTTCTTTGCGATACGGCGACCGATCCGACCGTCACGGTCGGGGGCAGTCTTGATTATCAGGGCGCAGGGGGCGGCAGCGAATCCATCACGACTGGTGCCGGAACCTGGACTGTCAGTGGCGATGTTGACTTTACCGATGGTACACTCACGGCAACAACGGGGAATACGTTTCGGATGAATGGCGCGTCAACGGTGCTGACCTCTGCCGGGCAGTCCTTCAAGAACTTCGCGGTTACTGGCGGCGCCATCTCGAATGTCGATGCGATGGATGTGAACGGAACGTTTGATGTTACGAGCGGGGAGTTTACCGCCGCCGCTGCTGTGAACATGAACATTTCGGGCAACTTCACGCTGGCCAACGGCACCACGTTCACCGGCCCAACTGGAGCGGGCAAGATGATCTTCGATGGCGATTTAACCTTGACCGACAGCAACGATACGAAGCAAAATCTCGGCAACGTGCAGATCGGCACGTCGCCGGACACGACGAACCTGGCAAGTGATACGAAATTTCTAACGCTGACGGTGGCCAGCGGCGACGTTTTATACACCAACGGATACGATCTTGATGTGAATGGAACCATTACCATCAACGGGACATTTGATGCGACTGATGACGTCGAAACGGATGAAACGACCGTC
>JAZDGG010000029.1:0-33214 GCA_043807225.1 bacterium | reverse complement strand
GACGGTCGTTTCATCCGTTTCGACGTCATCAGTCGCATCAAATGTCCCGTTGATGGTAATGGTTCCATTCACATCAAGATCGTATCCGTTGGTGTATAAAACGTCGCCGCTGGCCACCGTCAGCGTTAGAAATTTCGTATCGCTTGCCAGGTTCGTCGTGTCCGGCGACGTGCCGATCTGCACGTTGCCGAGATTTTGTTTCGTGTCGTTGCTGTCGGTCAAGGTTAAATCGCCATCGAAGATCATCTTGCCCGCTCCAGTTGGACCGGTGAACGTGGTGCCGTTCGCAAGCGTGAAGTTCCCTGATACGTTTATGTTCACAGCAGCGGCGGCGGTAAACTCCCCGCTCGTCACGTCAAACGTTCCGTTCACGTCCATCGCATCGACATTCGAGATGGCACCGCCCGTGACCGCGAAGTTCTTGAAGGACTGCCCGGCAGAGGTCAGCACCGTTGACGCGCCATTCATCCGAAACGTGTTCCCCGTTGTCGCCGTGAGTGTGCCACTGGTGAAATCCACATTCCCACTCACCGTCCATATTCCGGCGCCCGTGGTGATGGATTCGCTGCCGCCTCCCGCTCCCTGATAATCAAGATTGCCCCCGACCGTGACGGTCGGATCGGTTGCCGTGTCGCAGAGAAGGGAAAGACCTCCGTCCCCTTCCGCAAAAAGAAGCAGATGCGCAGTCGCACCAGAGAGCGTGTAGGTTGCTGCATCGGCGCACGAAACAGTTTTGGCCGTTCCGCTGTTTGCATACAAATCAACTTCACCACTGTAGGTGCGCGCGTCGAAGGTCGTATCCGCAATATTTGCGCTGGAGGCGTCAAACCGCGTGACGGCAGACAGCACGCCGCCCGTCCCAGGCCCGCCTGACGCATCGGTGAACCGGAGCGTCCCGCTGCCCGAAATGGTGCTCGTTCCGTCTCCCCAGGTGAGCGTGGAGCCGGTGTGCGACAGCGTCCGGCTCGTGGCAATGGAGAGTGTATCTCCAGCTGCGACGGTCAACGTGGACGATACGGTCAGGTCGGAAGTTTGGACCGTGATGGTCCCGGCACTGGCCGGATCAATGGTGAGACTGGCCAGGGTGTTGCCTCCGCCGACGATCGTATTGGACGTCCCGGTCATGCTCACGGTCGATGTGCCGGGTGTGATCGTGCCGCCAGCCATGCTAAGGTTGCCGCTCACGGTATGCGTCGCATTGGCGAGCGTGATGGTGCCGGAGAGTGTGAGATTGCCGAGCGTTTGGCTAGCGCTGGTGAGTGTTTTCCCCGACCCGTTCATCACGAGTGTATTCCCCGCCTCGATATTATACTGACCATTGGTAAAATCCACTGAACCAGAAACCGTCCACGTCCCTGCACCCGCATTGATGATTTCGGTCCCGTCACCGGTGCCGACAAAATCCAGGTCGCCCGCGATGTTCACGGTCGGATCATAGGTGGCGACATCGACGGTAATGTTCCCCGTACTGTACGCATCCACGTTCACATAGCCATTGAACGTCAGGGTCTGGCCCCCGGCGCTGCCGAAATACGCGGTATACGACGAGCCGCTGTCTTCCTGGATGTACACGTTGCCCCCAAAGGTGCGCGCCGGGATGGTGATATCGCCGCCAGAGATGTAGAAAAAGACCGGGCACGAAACCGTTCCGGTCGCGGGAAAAACTCCCGCGCCGGCACCATCATACCAAAACATTGTTCCCGGTCCGCTCAGGGTTCCGCTCAGGACGAAGGAGTTGGCGCCGTCAATGTAGGCGCCGGCATCGTTGAAGTTCACCGTATCGCCTGAAGCAATCGTCAGTGTGTTGGCGACTGACGTGCCGTCGTTCATCGTGATGGTGCCGGACGATGACGGATCAAACGTTAAATCATAAAATCCCTTGCTATTCGCCCAGAGCGATGTGCCGACACCCGTCATCGTGAACGAGTTGCCCGTGGCTGCGACGAAGTTTCCATCCCGAAAATCAACGCTGCCGGCCACCGACCACACGCCCGCGCCGGTGCGGAGTGTTTCATTGCCCGTGGGGTTGGTGCCGGTAAAATCTAGACTGCCGCCGACAGTGACTGATGGACCGTTGGTGACTCCGGTCAATGTTATACCTCCGGTCCCGTCCGCGATAACAGAGACATCGCTGGAAGTCGTGATTGTTTGCGACCCGGCCGTGCCAAGCGTCACCGTTCGCACGCTCGCGCTGTTGTTGTATGCCTCAATCACGCCGTAGTCTGTTCGCGCCGGGATGGACATGTTGCCATTCAGCGTATTGAACCGGAGAATGAGCGTGGCGGCCAGCGTCCCGACGGCTGGGAAGGTCGTGGCGGAATTCTGGTACGTCAAACGGCCAGGGCCATTGATGGTATCCGTTCCGCTGTTTTTGATATCGAGTGTTGTTCCTGAGTTGCCGCTCATGGTCACGGTTCTTCCGCTCGCGATAGTCAGAGTGTCATTGTTGCTGTCGCTTGCACCGCCGAGCTGGAGGACATTCGAGACTATGACATCGGAGGTGGTGACCGTGACCGTCTGCGCGGACCCATTGACGGTCAGATTGTAGACTGTTTGACCGTTTGCGATAAGGCTAGCGGTGCCGTCCATCAGCAACGTTTCGGCGCCGGCAGTCCAAGTGCCGTCCGTGAGGTTGACGTCGCCAGTCACGGTCCAGGTGGCAGCCGCATCCGGCGCGGTGACGATCTCGTTGGCCGCACCGGTACCGGTAAAATCCAACGTTCCGCCGACGTTCAAAGTCGGGTCGTACGTCGCGCCTTGCAACGTAACGTGATTCGGGCTGGCCGCATCGGCAATGACATAGAAAGAGCTCGAGGCGGTAATCGTTTGCGACCCGGCTGTGCCGAGCGTGACCGTCCGGGCATTCGCGCTCCCGCCATACGCCTCGATGACACCGTAGTCCGTGCGAGCGGGGATAGTCATGTCGCCGTTCAGCGTATCGAACCGGGTGACAAGCGTGGCGGCCAGCGTACCGACGGTCGGGAAGGTTGTGGCAGAGTTTTGATAGGTGAGACGGCCTGGACCATCAATCTCGTCCGTGCCGCTATTATTGATCGTCAAGGTCGTGCCACTCGCACCGGAGAGTGTCACCGTTCGGCCGCTGCCGATCACCAGCGTATCGTTATCACCGTCACCCGCTCCGCCAATCGTGAGCAAAGAGGAAACCGTCAAGTCGTTTGTATTGACGGTAATGACCGCGCCGGCGCCATTAACCGTCAAGTTCGAGTGCGTTTTGTTCGTGTTGATCGTATTCGACGTCCCGGACATCGTCACTGTAGCCGTACCCGGGGTGAAGGAGCCGCTCGTCGTATTGGTATAATTCCCGCCGACGGTAATGCTTTGGGAACCAGAACACGTGATGTCGCCGCTAGAGGTAAGGGTGAGATCTCCCGTAATCGTTACCGGAGTTTTAACGAATGTCAGCGTGCTGGGCGGGTTTGCGGACACGATCAGGCTCGTAATTGAGGAAACGGAGCTGAGCGAGTTCCATTGCGAAGCATCAGTCGGAGTTCCGCCAGCGCTGCCATCAAAAACCACTGTATCGCCCGTAGCCAGAGCGGTGTTATTGTCCCAATTAACTGCATTCGACCATTGAACGCCAACTGCGTCGCCGTCCCACACCCGCGTCGCATCCGCCGCGAGCTGCCACGAGCGGCTTTCATGAAATGTGCCGATGGCAAGCGGGCCAAGCGGGTACACCCGTGGCGAGGGGTTCGGTGGATCAAAGCGGTAGGAGAGCGAGTAGGTTTCCCCTTCCTGCCAGCGAGCCTGCCAGGTGATAGTTTTTGTACCGTTTTCAGACGGTGCGCTCACGAGGCCGTCGTCAGAAACTTCGTAGATGTCAAACGATGCGGGCACCGTTTCAACAACCGGCCCGCTCCAGTGCTCGTTTGCCGTCACCGTAATATTTGCCGTGTAGTCAGCAACGGGATAGATGCGGGTCGGGGTATCAAAGCGGCTCACGTCGAAGGGGACATTATTTCTGACCTCAAACGAATCCTCAATGGTGTACGATTGGTCATAGCCGGTCCGTTCCTGGCCCTTCGTGATCACGCTGGTCAGCGAGAGCGCGTATGTGCCGACTTCGTGGGGAACGTACGTCGCGCTGTAGTCCGGACGATTGGTGACGCTGTGAACGTCGCACGTATAGTTGCGGGCTATGCTGCCATCGGTCGTAGTAAGGACGGTTGTTTCTCCTTGCAGAGAAGTGATGGTGAGTGTCAGATCGGCCTCGCAGAGCGTCTTGCCGGTGTAGTCAAGGACGGCCATGCCGAGCTTCGCGGCTTCTCCGGGAAGATAAATGGACTTTTCCGGATTGACGACGAGCACGCCCCAGGCGAACACATCGGTCTCTGTCACTTTTCGCTCGCCGTCAGAGAGGGTGGTCTGTATTGTATAGACGCCGGGGCTGAATCCCTGCTGAGGGACGAGATGAAGGATTTCCAGATCCCTCCCCTCCTTCCTGAATTCTTCCGAAACGTGAACAAGGTGGTCGGTTGTTCCCATCGGATTGTGTACCTCAACGTTCTCGACGACCACTTGCTTCTGGGGGTCCAGCCCCTCGGGCACAGCATCGTCTGGCAACGTGTACCCGTTTTTGTACGCTTTTATTTGCGCGTTCTCATCGGCGGCAAAAGTCTCTTTGGTTGCTTCCACCAGACTTTTTCGATCCTGAACAAAGTCTGCGTCGGTCACCGTTAGTACCTCATAGGCAGTGCCGGCTTTTTCTTCGCGGATCACCTTATCCGAACTCATGCTCCATCTGCGTGGTTCAACAAATTCTCCAATCTGCAGAGGCCCGACAGTGAAAAGCGCTGGGCTCACGTCAGGCGCATCAAACGTATAGGCGAGCTCGTATGTTTGATTCGCCTTCCAGTCAACGTCCCAGTGTATCAGTTGGCGGTCGTTTGAGACTTCCGTCACCGCTTCCGGTTGAGCGTTGCTTACGGCAAAATCGGCCGGAACAGTTTCCACCACGGTACCGCGGTAGTCACTAATGGGGGTCACATTGAGTCGGGTGACGTAGGACGTTCGAGGATTGATCCGCGTCGGCGCAAGACGTTCAATGGTCATCGCTGGATCTTCAGTAACGGCAAATGTGTTCGTCATAGTTTGCGGGCCCTGGTCTGTTTGCACTTCTAGGTGTGTGGTGTATGTGCCAGGTTGGTCCGCAATAAGTTGCGCGGAATAGTCGGGCTGGTTCGTGAGCGACTCCGGCCCGCATTCCGCGGATCCAGCAAGAGAACCATCGCTGGTGCGGAATAGTGCCACCGCGCCGTTCGGTTTTGTGACCGTGAGCGTGAGTGACGCGTTGCAGGTAGTCCGACCGGCATCATCAAGCACGCCGATGGCGAACGGAACAAGATCGCCAGTCTCGTAGCTCGATTTCGGTGTATTAAGATTCAGTACGCCGAACGAGAATGACTGTTCCTGAACGACCGCACGAAAAAGCTTTTTGCTCTTTGTCCGAACAATGTAGACCCCGGGCTTAATCGTCGCACCCCGTTGAATAGTGATGCGAGTCTTTCCATCGACGATTTCTTTGACGAATGGGAGATTCAGCGGCGTTCCGTCCGGTGAAAGAAATTCCACACTATTGAGCGTCTTTTGGTCAACGATGATCACGAGCTGTTCCTCGAACGAAAAAAAATGAAACAAACCTTGCCCAGGTACCGCCTGTTTCGTCGCAAATTTCACATCGAGCGCAAGACCGTCGAGAAGCAGCGTCGTATCGTAATATGCCTCAGGGTTGATGTACCGAAGTCGAAAGCGCAGGTGCGGCAACGTTGCTGCTGTCACCCCACGAAGAGGATACGTTCGGTATCCGTCGTTTGTGGCGTTATCGGTTATGCCTTGGAGCACAAAAGAGTCGACGACTTGCCAATCCTGGCCGTCGTCGTACGAGGACTCTACGACAACGACCCCAGTATTCTTCGGATCCGCAGTTCCTGCGAATGAGAGAATGGCTGTCGCTGCGGTCACCTCCGGGTTGGCCGTCGTTTGCGGTAGAAAAAACCCTCCGCACTCGATGGATGCTTCAATTGTGTCAGAGCCGAACACCCCGTCGCGCGACGGACGATAGAGATACTGTGCTGAATCTATTTTGTGAAAATCCTTGTACTGTGCGTGATCCGTTAATGAGATGGTTTTGGCAGCCGTCGGATATTCCCATCCGTTACAGCCAATTGGCTGCAGCCGCTGTTCAGTCAGGGAATCCCGCATCGTCCACGCCTGAACGAGGAAAAAAATTAGACCGGTTAAAAAAACAATGAGAAATGCATACCGCACCACTCGCTTAAAACAATTATTTTTGAACACTTTTGGCCCTATAGTATGAAGGCGCAAAAGTGCGTATGATTTTTCTTTTGCTTTTCTCAGTTTTTGGAATTCGCACGTGCAAAAGCGAGAAATGATTCTCTCTTTCATTTAGCATCATTTTGTGTTGTTTTTTGACTGAAAAAATCGCTTCCTACACTTAAGTTATACACTATAATTATATTTTTGTCAACCCAAGATTTTCCTCACCGGAAATCTTCATTTCACCCAGTGCCTACCTAACAAAAACGCTCTCACCTGTTCCAACTGCTACCTAATGCCCTGCATACGACCGAAGTGTGCAGTGTTCAGGTGGAGCACGCACAGGAAATGCAGCTAGAACATATCGCTGATCAGATGACGTAATACTTTTTTGTGTTGTCTACTTATATTCCGTCTTCCTCTGTCAAATTATTTTAAGACGTCAAAAAAATTTTCGTATTGGACTATGCCGTCGATAGCGTACCAAATACAGGAGGATGAAACACAAAATGATTGCGGCAATACTCCCAACAATTCCTCGCAGTGACGAATAGGAGATAAAGACACCACCAACTTTGACGACCTTGTTAATGACTTGAAAATGAATGATGGGGGCTGGGTCGCTCTCCGCTCCATCCAACCTGATAGTGGTGACTTGAATTTGGTGAGTCCCGACGTCGAGATCAGGTTTGATTTCGACTTTCCAGGCGCCGAATCCCGCGGGAAGCGGTTCAATCGGGCTATCGTCAGAGATACTCTCGACGGGAAATTCAAAAACACTCGGTTGACTGCGAACGATAATTTTGATTCGGTCCGCGAGTCGCGCAATGCCACGAAGAAGCAATGGTTCGCCAGCAATGATGGTCGAAATATTGCCACGAACGCCGATCAACTTCCGTGGCGGGGTAACGAGGGTCACAATCGGCGCAGCCGGCACATCAACGGTGAGAATTGCGGTGGCCTCGGTCATATTTTCCGCCCGGTCGAATGCTCGAACAGTGACCATAGAGGATCCAGGCGGCAGATTGGCCAGCTGCACCGGACTCGTTGCGTTTTGAAATGCATCCTTGTTCGTCTTGAGTGTATATTCTGCTATTCCCGATGCCTCATCCTTCGTCACAAAAGAGACGGTCGCCGTGCGGTCGGTCACCTTACGGTCCGCAATAACGACTGCAAATGGTGCTGGAGCGTGCGTATCGATATGAAATGCAAAATGTGTCGTTGCCGACCATCCGGCATTATATTGAGCACGAATGTGTACATACCAGATACCATCGTCAAGGCCACTGCGGCTCATGGTAGTCGTCGAGCTGCTGTCATGCTCATCGGGGACAGAATCCGCCATCTGGTTGAACAAAGCATTGTATCCGATGACGCGCGGCCCACCGGACCACGTTGCCTTCAGCGTATTCGCCGCATACCAGGCGTTTTGGTCGGGATGCGTGGTCGAGTGTATCGTCGGAACAGGCTTGGAGGGTTCCGGTGGAGCGCTATTGGTGTCGACGGGGGTGTTCGTATTGGTATTGACCGGAATATTCGTATTGATGTTTGGGGGTGTGTTGGTGTTTGCACTGGTGTTTACAGGTGCATTGGTGTTGGTATTCGTCGAACATGCCGCCGCTGTAACGGTATTCGCATCCAACGTCACGGCGCCATTGCGGGCGAGCACCCGACCTTCTACGTTCGCACCGGTCGTGAGTGTGGCTGACGCTAGAGCGAGGATATTCCCTTTGAAGGTAGAGTTCGTGCCCAGTATCGCGGAACTGCCGACTTGCCAAAAGACGTTGCACGGCTGGGCGCCATTGATGAGACTCACCACGCTCGACCCTGCGGTGATCAGTGTCGAGGCGGTTTTGAAGATAAAGACCGCGCTAGGGTCGCCCTGTGCGTCGAGTGTCAGCGTTCCGGTTATACCAAAGGTGCCCGCCGATGAGTCATAGATACCGGCGGTTTTTGTTGTTCCGCCGAGCTCGGTCGGGATCGTGGTCACCGGTGTCTGTCCTGCGGCGTTACCATAAGCTGTGGTCAGATCTATTTTAGCCTGGACGGTGGTAGTGTTGGCTACGTGCTGTATCCCGTTCAACGTTCCTGGTGGAAACCCGGTGACGGATGTGCCTGGGCTTAACCCCAAATCTCCGGTTATTACGCTGGGGCCGGTGTTGGTAACCGTGGAGCCGGCCAGGATTGCAAAGCTTTTTGCTATGCCGAGATCGATCGTGGTAGCAGATTTAGTGATTCCAGTCAGACCGAACGTACAAATAACAGCCGCAACAATTGCTGGCCCAATAACCTTATTAAAGGTTTTCATATAGTTAATCACTTTTAGACAGCTTTGCAATGACAACCCCTGTATATTGAAGTAAACTTGGATTTCTAACGCCCGTATTGTACAGAATTTAACTAGTTTTGACGAACTGATGGACCGGGGCACGGCTGTACTGATTTATCTTAACGAAGTGGGATTTAACCGGCTACTCTTATTCACTTTGTGTGTTAATCCAGCCTCAAGACGAGCATTTATTAGTTTTCATCAATGCGTTTGTATTTATTTAAATATATTGCTTTATCCAAAATATTGTTCTATTCCAAATGTGAATATTCAAGGTTAGAACATTTTTTGAGAGTAAGCACCTGCGCACGTGTGGGGCAAAGGCAATTCTTCATACGGCGCATCCCGCAGTAAGCGGGATACGAAACGCGATATGGTTTGCGGTTACTCTCTTCTTCAGAAATTTTTCATTCCCATCTCTCTATCGCACCCAGAACACAAAAATACTTGAACCGAGCTGTGCGATCTGCGGATATGCTTTGATCCAATCGTAGTTGCCAGAGGTGCTGTAGAGATTCTCACCGCTTAACGCGACATATCCGTGCGGCTGGCCGGTTTTTGCACGCTCCGCGGTGGTGGGAAGTTTCTGTGGATTCGGAAGATACGCAGACAGTTCAGTGTTCCCATAATACGCGATTGCAACGGTTGGAGCGTGGTGTTGGCGGAGATAGGTGCTGAGCTTCTTGAGGTCTTGGCCCCAGTCAAGATTTGAATCGCGGAGGATGTTGTACCCGTTTCCATTTCCGCCGACGAACGGACTAAAATACCCTATTTGATTTGGGTAAGTTGCTGCCTCTGTGGCGATACTTCCGGCGATGAGCACCAGCGGTATGATGACCGCAGAGCGCCGTGATCGGACCCACGGCAGTGCGCTGAGAGAACCGGCGAGAACGAGCAGCGGCGGGTAGATCGGTAGGATGTGCCGCCAGCCGAGATTCAGGTGTGTATTCATACTGATGAGAAAAAATATGATCGGGGTCACGCCGTAGACGATCCATCGGTGATCGATCGCGCGGAGAGCGGCAAGTATCCTGCCCTGCTTTTTTCGCTCTTGAACAACAAGAGTGACAAACGCCGTTGGAACGAGCAGAAACGCCGCAAGCATCGACGGCGATGTTTTGGCAAACAACGCGACGGGGAAGTAATACCACCACCCAAGATCGCGAACCTGGCCAAGAAGAAAGCTCCACTGCCCGCCATATGAGTGCCCGAGCACTGAGATTCCGCCGCGAAAGAAGGCGTAGAGTGGAATCGGAACCTGCTCCAGCCGGATCGCGAGACGCCCGATTGACGTGGAAGGGTTGCCGAGTTGGTTGACGACGAGTTTCCCCAGTACCCCGAATTGATCGACATCGCCATGAGCGAGAAAATGTTGCCGTTGCGCATACAGCTGAGAAATCTTTGGGTCATTGATTGGACGCTTGATGGTAAAACAATAGACTGCCCATGTCGCAAAAACACCGATCAGAAGACTCCAACCAAGAAATCGCCGTACGTGCCGCCACTGCACAGAAAGGTTCGTCGGCTGATACCACTTCAGGAGCAGGAAAGTACCAAGAAGCGCGATTGCAAACGCGAAGAAAGAAAATTTCGTTACCATCGCCACCCAGAGCGCGACCGCAAACCATATCGCATTTCTTCGCGTCGGAGTTCTGAAGAGCCGCTCTAGGCGGACAAGCGCCAAGAACGACGCAGCGGCAAATCCGAGATCGGTGGTCACGAGCCGGCTGTGCGCGATGATGCTCGGCTCGAACGCAAAGAGTCCAAGCGAGAGAAGCCCTCCAAAGATGCCGAACATCCTTCTGCTCTCGCGAAAGATGAACCAGCCAAGAACGATACTCAAGAGCATGATTGGCAGACGGCCAAGAAGAAGGAGCGTATCTGGTGAGAGTGCGTTGTGGTAGAGAAAGCGCGTAGCGAAAACCCACTGTTTGACTTCCTTCCAGCTTGGGTCGGCTATCGGAAGTGTCGCGTTGGTGAAGAGGAGCGGAGACGCAGCAAGCATTTTGATGAACGGCGGATGCTCCGGATTCATCCGAAAATCGCCAGTCGTGAGGTAGCTCAATCCAGCAGCGAGGTGAACGCTTTCATCAATGGTTTGCGACTCTTGAAGTGACGTTGTAATCTCGATTACCAACATCGCGCAGAGAATCACAAAAACCCCTGCGAGGATGAACCATGAGCGTTTGACGGGAGAGCGTTCCATACCGCGGAAAGCTTACCATGTTTTTTTCTTCGGGGACGATTCCCTGATGAGACCGTCTTGCTGTCTGCCTCTTGACGAAAATCCCGCTTTCCGCTAGTATGTCCCAACACACAAAAACCCCCTGAATACGGGGATTTTTTATTCTTCAGCAAGATATCCCTATGGAAGCTTCACGTCCATATTTTTGGCAGCTCGCAACCCTTTCGGCGCTTCTGCCGTTCGTCGGGTTCTGGCCAGCTCTTGTTCTCTCGGGAACCGCTGGGCCGGCAAGCGCAGCGTCCGCGAGTGAGAACGTCGCGGAAGAAAAGCCACCGCAGTATTTTCCGTTGCCGCAGGTTGCGGAATACGGTATCAAACGGACGATCCGCCTCACGGTAACAGCGTATTCCTCAACACCGGATCAGACCGACGCAAGTCCGCTCATCACCGCATCGGGAACGCTTGTTCGTGACGGTATTCTTGCGCATAATTTTCTTCCGTTCGGAACGCGCATTCGCTTTCCAGAAATGTTTGGCGACAAAGTCTTCGTCGTGGAGGATCGCATGCGTGCCGACAAAGGGCAGTATCTTGCCGACATGTGGATGCCGACGCGCGAACAGGCGCAGCTCTGGGGCGCCCGCGTACTGACGATGGAGGTTTTGGATAGGTAAGCCTGCCTCAGGTTAGAGCCTCTTTCCCCCTTCCTTACATCCTCTGAGCGGGTGAGGGGAAATATCGCCCCGCCGTGCGGCGGGGTCCGGCTCTGCCGGAAACCCCTGTCATCAGCTTACCCCGCATCCTCGCTTACGTCTTCTGAGCGGGTGAGGGGAGTCGAACCCCTGTCATCAGCTTGGAAAGCTGAGGTAATACCGTTATACGACACCCGCTCAGAAGAAATAAATTCGCAGGATCCCTCCGCAGTCTAATATTTTTACGGAGGAGGACGATACCCGAGCAAATCACTTTGCTTCGTTAGGATTCCACAAGTACTTCGTCAGGTCAACCCAGTAGGTACCGTCGCGGAAGGTCACGGTGACGTTTTCGGACTGAAGAAGCTGCGCTTGGAGGTCTTTCGAAGCACGGAGGTTCTCGATGCTGATCCTTCCTTCACTGTTGATCACGCGTTGCCAGGGAATCTTGGTGTTCGGTTTAAGACAGTTCAGCGCCCATCCGACCATCCGTGCGCCGCGGGGATTGCCAAGAAGTGCTGCGATCTGACCGTACGTCGCCACCTTTCCCTTTGGAATCTGGCGGACAATGATGTAAACACGAAAGTAAAAGTTTTGGCCACGGGGCATGTTCTCGTCTGTTATCCCCACAAACACCTCCTCCGCTTGAGATGTGGGATTCTTGTTTCGGATGCTATTCGCTACTTGATCGTCATCAGAATCGCACCGGCGGTGATGAGAAATGCACCGAAACCGTTCTTCCACGTCAGATGCTCGCCAAGGATGAAGAGTGCGAGGACAAGGACGAAGACCACGCTTAACCGATCAAGTGCAGCGACACCGGAGGCAGGGCCCTTCTTAAGTGCAACAAAGTAGAAAAGCCACGAGACCGCACCCGCCAGACCAGAAAGGAGAAGAAAGAGCATCGGCTTTTTGCCGATCGTGGAGATGAGATGCCAACGTCCGAGCGAGAGTGATACGATCATGAGCACGAACGCCATGACCACAGCGCGTGCGGTGGTCGCCAGCGTCGTATCGATGTTCTTAATCCCGATCTTCCCAAAAATCGCAACAAGCGCTGCGGCAATTGCAGAAAGGATCGCGTAAAAAATCCAGGACATGCTCACTCCCCGTGTTCTGCCGCTTCGGCTTCCGCTTTCGTCTTGTGAACCGTTCCTGGCTTATGCTGTGGCGGCGCGTAGATGGTGTAGAGTTTCATGTCCGTCGTTCCGGTGTTGCGGAAGTTGTGCGTTGTACCTGCCGGGACAACAATGAGATCGTTCGGATGGACTGGCTTCGTCTCCCCATTCAAGATTGCTTCGCCGTCGCCAACAACAAAGACAAGAATTTGATCGACGGTGTGGACTTCTTCGCCAATATCTTCCCCAGGAAGAAGGCTCATAACAACCACCTGGCTGTGTTCGCCTGTGGCGCATTCTTGGCGGAAAAAGGCATTTGCTTTTGCTCGCTCGATGATGTTGTCGTGAAATTGCATTCTCTTGGTGTTACGGATCAAATCTCTTTCCCCATAAAAAGGATACCATGTCCGTGACGAATGAACAGCCGGCGAGCGATAATGCTTACGACATGAACAACACCACCCCCAAAGGGGAGGGGGTGGTGTCATTTCGAGAGGAAACGCGTCTTTGCTGAGGTTGCGTCCTTGAACACTACCAGCGGTGGCCTCGACCATTGAGATGTTCTGGAGAACGTTCTCCTTGTCTCGTACCGAATGGAACGGTAGAATCCTGCGAGGGCGCGATGACAGTGGCTGGACGATCTCAACAATGTTGTCTCACAACGAACGTTCCGGTTACGCTCCGGAAGAAAGAACGATGGGGGCTTTCATTAGGGGGGCTGCTCCCAAGTGAGAGGCATCAGCCCGGAATGGAGAGCGGAAAGAACTTTCGTGATGTTGTTCATAGAGTTGCCTCTAGTTAACTCTACTACTACAACGCACCACGACGTTTGGTTTCACCGTGGTTCCTTCAGACTCGATTCAGGATTACCGGCAGTATTGGGGAAGAAAACGGCTGAGGTCGTTGTCTCCGTACTCAAACACCCCCCGCGCTATGATGGATGTGCCCTGTGCTGACCCGAGGACGAGAACAATGTCGTGATCATCCGGGTCTGCTTCGTGCGGAAAGTGGGTTCCCGGCGAAAGGATGACATCCCATCGGACTTGATTCTGCGTGAGAAGCGTAAAATGCCCATCCGTACGATCGAGGACTGTTCCAATGTGGACATTTGACGCATCGTTCATCCCAGAACACCGCGAAAGCAGGATAGAGAGCTTCTTGCTTTGACCTTCAAAAGAGCGATAGAAAGATGTGTGGTGACCGGTTGAAATCATCACAACACAGAAAAACACGAGAAGTATGATCAGGCTGACGAACAAGACGATGCCGGACCGTCGGTAGGCAAGAGGGGAGCGGCAGAGAACAACAAGAAGAACGAAAAAAACGATGGTGATGGCCGCCACCATGATCCACGGAAGAGAGCGAAGAAGCTCAAACCATCCTTCCGCACCAAACAGCGGGAGATACCATGACCCGCTTCTCTGTAAATCATCATAGAGAAAGAGGACGAGGCACAGCACGAGTACAACAAGGGCAACAGCAAGAAGGATCCACAGCAGACGGCACACGGCAAAATACGCTTTCGGGCGCATGCGCAAATTGCCATGGCTCACGGTCTGACAAAATTCTTCCCTGATGAGGGAGCGATGATTATTCGGATTCATGTCGGTATCCTGTCTGCTCAACAAGGGATTTTAGGAGCCCTTTCCCCCTCCGAATGCGGATGCTGACGGTGCCGCGAGGAATGTGCAGTACGTCAGCAATTTCCTGGTACGTCAACCCCTCAACGTAGAAGAAAAAAAGCGGCTCGCGGTACTTTGCGGGGAGCTTCTGAAGACTTCCCTCAATGAGGTGAGTGATCTCTTTTCGCTCTGCGTCACCCGCAATGTCCTCATCCGAAGCGGGATGTGGAAAAAGCGTTTCTGGGTCAAAAAAGAGGAGCGGGTCGCGATAGCGCCTCTTGAGGGAATTCATGAGCTCATTGTGCGCTATCCGGTAGAGCCACGGGGAAAAACGGCGTTGCGAATCAAAACTTCGTAAATTCCGATATGCCTTAAAAAAGACGTCCTGAACAACGTCGTCGACCTCGTCGGAGTTGGAGAGAATCCGCAGCGCGTACCGTTTCATCTTCTCTTCATACCGTTCCACGAGCACGGCATACGATTCATGTTCGCCGGACTGTGCGCGGCGCGCAAGTTCTTCGTCGGTTGATACCCGTTCGTCATTTTCCATACTCTATTACCCTACAAATCGTCTCTTGCTTTCAATGCCGGCTGATCGCCAGGATTGTTTGATCGGCGATGGCGGAGATACTCAATACATGGCGGCATCAAGGAGATGAGAATGATCACGAGCACCACCCATTCAAAATGCTTTTGGACAAACGGCAGATTGCCGAAGAAATATCCGCCGAAGGTGAAAAGAGAAACCCACAAAAGTCCTCCGGCGAGATCGAAGAGAAAGAACCGGCGATACCGCATCGCTCCAACCCCGGCAACAAATGGCGCAATCGTGCGGATGATGGGAACGAACCGCGAGATGATCGTCGTGGCTCCGCCGTACCTTTCATAAAAGCGGTGCGTCCGTTCAAGGTAGGTTTTTTTGAGCACCCGCGAGTGGTCGGTAAACACCCGTTCTCCGACCGTATGGCCGATCCAGTAATTGACGTTATCACCAAGGATCGCCGCGCCGGCAAGCAAGACGAACAACCACTCAATAGAAAAAGATCCAGTTGCCGCGAATGCTCCCGCGGCGAAAAGCAAGGAATCGCCCGGAAGGAACGGCGTGATGACGAGACCTGTTTCGCAAAAAATCACCGCAACAAGAATGGCGTACGTCCACGTTCCGTACGTTGCGATGATTGATGCGAGCTTGACGTCGAGGTGGAGAAAAAAATCCAGAAGATATTGCAGTTCGTGCATAGGGAATGAGGGAAAAGTGGTTTATGAGGATGATGCCGGCCAACCAATGGCGAGGCAGAGCATCTCCGTGGTTCTGTCAATATTCCGCTTCCATCGCGAACCAGGGAGAATAGATGAAAACGACAATTGTCGCAAGAACTTCGGCACGGTCGTGCTGAAACGATTACTGCCGGATGTCAATCCGCGGCGCGCGCTTCTCGATCTCGTTTTGAGAGGAGAAGGAAAACCCAACCCGCAAGGCTGCCTGGAACGAAAACAGCCATGTCTCGACGCTCTTCAAGTGTCACTCCTTCAACAGCACACCCTCCCTTTGATAAATCCGGCTCGCGGCAAACATGGCGATACCCGCACTCACCAGCATAACGCCGACGGTGAGGAGGATGTGGCTTGCGTGGTAAACGCCGACAAGAACCTCCTTGAAGAGAAGGACGGTATTGACGATCGGAATGGCAAAGAACCCAAGCGCCGGCGAGAATCCTGGGAGCATGTTGACGAGCACGACGGGCAAAATCACGATGAGATACGACGGGCCGATGTAGCTCTGTGCTTCCTTGTAGCTCTTTGCAAATATCGCGACCGAGAGATTTAACGCGGAAAAGAGAAAGACGAGCAAAATACTGATCCCAAACATGAGCGCGATGGCTTGCGGCTGAAGAGAAAAATTGACGCCCGTTGTTGCTGATTGGACAACGCCACTTGCTTGCGACCCCGAAGCGGCCGAAAAGAAACTCGCTCCGCCGAACGCAAAGACCGCATACATGCTGCTGAGCGCAATAACGACAGAGAGCAGCGCGGCGGTTGACACCGCGAGGAACTTTCCAATGACTATCTCCAACCGATTGACCGGTGTGAGGAGGAGCGCTTCGAGTGTTTTGCGTTCTTTTTCCCCCGCAGAAACATCAACAGCCGCGTACTGTCCGCCGATGACCGCCCACATGATGATAAAGAGCGGGAGCAGATAGCTCAGGCCGAAGCCACCGAGTTCCTGCTGCGTCGCCACCTCCTTGGCGTTGAGCTGGAGTCCGCTTTGGATATCCGAAGAAATGTTTTCTGTCGTCAGACGATGTTGGAGCAAGGATTGGTTGTAACTCACGACGATCGTGGTGAGCCGCGAAAGTGCCGTTGTCGACTTCGTATTCAGTGCGTTTTCGAACACGTCTGCCTGCACCGGTTGATTGGTCTCAATCGCGGATTGAAAGGTGTCAGGAAAAACAATCGCCGCATCAACCTTCTTCTCTCGAACAGCTGCTTGGGGATCGCTGAAAAGTGATTGCACGGTCACTTTTGGCGTCTGGCGAAGCACTATCACAAACTCGGGGGCGTTGTGCTCTTGGACGACGCCAATGGTCACGGCTTGTTCCTGCACTCTTTTCACCTGCGTGATGGCAATCTTTCCAATCCCGACGATGATCCCCGGCATGAGTACCATCGGGAGGATGATGGTGGAGAGGAGCGTCCGTCGGTCGCGGATGTTGTCGCGAAGCTCTTTCTTCCAGATGGTGGTGATGTGGCTCATGGCTGTGGGGAAGTGCGCTTCAGACGTCGTGCCCCCAGGGCAAAAAGTGCTCCGAGGATGATGAGTGCGTACCCGACGCTATTCTGAAACCAGTGGAGCATATCACCGACAATACCGATGACGACAAGGACAACTGTGATCATCCTGAGAAGAATGGGTCGTGAGAGAAAGAAAAATGATTTTTTCGCATCCATTTTTTGGAGTTGCTCGCGCGGCTGGACGGTATTCCCCCCATGGACAAGAGAGACAAACGCTTCTTCCAAATCACGCCCACCGGTTTTCTGCTTCACCCCTTCAACGGTATCCGTCGTGAGGATCTTTCCGTTGTGCATGATCGCGACGCGATCGCAAAGTTTTTCTGCATCGGTCATTTCGTGGGTGGAGAGAATGACGAGCTTTCGTTGTTCACGTGAGTTTTTCATAAACCGGATGACCGTTTGCGACGCGAGAACGTCAAGCCCCGCAGTCGGCTCGTCAAAGATGATGACGTCGGGGTTATGGATCACCGAACGTGCGATGGCGAGCTTCTGCTTCATTCCCGTGGAATACTTTCCGGCACGCCGGTCGATGAAATCGGCCATGTCGAGAAGCGCGACAAGTTCGTTTATGCGCCGTTCGAGTGTTTCGCCGTTCAATCCGTACAGCATGCCGAAGTACCGAAGGTTCTCTCGGCCAGAAAATCGCTCATAGACGCCGATCTCCGTTGTGAGAACGCCGATGTGTTTTCGCGCTTCCTCTGGATGCTCGCGGATGTCCGTGCCGCACACCGACGCAGTTCCGTCGGTCGGCTGGAGGATGGTTGCGATCAGGCGGATTGTCGTGGTTTTTCCCGCGCCGTTCGGGCCGAGAAGCCCAAAAATCTCCCCGCCGTGCGCAAAAAAGGTCACCCCATCAGCCGCACGGAATAATCCAAACTGCTTCGAGAGATGATCTGCAACAACGCTCGCTTCCATAAATTCTGCACACAAAAAACAGTAAAATCTGTTTTAGTTTACGATCTTTTCTGCAATTGGACAAGCTTCGAGAACGAGAGAAATCACCCTTCGGAGAAGAATTTTTTGATCGCGGTGATGATGTCGCCGAGCTTTCCATGAAAAATCCCGGCACGTTCTTTCGTCAGGAGTGGATCAACAATGCGTCCGACTTCTATATTTTCTTTGAGATGGGATGCGCGCGCCTGCTGTTCCGCGACGCTTGGGGGTTCTTCCTTCTGATGATCCAGGGGGCCGTGGTCCCATGGAGGTGGTGGGTTGGTCATTGGGTTGAGGGAGAATATGCTGGAGACAGTGTACCACGTCGCTCAAGTGTAAGCGCTCCTTGCTCAAGAAGGATACCAGAGCTGCGTTCTGCAAATGCTGAAAGCCAACTCCGTGCGTCAGGATCATTCATCGGTTTGGGCTGGCTCTTTTCGCTGATGAGCGGATGGAAAGAATAGCGTACCGATTGCGGTTGGATAACAAGTTCCACGGCAAGTTCTTCTTGTGTTTCTGTAGAAAAATATTGATCAAAAATGAAATTGCCGAGAGAGTAAAGAATCAAACGCCCTCGGTACACCTCCGCCTCTTCAACAACATGCGGATGATGGCCAACAACGGCATCTGCGCCAGCATCAATGAATGCATGACCAAGCATCCGCTGCCGTGCTGTGGATGTTGGTGCGTATTCCGTTCCCCAGTGCGGGAAGAGGAGGAGAAAAGCATCAGGGTGTTGCAATCGGAGATTCTTGATGAGCGTAGTTGCATCGTCCAGTGGGAATGATGGCGATAATGCATTCATTCCTACGAGGATCATTTCTTGATCGTTGATTGTTTTTGTCACGACAAAATCTTGTGTAACCTTTTTTGAGTCACCCAGCGGAATTATTCCAGCTGTCGTGAGTGCCGCGCGCGTATCGTCGACACCCCGAGTTCCTTGATCATGGCTGTGATTGTTCGCCACGCCGAGAAAAGAAAATCCCTGCTGTTTGAGGGTCGGCGCAATGTCAGGAGAGAAGGAAAAGTGGAGGGAATTATCGAGTGTTTGTGTGTGGTATGTATCAATCGGTCCTTCAAGATTCCCAAGAACAATATCGTGACCGGAAAGTATCTTGTTCACATTTGCAAACGGATAATCATTACCATTCTTCTTCATAAGCGTTTCGACATACCGGCCGAGCATGATGTCACCAACCACAAGCATGTTGACGTGTCCGGTTTGTTTCTGATCAACGGAGGGAAGGGATGCTCGATTTGTTCCCTCTGACTGGACGGCTGAATACGTCGTGCTGGTCTGTCCGCGTGCTGCTAGTTCCACCCTGCTTTCGCCAGAAGCACTGCGGTACAGCCGCTGCGCGAAAAACGCCCACAGGGCAACCACAAAGATTGCAACCATCCAAGGAAGAGCATCCGGAAAGACACGAAATCGATGTTTGGTCATGGCTCCCACTCAGTATTGCGCAGATCCAAGTGCAAAACAACGCATATTGTCTGCTTGCCTTTGGTTTCGCTACCTGATACATTCAAACTGACGGGAAACGAAAAATGTTGCCCCGTCTTGACGCAAAGAAGAATCTATCAAAACGAATCTCCCTGTCATCTCACCACGGTCACCGCTGACCGCGTATGGGTATTTGATGATGAGCGTTTGGCACGAACGTTGCACGACGTGATCCGTACCTGTTGCGCACTGAAGGGTTTTGATCTGATCGCGCATGCAATCCTCCCTGATCACATGCATGTGTTGGTTTGGAAAAGTGCATCGCAACGACCCGGAACATGCGCGCGCGTTGGAGAACGCGCGCTTGGAGATGACCACCACGCATCATTCCAATGGTTATTCCCACATTCCCAGCACGGACCCCCGCGCGGACTCTCCAGTCCGCGCGAACATCCATACGACCACACCATCTCAGATCTGATGCAATCCATCAAGGGGACGTTCTCCCGATCCCTCCACCGCGGTCGTTTCTGGCAACCCCGGTTCAATTCTCGAATTGTTCATTCCGAATCTAGATTTCAGAATACCATTCAATACATACGCTGGAATTTTCAAAAGCACAAATTGCCAGAACGATACGGAAGAATGCCGCATGTTTTTCTCACCCCTGCATGGATTGGTTAAACAACAACCCCAGCGCGGACTCTCCGGTCCGCGTTGGGATGCATTGCGAAGAATTGAATGGTATTACAGAAACAGTGGCAGTAAAACCAGCGTCAGCGTCGAGAGGAGTTTGATGAGCACGTGGAGCGACGGACCAGCCGTATCCTTGAACGGATCGCCGACGGTATCACCAACGACCGTCGCCTTGTGCGTGTCGGACCCTTTTCCACCCATGTTCCCCATCTCAATAAACTTTTTCGCGTTATCCCACGCGCCACCGCCGTTGTTGAGCACAAGCGCAAGCAGGATGCCAGCGATGGTGGCAACCATGAGCATCGCGCCAACCGCCTCGGCCTTGAAGATGAGCCCCACGGCGATCGGGACGATCACCGCGACCATGCCGGGGAGGATCATCTCGCGCAGTGCGCCTTTGGTGGTGATATCCACGCAACGCGCATAATCCGGTTTTGATGTTCCCTGCATGATGCCGGGGTTTGTGCGGAATTGCTCGCGGATTTCGTTAATAATGTAATACGCGCCGCGTCCAACGGCACGAATGGCCAGCGAGGAAAAGAGGAAGACGAGTGCGGCGCCAAGGAGTCCGCCAACGAAGACAACGGGTTTCGCGAGGTTAATTGTGTCGAGGTGCGCGTCGGTAAGAAAGGCGGAGAAGAGGAGGAATGCTGCGAGTGCTGCAGAACCGACGGCATACCCCTTTGTGAGTGCCTTTGTGGTGTTCCCAACCGCGTCAAGACGGTCGGTGATCTTTCGCACCTCGGGCGACGCACCGGACATTTCAACAATGCCGCCTGCATTGTCGGTGATCGGACCGAAGGTGTCCATCGCGAGGACGTACCCCGCGGTCGCAAGCATCCCCATCGTGGCAACCGCCGTACCATAGAGGCCACCGTGGTCAAGCCCGCTGGCTTTGCCGAGAAGGTAGGAACCAAGGAGTGCGGCGGAGATAACGATGGCCGGGAGGGCAGTGCTCTCCATTGCAACGGAAAAACCAGTGATGACATTCGTCGCTGCGCCGGTTTGCGACGCTTGAGCAATGGACCTCACCGGACGATACCGATACTCCGTGTAGTATTGCGTGATGTAGAGAAAGGCGATGCTTGTCGCGAGACCGACGAGCCCTGCGGCAAAGAACCAGAGCCAGTGGGATTGGAGCAGCCAGTACGTCGCGCCGCCGAATCCGATTGCAGCGATGAGGGCCGTGACGTAGAACCCTCGGTTGAGCGCCTTCATCGGATCTTCTTCGCCACGGACTTTCACCGAAAGAACGCCGACAATCGAACCAATGAGCCCGAACGAGCGCGCGACGAGCGGAAAGAGGATCCCGGCGATGCCAAAGATAGGGAGGAGCGCTATCCCGAGGATCATTGCGCCGATGTTTTCTGCCGCAGTGGATTCAAAGAGATCGGCACCGCGACCGGCACAGTCGCCGACGTTGTCGCCGACGAGATCGGCAATAACCGCTGGATTCCGAATATCGTCTTCGGGAATACCCGCTTCAACCTTTCCAACAAGATCGGCACCGACGTCAGCAGCTTTCGTGTAGATTCCGCCGCCGAGTTGGGCGAAGAGTGCGACAAGCGATGCGCCAAATCCAAAACCGACAATCGTCAACGGAACCTGCTCGGGATTCCGCAGACCGCCGTAGAGCAGAAAGAGGCCGGCGACGCCAAGAAGAGAAAGCGCAACCACGAGAAGGCCGGCGACGGCTCCACCGCGAAGGGCGAGCCGGACGGCCGTATCAACGCTGTTCGTGGACGCAGCGGCGGTACGAAGGTTTGCGCGAACGGAGATATACATGCCGATGAACCCAGCAAGACCGGAGAAAATCGATCCGACGAGAAACGCCACTGCTGTTTGCCAGCCGAGCGTGAGTGAGTCGGTGAACCAATAGACACCGAAAAGAAGCAGCGCGGCGACAACCGCAATGACGGCAATGGTTACGTATTGGCGCTTGAGAAACGCCATTGCGCCTTGCTTGATGGCAAGCGCGATCTCTTGCATGCCTGGGGTACCCTGATCGCTCTTGAGCACGTGACGCGCAAGAAGAAACGCAACGACGAGACCGAAGACGCTGATCGCAAATACGAGTGGAAGCATGTGAAAAAAATGATTACTGATGAGCGAAAAATCAGTTGACCGTGGGGATCAACCACTGGCGTCAGTGTATCAAAGCAACAAAAAATGGCAAGGAATGTACCGAGGTGAGTGTCCGGATATGGCCTGAGCGGAGTCCCGCTTCAACGGGATGGAGTCAAAGGCCTGGGTTTTCGGAACATTTAAAAATGTTCCTTTCTGATGTTCTCTTCTGGAACTCCTTGTCCAGAAAGGAGTTTGTGCATCACGTCCATAAATACCGGCGGCCCGCAGAGATAATAGTCGGTCGACGAGAAGTTCCCGCAGTATTTCTTGAGGATATCAATCGTCACGCGGCCACGCTCGGTTGTAGCGGGTGGGGGAGGCATCTCACCCTGCTCAACAAGAAAACAGATAGAGAATTTGGGATTGTCTCTCGTGAGTTGGAGGATTTCTGAAAGAAAAGCGATATCTTCTTTCGCAACATTTGCATAGAGGAGCGTTATCTTCAGATCGGAACGTTGCGCCGTCGCTTCACGGATTATGCTGTAGAAAGGAGTGATTCCGATACCACCAGCAAGGAATGCAGCGTCGCGATCTTTCGGTTCGCTGAGAGTGAATGCGCCGTGCGGGCCGTCCAGTTCGACTGTATCACCTTCTCGTAATGCTGCCGCGCGTTGCGTAAACGGACCAGCAATTTTTATCGCGAGCTCGAGGTAACTTTTTTCTGATGGAGGCGTACAAATGGAGTACGCCTTTGCCCTCCAGGTTGTTCCGTCTGGATTCAGGATATGGAGCATGACGAACTGACCTGCCTGAAAATGAAAAATTTCACCCTTTTCTGGTGCACAGTTCAGCACGAACACGTTGCGTGCCGTTTCAAACCGCTTGATTATTCGATACCGGTTGTTGTTCACCCCTTCCAGTCTAGCGGAAGAGGAGGAGAATGAAAATACCAATTGTGTTCATCAAGAACGAAAGGAGAAAGAAGCTTCGTGGGGATATCGAAGAAAAACCGAGCAGACCCGCTGCAAGTTCATCTGGGAGCGGGGACGCGAGAACTACCATCCCCGTACCAATGATTACCCATCGTGGAACCCGTGTCCTCCCAGGAATACGCGCTTTTATGGATGCAACCAACCGGAGATGCGATTCTTTTCGCGCAAATGAAAAAACCAGGAGGTCATAGAGCAAAGCGCCAAACCCGCCGATGAATGCAGCAAGGATTGGATGGGTATGATTCGAAAGATTGAGAAGGAGCACTGTTGCGAACGAAGCGGTGAAGCTGATGGCATACAACACTCCCGCGACAAGTACGCCGAAATATCCATCATTCCCAATGCCGATCACAAACTGACGGGTAATTGAATTCTGAAACAGAATACCGGTTGCAACGACACCTGCACAAAAGATACCAAGCGCAATGAGTTTTGGACGATCAAACCAAAGTAGCATGGTTATATGATATCACAAGAACTGCAGCATCTCGGATTCCGTTTTCCTTTCCATCACGTTCTTCTTGCTCTGATCCCCTTGTGTTCTATAATCCTGTCCCGAATTTGATCTGGGGAAATTGACAATGCCACGGCGTGCACTGAAGCAGGATCAAGGATTTTTCTGCAGCCAGCGGCACCTCGTCGAGCAATGCTACAGGATTTTTCAGCGGCTCTCTGGTGCCTGGGGCCAACCCCGGACTTGATCCGGGGGGACTGGCGATATCCCGGTATTCACCGGGACGGGCTCAAGATTTTCAGTCCACTGCCCCGCCTGCCAAAGCCGCAAAATGACTCATCTCTCTGGTGCCGAGGGCCAGAATCGGACTGGCGACACGTGGATTTTCAGTCCACTGCTCTACCACTGAGCTACCTCGGCTGAGAGTAACTCGGCACGAGAGAGATGATCAGATTATTGTTGATGCGGCGGCGGGTAGGTTTGCCACTGAGCTACCTAGGCACAAGAGAAGAGCCCTCGCAGAACGATCAGAAATGTCTCCTGCGGTTGGCACGACATCACCTGCCCGCCATTCGAAGATCATATGGTCATGCCAACTAATGGTGGGCGGCGGGGGAATCGAACCTCCGACCTCGGCATTATCAGTGCCCCCGAAACAACTCGCTGCGCTCGTGTTCGGGGCAAGCGCGCTACACGCCAGTAATTGGTGGGCACGGGGGGAATCGAACCTCCGACCTCGGCATTATCAGTGCCGCGCTCTAACCGACTGAGCTACGTGCCCACCAATTACTTATGTTGTAAATAGCGCTCCCTGCCCCGTACATGAACGAAGTGAATAGTACGGGGTAACCGACTGAGCTAGCCGCCCACCATTAGTTGGCATTACAGAATCGTAGATGATGTAAATGTACTTGATGGCATCAAATCGCTTCGTACTTCGGCAGGCGAGTCAGTGCCGCGCCCCGCCCGACTGCTCCGCATTCGGAGCGGGCGGGTCTAACCGACTGAGCTACGTGCCCATGCCCACATGAATCGAAGCGAACTGTACCAAGAATACCGCAGAATGACAATAAGAAAAACCCACGGTTGGTGCGCCGTGGGGGATGGCGATCCTACACTCTTTTTCCTGGCTCGCGGAAGGCAATCTTGTGTCGTCCGCAAAAGTCGCGAAGGAACGCAAGGAACCGAGTTCTCTCATTACTTGGGATCGTCACGGTAACGTGCCAGCCATTTGGGTGATCGTCGTAACTCGTCACTTGACGGATAGACTTGAACCCCTCGGAGTGATGAATCGCAAACGCTTTGCCGAATTCATCCATGAAGGTCCATACATTCGTCTCTGGCACGACGACCTCAAGCTGGACCTGCTCACAATAGATCGAAACTGTTGGTTGGACGACCATATTCCCCCCTGTTCTCAGAAAAGAACCAAGTGAACGCGGCTATCTTGGCGGATGAAGCAGTATTTGTCAATAGTCCTCAGATAATGGGGAGAAAAAACGGCCGTGGGGCCGTTTTCATGGTGAGTGGATCTCGCAATGAACGATTCGCTTGATGACGATGCGCCATCCGTAGAGGCGCACGATGGTCGAGCGGATCCACACTTCTGCCCAGATACCGTTTTCGTCCGGTTCTGTGCATTCGTGAATAGTTGCCTGCGCATGCCACCCGCCGATCCAGAACAGGCGTCGTTCATGCCTTCTGAGAATGACCGCTACGGCGGATTCTGTCGTTACACTCATGGTTCCTCCGCAGATCAGTCCGTAGGATTTGGCGGATCGGTGTTGACCTGCAGATCTCGACCTTTTTCATAATCACTTCGGTTCTTCCTGTACGCACGGGGATTAAATTCCTCCCCGACAAAAATCTCTTGGCTGGTACCGTCATCGAACGTCACGACCACTCGACACCGCGAGGCGTTTCCATTGTCGTTGCGTACGCTTTCGTGACCGAAGATCGGCGAGCACTGGGTAACAATCGACATGGCTTTCGGCATGGTGAAAGAATCCCCCTTTCCTATGAAAGAACAGGTGAGAATGGCGACGGTTTTCTCGCCATCCAAGCGCCAACATTTTAGATGGAGAAACGTCTTTGGTCAAGCCCGTATATCAGAAGGGGTCGTCGGCCACAGCTGGTTGCAACTTGGAGGGGACAGTCTGATTCAAAAAGCCGGACAGGTACTTATGGCCATATGTACAATACAATAATTCTATCTACATCATCCCTTGATCCGCATGTTACCGCTGGCCATCGTTTTTCATACCGCGTACAATGCCCGTATGAACATTCACGGGCGAACTCTCATCATCACCAAACGTTTACGAAAGCTGTATCCAAGACCAAGAACACCGCTTCAATATGGAACGCCGTTCCAGATGCTGGTTGCGGTTATTCTTTCGGCACAGTGTACGGATAAAAAGGTGAACGAGGTGACGAAACCCATTTTTCAGAAATATCGGACCGCAAAAGACTTCGCTGCGATACCAATTGGAACATTAGAGCAGATGGTCAAGCAAACGGGATTCTACAGAGCGAAAGCGAAGTCTGTTTCACTCACTGCGCGGATGGTTGCAGAACGGTTTGGCAATTGTGTTCCACTTACGATTGCGGAATTAACAACGCTCCGTGGTGTCGCGCGAAAGACGGCAAATGTCGTGATCGGAGAATTGGCAGGGAAAGCGGAGGGCATAGCCGTGGATACGCACGTTCGTCGGCTTTCGCAGCGGCTTGGGCTGACGAAAACGGCGGATCCGGTCAAGATTGAACAGGAGTTGATGCACCTCGTTCCAAAAAAAGACTGGGTGGAGTTCCCGCTCTTTCTCATCAACCACGGCCGAACGGTTTGCGAAGCAAAAAAACCAAAGTGTAATCGGTGCGTATTATGTGATACCTGCCCGTCAGCATTCCGGTTTCCACACTTTTCTTCTCAAGATCTTTCACACAAAACATTATGAGCACGCAACCGTGGTGGAAGCATCGCCAGCTGTACAACGTTCTCTCGTTCGGTCGTCAGCATTTCCCATTCCGCTTTTGGGTTCTCGTGGTCGGGTGGGTTCTTTGGATTCTCGTCTTTGCGTACCTGTATTTCTGGCGCGTTCGCGTCGGAGTCCCAGCCCAGCTTTTCTTTATCCTTTTTTGCCTCCTTCTCTATCCGCTCGTTCAAGGATATCGCTGGTTTGACAGAAGCGCGCGACATGCTTTTTGGAAAGAAACGGCAACAGCGCTTGGGTGGCGGTATGAGCCGACGGTGGCCGTTTCCGAAAGCCAGGGAGTCATTTTTCAACGCGGCCGAGATCGCAAAAGCACGAATGTTCTCACCGGCACGCTCATAGGAAGGCCTATGCAGATCTTTGAATATGAATATTCCGAGTACGTCGGAGATTCAACCGTTCGTTTTCGCTTCTTGGTTCTCCTTCTGACCTTCAAAGGATCGTTCCCACATCTCTACCTCGATCGTCTCAAGAACGGCCGCGGGAATGTCGTTGGTGAGCACATTCCGCTCCCAACCGAGTTTGAAAAGAAATTCGCTTTGTACGCGCCGAGGGAATATGAAATGGAAGCGCTGCAAATTTTCACCCCAGATCTCCTGCAGCGCATTCTTGATCTGGGGATTCCGTATGATGTTGAATTTGCGAACGGAAATCTCTGTATCGTGATTCAAGGTTCCATTCTGGATAAGGATGTTCTCAAAGAGCGACTGGCGTTGGCGGAAAAAATTGTTCATCTCTTCGGCCGCGTCCTTGATCGTGCCTCATTTACCCCAATCACTGGTCGCCCGACCGGCCTGCGTCATGCTCCCGCCGATTCATTGCGGCTGTAGCTCTTTTTACCGACTCCCCCTTGACGAGTCAGAAAAAACGCGCTAGCATGGGGGCGGAAACGAACCTCAACAAAACCAAGCGCAAACCAACCAAACTGGTTCCTTGAAAACCAGGCGGTAGGGGAAGCGGTTGGTCGTTTGTGTTTCCGATGCCACCTTGGAGGAACTCCTTGGTAGCCACGGCAAAGGTGGTGATGCATCATGGCAAGCAGGAAACACGACAAGAGTACGTGGTTCTGGCCGAGGGAATGCCTCTTTTGGCTGTGCGCCGCGTGGACAATCGCGCAGATGGCACTCATTACGGTGGAGTTTTTCGGCTGTTCGGCCGTGAGACTCCCCGAAAAGATGCCCGTCTACAACTTTCTGCTCGTCGCGGTCTACGCGGCGGTGAAGGAAGCAGCGCGGTGGTCGCACAAACGGCTCGGCAAGAAGCCGGGCGAGTATTACTTCATCGCGTGGTGGGTGTTCGCGCTCATCCTGTTTCTCATCAGCTCTGGAGTCCGCAGGCAGCTTCGGGTACCCGATACAACGTATGCGAACTGCTGGTTCGTTTCCATCGTGTACGTGGCGTCGAGCATTTCGAAGATCGTCCACGGACTGACGAGCATCGAGATCCATACAGAACGGAGGAATGGGGTACACCGACATGTTCGCTTGTGACCGTACACATGACACTGCACAACGGCGCATTTCAGCAACACTGGGATGCGCCGCTTCTTTGTATCCACCAACCTCTCTGGTATACTTCTCTCAATGACAGAGACACAACAAAAGAAATTGCGGATCGGCTGGTTCTCGTTCAGCTGCTGCGAAGACAGCACGATTGTCTTTACGGAACTCATGAACGACCGCTGGGAACTGTGGAAGAAAGTCTTAGATATCCGCCACGCGCGCGTCCTGCAATCGAAGAACGTTCTGGATGAAATGGACGTGGCGTTCATCGAAGGTGCGCTGACGTCGGAGCGTCACGTAGAAAAGGTGAAAAAGATCCGCCAGCTGGCAACAAAAGTGGTGGCAATCGGCGCGTGTGCTGCGATGGGGCTTCCATCGGCGCAACGGAATCAGTTTGATCCAGGCCGGCTTGCGGAGATTCAACCGCTACTCGATCGGTTTGCCTACCTGCCAAAAGTACAGAAAGTCTCGGACGTTATTACCGTGGATGCTACTGTCCCCGGTTGCCCGATGGATGAAAAGAAATTCCTTGAGGTGCTGGATGCAGCACTCAAAGAGTTCGGCGTGATCGGATAACCCATGCACACTCTCGATCTCTCATTCACCAAGGAGATTACCAAAGTTGAAGGCGCCGCCGTTCTTGACGTGAAGATTGAAAGTGGAAAAGTGACCACCTGTAAATTCGGCATTACGGAATACAAACGGTTCTATACGCAGGCGATGCGCGGGAAAGCCATTAAAGCGCTCCCGTCACTTCTAGCACGAATTTGCGGCACCTGCTCAAACGCGCACCTCGTGTGTTCTATTGAAGCGTGCGAACGCGCGCTCGGTATTGTGCCATCGCCACAATCGATGACAATGAAGAAGCTGACAATGAATGGCTTGCTGATTCGCGATCACGCGCTGCATCTCTATCTCTTCGCTCTCCCAGATATGGTTGAAAAGGACAGTTTTCTTTCTTTTGACGAAAATGATCCCGAGCAACATGCGATGCTTCACGACGCCTTCGACATCAAAGCGGCGGGGAACTTGCTTTCGATTCTCATCGCGGGGAGAAGCGTGCATGCAGTGAATCCCTCGATCGGCGGGTTTTTGAGGGCTCCAACATCTGAGGAAGTTTCACGAGTGGTTGAGAAACTTCATCACGTACGACCAGCGGTACTGCGGACGATTCAGCGCTTTGAAAAGTGTTCGTTCCGGTTTGACCGAAAAACGCACTTTATGGCGCTCGTCGCTGATCCATTTAGCTTCTTGGAAGGACGGATCGTGAGTGACGCGGGCGAAAATATTGAAGAAAAAGACTACCGCATCCACCTTGAGCGGACAGTTATCCCATATTCAGAGGCAAGCGGGTATCTCTACAAGGGATCATCCTACATGGTCGGCGCGCTTGCGCGGTTGAATCTTTCAAAAGGGACGCTCCATCCGAATACACGGCGGGATGCTGCCCATGCGCTCGCGCGATTCCCGTCAACGAATATTTTCGACAACAACCTCGCGCAGGCGATCGAAATCCTCCACTGCGTGGATCAATCGATTGAGCTCCTGGAATCAACGATATTTACCAAAGAACCACTCGTGCAGCCAGCGCAGAACGAGGGAACCGGCGTTGGCGTCATTGAAGCTCCGCGCGGAACACTCTACCACAAAGTGACGGTCGGACCGGATGGGATCGTCCGTGAGGGGGAGATTGTCGTCCCGACCGGCCAGAATCAGATCAACATCGAGCAGGATATGGCGCGACTCATCGAGGAATTACTCCCATTCAATCCATCGGAGGAACAGTTGCAACTTGAACTCGAAAAACTTATCCGCGCCTACGACCCGTGCATGAGTTGCGCGTCACATTTTTTAACGCTGCGGATGAAAAAAGCGGCCTGATGGCTATCGGCCGCTCAAAGGAAAGCTGAACGCGCTTACAACGGAAGTCGTAGCAGCGGTATTGAGACGGATCCGCTGGTCAAAGCTCTGGGCACGTATCCGCCGCCAGCCCTTCATCGGCTCGACGCGCGATCGCATGTCACAGATCAGCTCTTCCTCGGGGGAAGGCGGGTAACGCCGAAGGTGTTCGAGAATGCCGCGGAGGACGAACATCACAAAGAGCGCAAGAAGATCCCGTTGCCACGCCGGCTGGCCTGGTGTTGCTTGAGAGGCGCCGATGTTTTCAAAGGCACAAGGTGCTCTCTGCGCAGGATAGAGGTTGAGACGCGAAGGGACGGCACTCGATGCGGGCTGAAAGAGGAACTGCACTTCGCGTGGGTTCGCTCTTCGCTCGGGGAAGAAGGTGATCGTCCCAGAAAAGTACAACGGAGGTTTCGTTTCCCTCTCGAAGTGAATGTGCAACCGCGCTGGCATTGCGCCTCCTTTCCTTGAGATTCAAAACGTTTGCCGCGCAAGAAGACCCTAGCAACAATCTGTGTTTTCGGCAATGAGTTTTCGAAGAGCACTCGCGATCTCAAGTAAGACAGTATCCTCCGCGAGTCCGCTTGGGATGCCAATGATGCTTATCCTCGAAAGCTTGCCGAGTTTCTTGAGAAAAGCAAGCTGCATACCAAGATCAAAGTCGTGGAGCGTAACGTGTGGTGCCTGTCGGAATTCGTCGAGTGAGGTGAATATGGTCACCTTCTCAATCCCACGGACGGTATCGATGATGATGAGATCCTCTGGCATCTTCCACTCGTCAAGCGGATCAACAGGTGAAAAAAGATGTTCTGGAAATTCCTTCTGCAATCGTGGAAGAAGTCGAAGGGGAAGAGCGTCTTCGGGAAGATCGGGATTGCCAAAAAGCCAGATATCCATCGTCAGAGTGTTTGGTTGGCGAGTGCAATGTGCAGCGTCGTGTACTTTTCGAGCCACCGAGTGCTCTGTTCTGGGATAACCTCACACAGTTTGTACCAGTGCATCGTCACCCACTGTCCTGGGATAAGGTCGTCGAACTCCGGTGCTGCATCAAGTGCTCGGTTGATGGAATACTCTGTTTCCTTTCCGAGCGCAAGTTGATGTCCCAAGAGTAGCAGTGGCCTTCTCTTCATGAGTATTGTTGGACCATCAGTGGCAACGACCTTCCCCCAGCTCACGCGGCATGCATCCATATTCTCCAGCGTTCCGTCGGTCTTCTGTGCATTGAAAACGTGAAAGGAGTGGTGCATCCGCGCACCCTGCGAAAGTTTTGCTGCAAGTCGGTCAAAGAGTTGGTTACCGTACCTGTCCTTGAGTCGTAATCCTTCGGCAAGATGGTGATAAAAGATTTTCTCGGGAATATTTTCCAGAAGCGCATTTCCGATCCAATATGCTTCAACAACACTGCTGTCGAAGGGATCGAGAATACCATTTGCACTTGCGATTGTTTTGAGATAGGGATAGAGTGTTTGGAATCCTGTGAGCATGCGTGATAAACCGGGATCACTCGCGTCGGCCTTGATGTAGGCAAACACTTCGCTGTTTGCGTCCGGTCCGCAGAGGTGGAGTTTGTTTGGACCAAATCCATACCGCGCACATCGCGCGACCCCATCAGTGGCCGTTATCGGAGCGTGAATCCGAAAATCCATACTCGACACCGGCTGTGGATCAGTATGAGGATTGGCTGCTTTTGTCATGAGGATACTCAGGGAAAGAAAAGAGGGACGAACCGCACCCCGGAGCACCATCACTCGATTCATCCAAAGGGGCCGTTTTCGGTTCGTCCCGTTGTGGGGAGGGAATCCGCCACGTCTCAAGCGTAGCATATAGTCAAAAAACGGTCACTGTACTACACTGGCTTTGATTCATCGGGGAGTGGCGCAGAGGCGCGTCCCGCCTCGAGTCGGGGTGTAGTTCAGTTGGCTAGAACGCTCGCTTTGGGAGCGAGAGGTCCGCGGTTCGAGTCCGCGCACCCCGACTCGGTGCGGGAAGGTCGCGAGTTTCCGGCGAAGACCCGCCGAGCGGGTCGAGGCCGGACCCGGCTCCGCCGGGCGAGTCCTGTCTCCCCGACCAGCTATAAAAACTGATCACGTCAAGGCAGTCGGGCGGGGGAGCGAGAGATCCGCGGTTTCCGCCCCGAGTATTCCGAGGGGCGGATCTGCCTCTGGCATGACGAGTCCGCGCACCCCCGGCAAAGAATACACATGGTTACTCTGTATAAGCCCTTCGATGAACGGTGACCGTGAAAGATATCTTCATCCAACACATCTCCATCAGCGTTGGATGTGGAGAGCGGTTGTTCTTCTCCAACTCGGTGGCCTTCTTCTCGTTGTTGCTGCTTCCCCCATTTTCCTCCATCTGCTGTTCACCCCGTCAGCACACGCAGCGGATCGGGGGTTGTTCGACAACCGGACGATTACTGTTATCGCCTCAACCGGATTTCTTCTGCTCGTCATCTTCAACTCCTTCGCCGTCTTCGGTATTTGGCGTCTTCAGCATTGGGTCGGACATTTCTTTCTAGTGAAACTCTGCATCGATCTTTTTCTCATCCTTTCTGTTTTTCTCTTTGATGTCGATGTGAGGATTCTTTTTATTTGCATCCCGCTTTTTTGCTCTTTGTGTTTTCTGACGCTGGCATATCCACGATTGCGAAAGGGGAGAAACGATTCGCCATCTATTGCCACCATTCCTGGGGTTATCGGCCAGTGAGGGGGAGGGCCGTTGCGAAAAACAACCATTATCAAAAACCCTTCCTCAACCATGAGCAGGGGTTTTCAGTCGATTTCGTGTTCGTGATTCGTGGAGCAGCCGTTCAGAATCTTGGGCGTTCCAGCCGTATCAAACCGTGAATTGGTAACTGACTATCTTCCGTGTTCAGAATGGTTCCTGTTCGGCGCGTCCTCATAGAGAGTGTAGTGCACGAGAATGTGGATTCAGAGGGATTCGGTGAACCGGAGATAGTTGAATACACGTAAACCTAGCATACTTCCGAGAATCTGTCAACCCCGTTAGAGAGAATTCTGTTCAGAGACCTGAAAAACGGATGAGCGTATGCAGTTTCTCGTCGAACTCTCTAACGGGGTCAAACCAGAACCCGCAGGCGAGGATGGCCTCCGCATCGCGTGCGGGGCAGGCTATCCTCGCCTGCAAGATCTATTGTGTCTTCCCCACCCGCTACAGTTTCTTGTTGAGCGCTTCGTCGAG
>JAZDGG010000028.1:0-8530 GCA_043807225.1 bacterium | reverse complement strand
AGGAGGAGGACGTCCGAAAAAACGATCTTGCCCTTCTCATCAGCGAGTCTTTCGACAGAAAGTGTCTGGCCTTCTTCCACTTTGTACTGTTTTCCTCCGGTGCGGATGACTGCAAACATCGCGTCGTCATAAAGAATGAGGTGCTCTGCCAGTATAGGGCGGTTCTGATCGCGTGTCAATTCCTCGGCGAGAACGGAGTACCAGCGCAATCGCAAGAATGATCATGACGATGCCGACGCCGAGCAGCGCGAGCACTTTGGCTTTCCCCTGGGTAAACAGTGTCGCGCTTCCGAAGACGGCGGAGCAGACGTAGAGCGCACAAACGGCCTGCCGGTGAGAAAGGCCGACGTCGAGCAGGCGAAAGTGGAGGTGTTTGCGGTCCGCATACTTTAACGGGTTTCTGCCTTCGACGATCCGCCGGATGACGACCCATACCACGTCGAGCATGGGAATACCGAGGATCAGCAGCGCCGTCGCGATCTTCCCGCCAGAGAGGATTGCAAGCGTCCCGAGCAGAAATCCCGCCCAGAGTGCGCCTCCTTCCCCGAGAAAGATGGATGCGGGATGGAAGTTGAACAGGAGAAAACCGAGAAAACTCGCAGCACCGACGAGAGCGATGAGCGCGGTTTCTGGTTGGCCGACCGTGCGGGACATGCTCAAGATGAAAAGAATGATCATGCCGACTACTGAAATGCCGCTCACGAGGCCGTCGAGCCCGTCGAGAAGTTTTGTCGTGTACATCGACAGCATGAGCCATGCGAACGTAAAGAGGTCGGCGAGAAGCACGAGATGGTAGGGCGTATCGCCGACGGTGAAAACTGTCCACTGCCAGTGCGTGAGAGAGATTGGAGCCCCAAACGGGTTGGAGAGGTAGTCGATGCCGATGCCAGAGGCGATGATGAGCGCCGCAGCGGTGATCGGCCAGAGAAGTTGTGATACAGGCGACCGCGAACGACGATCATCGCGAAACCCGCCGATCATCAGCAAGAGACCTGCGAGGAGGATGCCGAGCAAATGTTTCGGGAGAAGATAGCCACCGAGGAGTGCTGTGGGCTGCAACAGCAGGATGAGGGCGATGGTGCACAGAAATGCTCCGTAGGGAGCCAGGCCACCCAGGAGGGCAACCGGACGATCGTGGATCTTGCGCTCCGGTGCCTGCTCGGGACAGTCGACGATTCTGTGCCGGAATGCGAAGCGGCGGACGATTATGGTCAGAAAACAACTCAGGGCGAATGCGCCGAGCGCCCAAAGAACAAACGATGGTGAGATTGTCGTCATGGTCGTTGTGCCGTTCGATCAAGGTAATTTTGCAACAGCAGCGCCGCGGCGCGGGCATCCTTTGTGGAAGCGTCTACACCTCCTCGCGCTGCTTCAACGCTCGTCAATCGTTCATCTTCTGTCTCGACGGGAATGGAGAGTCGAGTTTGGAGTCCCTGGATGAACTGAAGCGTCTGTCGCGTTTGCTCTGTTTCTCGGCCTGAAAGGGCAAGCGGCAAACCTACAACGATCTTCCCGACTCCTTTTTCACGAACAATCTGCTGTATGGTGAAAAGGAGTTCGCTCTCAGACTTTGGTGTCAGTGTTTCGGATGGAACGGCAAGTCGGCCCCGTTCATCAGAAATGGCGAGGCCAACGCGCACGCTGCCGTAATCAATGCCGAGGACAGTCATGGGTATCGATTTCTTGTCGTGTGACAACCTCTCCGCCGCTCCCCGTGACGATGAGGGTGTGTTCAAAGTGTGCTGCGAGCGATCCATCGACCGTTACCACCGACCATTCATCGGGGAGCGTTTTGACGTGCCAGTCGCCGGCAGTAACCATGGGCTCGATCGCAAGCACCATCCCTTCGCGGAGGATGGTGCCATGCCCCGCAATGCCGAAGTTCGGGAGCGGCGGCTCTTCGTGGAGCTTTCGCCCCACGCCGTGTCCAACCAAATCGCGAACGACATTGTATCCTTGTTCCTCAATGGAGGTTTGGATCGCCGACCCAATATCGCCGACCGTCGCTCCGGAGCGCGCCGCGGTGATCGCGCGATCGAGTGCTGCGCGCGTTGCGGTCATGAGACGCTGCGCCTCGTCGGGAATATTCCCGATGCCAACCGTGATGGCCATATCGGTGAAGAGACCACGGAACCGGATGCCCAGGTCGATGCTGAGTATGTCCCCTTCCTGCAAAATTTCCTCCTTCGATGGAATCCCGTGAACCACCTTGGTGTTGATGGACGTACAGAGGGCTGCGGGGAAGCCGTGATAGCCAAGAAAGGCCGGCTCTGCGCCCGCTGCGGCAATAGCCGCCCGCGCCTGTGCGTCGAGTGCAAACGTCGAAATGCCTGGGCCCGCCGCATTGGCGACCTGATGAAGAATGTTCGCGAGGAGACGCCCTCCTTCGCGAAGCGCTTGGCGTTCTTTCTCGGTACGGACGATCATCGCGGACCCCGAAGAAATCCTTTCTCCACATCACGAAAGACTGTCGGGATTGGGCGCTCCCCGTTCACGCGGATAACGAGATGCTTTTTTCGAAAGTACCGGATGACCGGGAGTGTTTTGCGCCGGTAGACCTCGAGCCGTTTCGCAATGGCAGCAGGCGTGTCATCCGTACGCTGCCGGATGGTACTGTCGCACACCGGACAGCGATCGGTTGAGCGCCGGACGTCCTTCCCCATGACGAGATTGTGCTGGTATGTTTTGCACACCCACCGCTTGGAAAGTCGGCGGAGCGTCTCTTTCTTCGACAGGTTGAGAAAAATGACGTGCGTGAGCACCCGATGGTGTTTTTCGAGCACGTCGATCACGTGGTGGGTTTCGGGGAGCTGACGCGCAACGCCGTCAAGTAGCACCCCGCGTTTCCGCGGCAGCATTCGCAGTCGATCGCTGAGGAGGCGGAGCACCCATGCGGTCGGGACGAGCCTGCCGCTGTTCATGATGCGAGTGACCTTTCGAGAGAATGGCGTTGGTGGTTGTGCTTTTGCCTGCTTGCGAAGCATGGCGCCGACTTCGATATGCACAAGCCCGTGCTTTGCGGCAAGGAGCGACGCCTGCGTTCCTTTCCCCGATCCTTGCGGGCCGAGAAATAGTACGACGGGAGCGAATATCCCTTTTTCCTCTTTTCGTTGTTTGCGCATGTTGAACGCTCTGATGCCCCCGCTAGAGGTTTTCGTAATCACGCATGACGAGTTGCGATTCGATCTGCTTGACCGTCTCGATGACCACGCTGACAACAATGAGCAGACTCGTACCGCCGATGACGAAGCTCTTGCCCGCCACTCCCTGGAGCGTGACTGGCAGCACCGCGATGACGCCGAGGAAGATTGATCCGGTGAGGAGGATGCGGTTGCTGATGCGGGAGAGGTACTGCGCCGTTGGAGGTCCCGGCCGGATGCCGGGGATGAAGCCCCCTTGTTTCTGAAGATTCTCCGCTATCTGATCTGGGTGGAAGATGACGTACGTATAGAAATACGTGAAAGCGACAACCAGGACAAAGTAGAACGCGCCATAAAAAATCTGGTTGTTAAAGAGGTTAATGACGACCTGCGACGCATTGGCGAGCCACCCGATGCTCGTGCGAACGAGAAATTGCGCTATCAGGGAAGGAAAGACCACAAGCGAAATCGCAAAAATAATCGGGATGACCCCTGCTTGATTCACGCGCATCGGCAAGTGCGTGTTGACTCCGCCGTAGACGCGGTTTCCGCGGATGCGCCGGGCATACGACACGGGAATGTTCCGCTGCCCCTCGGTGATGAAAACGACCGCGACGATGGTGATGATCCCGATGGCGGCGAAAAGGATCGTGCTGAGGATCTTCGTCTGATCGAAGGTGGCGATATACTGCTGTGCGCTCATAGGGATTTGCGCTACGATACCGGCAAAGATCAGCAGAGAGATGCCGTTGCCGATTTTCTTTTCGGTGATGAGCTCACCGAGCCACATGAGAAACATGCTCCCCGCGGTAATTGTGACCATTGCCGCAATGAGCTGAAACGGCGTCAGGTTGCCGATGAGATTGCCGGTGCCGGCCGTCGCCCCTGCACCAAAGAGCTTCGATCCGGTTTTTGAAAGGAGAATGATTGTCGCGTAGGCCTGGAGGAGCGCCAGCGGAACGGTCAGCAGGCGCGTCCACTGGTTGATCTTCTGCTGGCCCTGCTCGCCTTCCTTCTGAAGCTCTTCGAGACTCGGGATGATGTAGCCGAGCAGTTGAAAAATAATCGACGCGGTGATATACGGCCCGAGGCCGAGCATGATGACCGAGAAGTTCTGCAGCGCGCCGCCAGAAAAGATATTCAACAGACCAAGAATCTGGTTGGAACCGAAGAATTCCTTCAATCCTTGCGTCGCCACGCCAGGGACCGGCACGTGGGCAGCAATCCGAACGACCACCAGCAGGGCAAGCACAAAGAGGATCTTCTTGCGAAGGTCAGGAATCTTCCAGAGTTGGACGAACGGATTCGTCATGTGTGCGGCACAAGAACGACGCTCCCCCCCGCCTTTGTTATAGCACGGGCGGCACTCTGTGAGAACGCATGTGCATGGACGCGGAGCGGCTTGGTGACCTTTCCTTTTCCGAGAATTTTTACGCCGCGCTTCCTTGCGACAGAAAGGTGGAGCCGTTCGATCAGCATGCTGGTCGTCACCGTTTCGTTCGCAGAAAAGGCCTGTTCAAGCAACGCGAGATTCACCCCTACCCAGCGCGGGGTCGTGCTGCGAAACCCCCGCTGTTTTGGAAGTTTGCTCATCGTCGCCATCAGCGCGCGGCGAATGTTCCCGGTGCGTCCGCCGGTTCTGGAGCGTTGCCCCTTCAGACCGCGGCCGGCATAGGTACCACGGCCGGATCCATGTCCGCGTCCGACGCGGCGCGAGGTTCGTCCGTGACGTTTTGGGAGCGTATGAAGGAATGTGGTCATAAGGATTTTTTGATCATCGACTGTGCCGCGTCGAGCGGCAGAAGCTGGTCTGGGTAGGTGAGCAGCGTTCGTGCTTCGTCGAAGCTCACCCATCTCGCGTCATCGTGTTCAGGCCCGACGCGGATCGGCTGCTCATTGACGAGGCCGAGAAATGCCGCAAAAGTGCGCTGCTCGCTGCCGTCGTTGAAGGAAAGCTCGGCAGAGAGCGGACTCAGTGACGCGGGGACAAGACCGGTTTCTTCTTTCACTTCTCGCCGTGCCGTCTCCGCTGGAGTTTCACCCGGCAGCAACCCCCCTTTCACGTACTCCCACCCCTTCCAATGGAGCTGCCGGTGCAGCAGCAGAACGCGGTGTGTCGTGGAATCGACGAGGAGGACGGTGGCTCCAGAAACGCTCATGGCCGAGACGTCCGGAGGTTCTTGAGCGCAAGATAGGTCGCTTTCACGTTGTTAATCTTGTTGCGCGATCCTTGCATTTTCGTCACGATATTCCGGATACCAGAAAGTTCGATCACCGCACGAACGGGACCGCCGGCAATGACGCCTGTTCCAGCGGGAGCGGGTTTAAGAAAGACGCGTGCGGCACCGAACTTGCAGACCGTTTGATGCGGAATGGTTTCTTTGACGATGAGAACGTTCATCAGCCGTTTCTTTGCGGCAGCCACCGCTTTGTTCACGGCCATCGAGACGTCCGCCCCCTTCGCAACCGCATAGCCAACGCGCCCTTTTCGATCGCCAAGAACGACGCATGCGCGAAACCGCATACGCTTTCCACCGGCCACGACGCGGGTGACACGAGAAATATCGATCGTCGTCTGGTCGAACTCCCGATCTTCTCTGGGTCCCGCTCCGCGGCGCCCGCGCATTCGATTGCTTGGTGGCATAGTGTTCGTGAAGTTAGAAAATGAGTCCCGCTGCCCGCGCCGCATCCGCGAGCGCTTTCACCTGGCCGTGATACTGATACCCCCGTCGGTCGAAAACGACCCGCTGAATCTTCTCCTTTTTTGCCTTTTCGGCAATCGCCGTACCGACACCGCTTGCGCGTTTGCTCCCCGGTCCCTTCATCCCACGATCGGTTGCGGCAACCAGCGTCCGGCCAAGGCGGTCGTTGATGATCTGTGCGGAAATGTGGCGAAGACTCCGAAAGACCACCAGCCGCGGTCGGTCGGCAGTACCGAGGAACCGAACGCGAGATCGGCGGTGCCGGCGATCCTGGGTTGCGCGGAGTCGTTTGTGGACGCGTGTGCTCTTCATGGTTTATTCTGAGCTCTTGACAACCTTCCCGGCTTTTCGCCGTACCGTTTCGCCAACATAGCGAATGCCCTTCCCCTTGTACGGCTCGGGCTTTTTATATGCGCGGATGCGTGCAGCGGTTTCGCCGAGAAGTTGCTTATCGATGCCGCTGAGCGTCAGGATGTTGCCTTCCGCTTTCACCTCGATACCGTCAGGAAGCGCATATTCGATGGGGTGGGAGAAGCCGAGATTGAGGATGATACTCCGTCCCTTGACCGCAGCGCGGTATCCGACCCCTTGGATTTCCAACTGTTTGGAGTATCCCTGCGTGACGCCAATGACCATATTCTGCAGCAGTACGCGGGTGAGTCCCCACAACGCGCGATCAGTGCGATCGTCCGGTTTTGCAACGGTGACCCAAAGTGCACCATCGCGCTGTTCGACGAGAACATGGGGATGGACGCGCTCCGTCAGCGTTCCTTTTGGGCCTTTTACCGTCACCACCAACCCATCGACGGTCGCCGTGACCCCTTCAGGTATCTTGAGAGGTTGTTTGCCGATTCTGGACATAATTAGAATATTTCACACATCACTTCTCCACCGAGCCCCTTTTTTCGCGCTTCGCGGCTCGACATGATGCCCGACGACGTTGAGACAATGGCGATTCCCATTCCGCCCAACACCACCGGGAGTTCTTTCTTGCCGACGTAGACACGGCGTCCTGGTTTGCTCACGCGATGAAGTTCGCGAATCACTGGCAACCCCGTGTCATCATAGCGCAGTTCGATACGTATCGCGCCAAAACGCGTATCAATTTTTTCAACGCGCGCAACCCATCCTTCGCGCTCGAGGATCTTAGCAATGGAGAACTTCGTCAAGGAATACGGGAGTTCAATCGCCGGTTTCTTGACGCGATTCGCGTTTCGTATCCGCGTGAGCATGTCAGAGATTGGGTCGTTCATGGTATCGAATGATTGTAGCTCGTTATGACCAACTGGCTTTGATGATGCCGGGGATTTCCCCTTTGTTCGCAAATTCTCGAAAGCAGATACGGCACAGGTCGAATTTGCGCATATAGCCGCGTTTTCTTCCACAGCGCCAACAACGGCGGACAATACGGGTGGAGAATTTTGCGTTCGTTCGTGATCTGGCTGATTTCACTCTGTGCGCCTCTGTTGCCATAGGTCTTGTCTTTACGTTTTCTCTTGAAGCGGAAAACCGAGATGTTTGAGGAGGGCTGCGGCGGCACTCGGTGTTTCCGCCGTTGTGCAAATCGTTACTTGCAAACCGTGAAGAAATTCCAGTCCGTCTGAATGTATCTCAGGGAAGACGTTATGTTCCCGAAAGGCGATGGAGTAATTCCCCTGTGCATCAAACGCAGTCCGTGGAAGGCCGTGAAAGTCGCGGACGCGCGGCAGGGTGATATTGATGAGCTTATCGAGAAAGTCGTACATGCGCGGACCGCGGAGTGTCACCAGCACACCGATGCCGAGCCCTTTGCGGATTTTAAAGTTGGAGATGGAGCGCTTTGCCTTGGTGATGACGGGTCTCTGTCCGCTGATCTTCGTCATGGATGCCACGACCGCTTCTACTTTCTTCGCATCGACCGCGAACTTTCCCACACCGACGTTGATGACGACTTTCGAAAGCCGGGGGAGCGCCATCACATTGTTCTCCCCGAGCTCTTTTGTCAGCGCCGGGACAACGACGGTCGTGTAGCGTTCTTTGAGACGTGGAATCTTCATGTTTTCTCGATGAGTTGCTTGCATTTCTTGCACAGGCGCTGGCGCTTTCCACCTTGTCGCGTCACGCTGACTCGCGTCGTTTTGGAACAGTGCGGGCAGACGAGCAGAACGTTCGAGAGCGCGAGCGACGCATAATACTGGATGATCTCCCCTTTTTGGCCCTGCCGACGCGAGCGAACGCTCTTTGAGCGAAGGTTGACTCCTTCAACAACGACACGGCGTTCCTGAACGAGAATTTGCTGGATCTTCCCTTTCTTGCCGCGATCAGCGCCCGCCAGCACCTGGACGGTATCGCCGGTACGCAAGCGGAGCGCGCGGGATGTATGTTCAGTCTTCTTCATCAGAGTACTTCAGGGGCAAGGGAGATGATCTTCATGAACCCCCGCGAGCGCAATTCACGCGCCACGGGGCCGAAGATACGCGATCCCCGCGGTTCTTTCGTCTGTCGGTCGACCACAACGGCAGCGTTTTCGTCAAAGCGGATGTAGGAACCGTCGGCGCGCCGAAATTCTTTTCTCTGCCGTACAATGACCGCATGGACGATATCCCCCTTCTTCACCGAACTGTGTGGAATGGCTTCACTCACCGTGCAGGTCACCAGATCGCCGAGGTACGCATACCGGCGCTGGTTTCCGCCGAGCACCTTGATGCA
>JAZDGG010000027.1:0-3512 GCA_043807225.1 bacterium | reverse complement strand
CCCGGTCGCAGGTTGTGCGCCGGGACTAAGAAAAAGAGCTACCGTTCTCGTTGTGACAAACGAGATGGCGGAAGCGACACGCTAGTCATCGTCCATACTTGCATCCCAACTGGCCCAACAGCTGCTACACCGCCGGTCATATGGGAGTTTATCATCAAACTCCTCGCCGCAGCCGATACAGACGTGATCTCTCTCCCATCGCCATTCGGCATCTCTTCTCGCCTTTTCCTCTTGGCGTTCTTCTTCCTCCCGTTTTGCTTGCTCTTCCTCCTCCAGTTCCTTAAGGAGTGAGATGGCCGTGCCGAGACCGATTGCGCCGAAGAGGACGGTGCCGAAATCATCGCCATCCTCTTGACACTTCCGTGAAGCTGCGATGCCGCCAAGCGCGATAAGCGTTTTCAATGTTCTTCCCATCCTGCGTTCCTCCGATTCTCCGGGGATATCCCTGCCGGTGTGCACCCAAGACCACTCGTACTGCCACCATACGCCGACACCAAAAAGCGTCAAGGGTAAGATCTACTCGGAGGATGTCCCACTCTTCTCTAATAATGGAATCAATACTGCGGCAGTACCGAAATACCGGTGTAGTAGTACGCGAGAATTTCTTGAAATGTTTTTCCGGCGTTTGCCATGTTCACCGCGCCGCGGGCGCTCATGCCGACACCGTGACCGAGCAGCGGCAACCCTGCGCAGGTTGGATCAGGAACGGAAACGAGCCACGGATAGGGGCCGCCCGACCAGACTTCTTCCCACGAGCGCGTTCTGCCGTCCGACTGGGAGTAGTACGGCGTGATGACAATAACGTTGCCGTACGTCACTTCCATTCCACGAGTATCCACGACGGCCTGTGTCACGTTCGGCGACCGGATTTCGAACCCGTATCCGCGATAAACCTGGTCATTCGTCGCATCGATTGTGAAATGCTCATCGGCATGTTTTGTTTTCGTAAGAAAGTGGTAGTGAGCGTACGTTCGCGCTGCAACAATGAGCGCCTTCAAAAACTCCGGCGGGCTAGTGTTGCCGCCCTCCGCGAGGCCGCGAAGATACGATTCCAGCGGCAGCTGGTTGATGAGCCAGAGTTTTTGCGTCACGGCCGAGTATTCGATGCGAAGGTTTCCGCGAAAGCGATTGTCGTTCAAATCGGGATTCCACGATGGACGATTGTCAAAGTTCACCACCTCAAGAATAGTGTCGACAGATCCGGGAACGGCGATGAACGGCGTGGTGCTCGTCAGTATTGCCGTGGGAAGTTGCACGGTGTAGGTTCCATCCGCGTAGGAGAAGGTCACGTTCGTCTCTTGCGCAATCGTTGTGGCGATCGCGCCATCCTTCTCAATATTCATCGCCCCGTTTGCGCGGAGAACCACTGGCTCCGTGACTGTCCGAAGACCAACGTCGAGGATTGGTTCCCCTTCTGACGTTTGAAGAACGGGGGTGCTGACGGTGATCGGCAGCGAAATCGTGCTCCCAGAAATCCACGTGAGATTCTCCGCGACAAGCTGAAAAGATTCCACATACGTTCCGGTTGTCGGCGGCGCCTGCAAGACGAACCGAACGCGGCCAATGTCTCCTGGCTTTACTGATGCAGTCATCAACCGCGCTGGTCGGTACGGATACTTCCACGTGCGGTACTGAAACGCGCTCACCCGCCCCGACGGATCAGTCACGTTCAGCGCAACAAAATGCTTCCCAGTGTTTTTCCACGTGGCCGTACCCGTATTCTTGAAATCAGCCCACACGGTTATTGCACCACCGGGTTTGAGCGCAACGTCTGCATACGCCTGCCCGACGAGCTGCGCCTGATATGCGGGCGGCGGCGGGATGACGTGAATGGGGACCGCTATGCTGCTTCCGGTAATCCACGTCAGATTTTCCGCAACAAGTTGGAAGGATTCAGTATAGTCTCCAGGCGTCTTTGGCGCTTGCAGCACAAACCGAACGCGGCCGGTCTCCCCCGGTTTCACCATTGCGGTCGACAAACGTGCTGGCCGGTACGGATACTTCCACGTGCGGTACCGAAACACGCTTACCCGTCCCGACGGATCAGTCACGTTCAGCGCAACAAAATTCTTTCCTGTATTCTTCCATGTCGCTGTGCCGGTATTCCGAAAGTTAACCCAAAAAGTGATTGCCTGGCCTGTCTGGATCGTAATTTTTGGATGCGCCGTTGCTGTCACTTCCGCGGCATAGTTTTGGCGCACCGCGGCATCCGCGTGCGGTACCTGCATCAAAGGTTTGCTCGTTCTGCCGCACCAGAGGACACCCAAGGTCACTGCTGCGATACAAAATGCTCGTCGCGTCAAGAAGTGATGCCGCACGAGGGATGCTGTCCGTTTCTCAGATGGTTGTTGTGGTTGAAACATATAAGAAAACGACGATGAAGATCATCGCCACGACATGCAGTGAGAAGAGCTTGTTGAAGAGGAAAATTGTGATCGACGTGGACCCCGATAAATTTCTGGGGGTACGTTTTTTGTTTTTCGATCTACGGTCATGATAGCACACACTGCGACCATTGTCAACGAGGGACGCTCGTGGTAGGATACAGTCTCGTACGAAGTGAGAACGATCGATGAGAGCATGTCGCTAACGGCGCGCATCGCGCAAAATACCCTCGTACAGATTGTCGGCAAAATCATTGCCGTCTTTTTTGGTATTCTCGCGATCAGCATGCTTACGCGGTACCTTGGCCAAAGCGGCTTCGGTGCCTACACAACTGCGGTTGCCTTCGTCGGCTTCTTTGGAACGCTTGCGGATCTCGGTCTCTACATTGTGACGGTCAAGCGGATTTCGGAGCACGGCGCAGATGTTGACCGAGTCTTCAGTAATATTTTCACCCTCCGAATCGTCTCGGCGCTCGTGTTTGTCGTGGCAGCACCGCTGGTTGTCCTGCTGTTTCCCTATCCCCATGCGGTCAAGCTCGGCGTGCTGCTTCTCAGCGCGTCCAACCTCTTCATCACCATGATCCAGCTCCTCACGGGGGTCTTTCAGCGCGCTCTTGCGATGGCACGGGCGTCAATTGCCGAGGTGGCGGGGAAGTTGGTCTTTCTCGGCTTCATCATCCTCTTTATCGCTCACCGGCAACCACTCTCCTCGCTCCTTATTGCGGTGGTTGCGGGATCGTTTTTTCAATTTCTCATCCTCCTGGCTCTCGTGCGTCGCTTCGTGCATATTCATCTCGCGTTCGACTGGCCGATCTGGCGGGGCATCTTGTATGAAAGCTGGCCGGTTGCGCTCTCGATTGCGCTCAATCTCATCTACTTTCGCGCCGACACGATTATCCTCTCGCTCTTCCATTCGCAGGCAGCCGTCGGTCTCTATGGAGCGAGCTATAAAGTACTTGAGGTGCTCGTTGCGTTCCCCGCGATGTTTGCTGGGCTCATTGTGCCGATTATCTCCCTGCACGCCAGCCGCGGCGAGCATGACCAATTCCAGAGCGCGCTGCAGAAGGGGTTTGATTTTATGGTCACAGTGAGCTTTCCGATCATCGCGGGCGTCTTTGTCCTCGCGCA
>JAZDGG010000026.1:0-25582 GCA_043807225.1 bacterium | reverse complement strand
ATATGCGCGTCATTGTAGACGGTCAATCCGCATGACTACATCCCAACGTTTTTGCCGTTGAGCGGTTTGAACGTGTCGATCGATCGGCTGAGCGTATTGAAGAGCCTCAGGGTTCTCATGCTTGCATTCTACCAGGTCTCCATGGAGGTCGCCAGAAACGTCCTGCGGACAGGAAAAAGACTCCCACAGGGGAAGGGGAGTCTTTTTCAGAGCGGATGGCGACATCCGCTCAAAAGGATTCGTTGACCGTTATACTCCCGCGAACGTGACTGAGGCAAACGTTCCCCAGATCAAACCAAAGAGCATCAGGACGACGGCGAATACAATGCCGTTCATCACCTCGACGGCGAGAATATTCTTCTCTTTCTTTTGCGTCGGGGGATTGATGGTATCCGGCTCGACCGCAAAAGGTACTGGCTGTTTGATCTGCGCTTGTGCTGTGGTTTCCATGATTGTGTGTTTCGTTTCTAAGTAGTTCTTTCCCGGGGTTCGACCCTGCTTACCCCCGGCGGTCGTTCTTATGCATGTGAAAGATGCGCGCACCGCTCCGCATCCGAATTCCACTCGCGGATGATTCCTTCGACATCTTGTCTGGTCACCGATGGCCGTTCGCCAGAGGTCTTTCTCGATCCAGTGACCATCTCAAGGTGCACCTTTGCTCCGGCTTCATCCATGACGTCAATCGCTTTATCGGGGTAACACCGATCCGCGAGGCCGCGTTCAGAGAGCTCAACCGATGCGCGGAGGGCTTCATCAGTGAGGATGACCTGGTGGTACTCCTCATAGCGATGACGAAGACCCTGCAGAATTTTGAGAGTTTCATCCTTTGTTGGCTCACCAACCACGATCATCTGAAAACGACGTTTGAGCGTCTCATCGTGCGCGATGGTCTTCTGATACTCCTGCATGGTGGTTGCGCCGATTGCCTGGAGTTCCCCTCGAGCGAGCGCGGGCTTGAGAATATCCGCCGCGTCGATGGCGCCAGTTGCCTCGCCGGCTTCGGCAAGCGAGTGGAGTTCGTCGATAAAGAGGATGATTTCACGTTTCGCGGCGATGATTTCGTTCACCACGCCCTTGAGGCGCTTTTCGAACTCTCCACGATATTTCGTGCCCGCGACGAGCCCCGAAAGATCCAGTTGCAACACGCGCTTTCCTTTCAAGGATTCTGGAACCTCCTGTGATGCAATGAGGTTCGCAAGCTCTTCAACAATGGCCGTTTTTCCAACGCCGGAGTTCCCGAGAAGCACCGGGTTGTTTTTTGTCCGTCGTGAGAGGATCTGGATCAAGCGGGCGATTTCATGGTGTCTCCCGATGACCGGATCGAGCTTCCCTTGGCGTGCGAGCGACGTCAGATCTCGAGAATACAATGCAAGAAGCGAGCTGTGCGTCTGCGCATCGGGATTGTTCCGGCGCCACAGGAGTACAAGAACAATACACGAGACGGCGACAGCGATAACGAAGTAGGTTGTTTGATCCATGGTGGATACAGAAAAACCGCTGCTCCAAGGCATAGCGGTTTGCGCGTGCACACTTGCAGTTTCGTCTCTTCGCGCTTGCGAAGAAAAACGGAACTTTCCCCTGTCTGCTACTCTCTTTTTACTGTTCTAATGATCAGTATAGCGCGTTTTTCGGTTTTTGTCAAACGAATATGCTCTGCGAAGGGGAATCTGGCGTTGGCACCCTTCCTCGTCTGAGACAAAAAAACAGCCGACCGAAGCCGCAAAAGACGAGAAGACCAGCTTATTGTGACGATGTGACAAACGCTCGATCTGCACCCACCGCGAGATTGTTGATCGTATCAACGTTCTTCATGCGGTAATGGTAGATCGTGTCCGGTTCGAGGTAGTACAGGGTGATGGTATGCCCCGTGGAATTCGCGAGGTCGGAACTGGTGAATTCATACGTCTGCGCATGTGACGAAAAATAACTATCCGGCGTGTATTCCAGCCAGGTGTTTGCCGGTGCGTTCGTCTCCCATCCGATCGTTGCTTGCCACTTTGATCCCACATCCATGGGACGAATATCCAGAATTGTCGGATTGAGAATGGAGAGCGTCGAAACGGCGAGTGATGCATTCACCGTTCGTTCCTTTGTCGTCGCTTTTGCAAGAATGTTGAACGTATAACTTCCTGCCTTCGCTTCGGCTGGGATAGAAAGATCGATCGTTGCCGCCTCTTGATCGCCGGTGAGGGTCACCGGCTGCGTGTTTATCGTGAGCGAGCCGGGGAGGTCGGTCGCCGTCAGTGAAATCGGTTCGTGAAAATCTTTGCTACGGATGACGCGCACATCGTAGGTCACCGTTGAGTTTGCTCCCGTGGTTTTGATGTCGGGCGAGGCGAGAATCGCAAAATCCTCCGTTTTCCCTCCCGGCGTTGCACCGTTGACCGACCCGGATTCGGCCGGAGCGTAGAATGTGCCATTGTCAATCTTTGCGCGGATTGCGTCGATCGTTGCTTGACCGGGGAGGATCGTCTCGGCGCCTTGGTGGATAACGCCCGAGAGCCCGTTCACCAAGCGGTCACTCGAACTCCCTGAAGTGATCGATAATAGATGCGAGTTGGGGGAAACAGCGTAGAGAACAAAAAGGATCAGCGCGCCCGAGATCAGCACTGACGCGAAAACAAAACCGGTCGCGATTTGGGTCACAATCGTGCCGTAGAGCCGCCGCCGGTCTTCTTGTTTCTTTATGCGGGCTTCTTGATCCTGAAGAAGCGCCATAGTATTTTCGTCTTGTTCTTTATCCTCCTCGAGTGATGTCGCTGCTCCCACTTCCTGTTGCTACTCTACCACGGTTTCAAACGGAGGTCAAGAAATGCGGTCAGAGCCAGCGCTTGCGCCGGAAGATTCCGTAGAGGACTCCCGCGACCGCGGATTCGAGTAGCAGGATGTACCAAAAGGCATGCCGGATGCCAAGGAGGGGCGTGCCGTGCGCGCCGATATTGAGGATGGTTGCGACCAGCGTCATCGCAAAAATCATCACCGAAATCGTCGTGAATTTCTTCATGATCTCGTTCAGGCGGTGTGAGATGAGGGATTCGTTGGTCTCGGCGAGCGTTTCCACCTCCTCTTTTTGCACTTCGAGCGCATCCCAGATTTCTTTGGTGTGCTCGACGAGATTTTCAAACGCGGATTGCAGATCCCCGAGCGGCGAGAATGATGAACGGCTGGTCAAGGTATTGACGAGCTTGCGAATGATGAATTTGTGCGCATGCATCGTTTTTCGAAAGACGGCGATGTTTCGTCGCACGATCAAGAGATCTTCAAGAAAGGCACGTTCGTTCCCGGCGAACAGCCGCCGTTCAATTTCCCGCACGTCGATGCTGATGTGGTCGATCATCGGAAACGTCGCCGTCAGCAGTTGCTGGAGGAGGATTTCAAAAAGCCGCACCGGCCCCTCGTCGAGGAGCTGCGCTCGCACCTCTTCACTCTCTTCTGCTGATCGCACAAGCTGCGAGAGAACCACGCCAGGACGTTCCTGGATCGTCACCAGCAGCGTTTTGGTCAAAAAAATATCCAGTTCAAACGGCTCGATGACCTTTTTCTCGCGGTTGTAGGAAGGGAACAGTAGGACGAGAAAAAGATAGGAAGTCGAACGGGTGATTTTTGATCGTTGAGAAAGCGTCAGGCATGCCTCAACGTCTGCGCGGAGAAAGTGGCAGTCTTCAACGAGAAATGCTTTCTCCGACTCGCTCAGTGAGGTCAGAGAAACCCAGCGCTGGTCATTGAAAGTGATCGTTTTTTTGTTCACGGAGGCCTGTTGTTTCTGAAAGCAGTGTACCATGTTTTGCCGCCCTCGTCATAATAAAAAGACGCCCCACACAGACGCGAGTCTATGTGAGGCGCAGAGCTCATGGAGCCCAGGTACTGATCGTGACATAAACGGGAGTGTCGCCGTGACGGAGGTCAACCCAGAAGTAGTCCGTGTGGGCGTTGTAGTGCCGGTCCCAGTACGAGACCGATATCTGGATTGTCCCCGCGTTTCGGGGAACAAGGAGCCACCCCGTTGTCCATCCATCCGACCCGGTGCGTTCGCTGTCAACCCGACCACCTGGGAGGTAGCTCTGCACCAGCGCTCCCTGGTACGGTCCGTTCTGGTATGAGTCCCACACCTGAACCCGAAGGTCCGGAGCAGTCGCGGACTCCACTTCGACACCAACGATCTTCTCTGTTTCGCACCCGATGGTGCCGAGAGGGAGAAGGGAACAACAGAAGAGCAGAAGAGCCCATCGCATGCAGACCACCTCCTTTACCGTGGTGGCGACGTGTCAACGTCGACGGTCGCTTGGGTCGTCCCGTGGCGGAGTCCAATGTCTCGCTGGTACGACCGGCAGATCTCACTTCCGCCTGGGTAGAGCGGCGTTGACCATTCGACGATGACTGTCACATGGTCCGCCTCGGGCGGAACAGCGAGCTGGCGCGTCCACCCATCAGGACATGTGAGGGCGTGATCCCCGGTCTGAACCACGGTGATCTTGGCTCCGGCAAAAGCGCCACGCATGTAGTTGTCCCACGCCTGTACCTTGAGGTTGAACGTCGACTGCATTTGCACGACAATCAACGGACGGGCAAACCCTCCACCTGGTACCGTGGCGCAACCGACCGTCAGGAGAACGGCCAGCAGAGCGAGATGAGGAAGAAAGCGCTTCATGGCTTGATCTCCTTTCCGTCTGGTCCGACGACCGTGACTGACTGGCCCTTGCCCTTCTGTTCGTCAACGACCCTTTCGAGGATCCTTGGATCGAATGGCGGTGTGACCGTGATGATGGTCACCGCACCGTCCGTTTCCACGTGGACGTTTGCCGGTAGCAATAGTGGGAGTTTGGCGTGGATATTCGCCGTTCCACTGATGTGGATCTCGCGTGTGAGTGTCTCCCCGATGTACTTGGGAGTGAACGCTTCCACGAGAGGGTGCTTGGTGATGCAGCAGCTCGTGGCCGCTCCCACCACCATCAAAACCGAAACGATGATGAAAAGAACCCTGCGCATGTCCGTACCTCCTTCTGTATCTGCCGTTTAATTTCCTACTTCCGATTCAATGCTCGATGCTAGCATTCCTCGGCACATTTGTCAATAGCTCGATCTTTCCAAAACTGAGATTTTTTGGTTTAATGAAGAAAGAAAACCATGCCAGAACGCATCACCAGCCCAGAGATATCGCCGACACTGCCGCCATCAGCGGAACGGTTGCCGAGCACCGAAGCAGCACCGCACCCGTCAGAGGAGCACCGCGGGGAGTCGATCGCTGAAAACGCGCCGACAACACCACAAACAGTCCGTCCCGCTGTTATGGCTCCGACACAGCCGCGCGATCGTTTTTTGCGTGAAGTGGAAGAGATTCTCACGACCGATCTTGGCGATACATATGCGGGGATGGACCCGCTTTCTCAACGTGAATTTAAAGAGGAAGGCGAACGAGCGGCACATCAGATCCGCGGTCTGCTCTCAGAAACGCGGTTGCGGATTCACAAAATCCTCAAGATTCTCACTTCGTGGCTTAGAATGATTCCCGGTGTTTCACGCCTTTTTGTTGAGCAGGAGGCGAAAATTACCACGGACCGTCTTCTTGCTCTGCGCCGGCGCGAACGGGGAGAAACGGAGGGGCACCAGCGATGAATATCGATCTCTCAAGCATCCTCGGTTCATTTTTTGGATGGTTTGTCGCCCTCGTCCTCCTCCTTGCGCTTGGAGGGGCTATCATCTTTCTCTTTTTACAGCGATCGCAGCGTGGGCGAGCAATCGAACACGGACACGACTTTGTTGTTCTCTTGCTTCGGGTTCCAAAAGAATCTCTCGAAAAAACAAGCGGGGAAAAGCCGGTGACGGAGCAGATCGCCGTCGCAGAGACGTTTTTCTCCATCCTCGGTGGCATGCGCGCCCAGCATGGCCTCTTCGTCTCCCTCAAAGGGAGGAACGACCATTTTTCTTTTGAGATCGTTGCGCAGAACGGCCTCGTCTCATTCTATCTTGCCGTTCCGCGCGAACTGCAACAGTTTTTTGAAGAGCAGCTTCACGCGCAGTATCCGACGGCGCAGTTTGAGGAGAAGGAAGACTACAATCCCTTCAGTCCGACGGGCGTTGCCGTCGGAACCGAACTCCACCTTGTTCGGCCGTATGCGTTCCCTATTCGGACGTACCGGCAGATGGAGGCCGACGCCCTCGGGTCGCTCACGAACGCATTGAGCCGGCTTGGCGAGCACGAAACCGGGGTTATCCAGATCGTTGCCCGTTCTGCTCATCCTGGCTGGCATCGATCCGGGATACTGATTGCAGAAAAACTCCGGCTGGGGAAGAGCGTGGATCAAGCGATGGGCAAGAGCGGCAATGTCGCGTCGAAAGTGTCCGGGGTTCTTGGTGCCTCTTTCTCCACAGCGAAGAACGAATCGGCTGATGCAGAGCGCCTCCCGACGCAGAGCGACCAGCAGCTCATCGAACTTCTTGAAGAAAAGACGAGTAAAGCCGGCCTCGAGGCGACGATCCGCCTTCTGGTCAGCGCGCCCGGAAAGGAACATGCGCAGCAGCGCCTACAGGGTCTCATCGACGCTTTTACCCAGTACCGAAACTACGAGTTCGGCAACGGATTCCGTTCGACGGGGATCCGGCGTGACAGCGGGTTTATGCACGGATGTATCTATCGGACGTTCCACGAGGGACATGGCGTGATACTGAATGCAGAAGAAATGGCAAGCATTTTTCACCTCCCGCTCCCGACGACCGAAACGCCGAACATCAACTGGCTTACCGCACGGACGCTTCCGGCGCCGGTCGACGTTCCGCAGCAGGGCATCCTGCTTGGTGAAAACATTTATCGGGGCGAACACCGGCAGATTCGTTTTACGACCGACGACCGGCGCCGTCATATGTACGTCATCGGAACCACTGGGACGGGGAAATCCGTCCTCCTCGCGAACATGGCGATACAAGACATCCAGAACGGCAACGGTCTGGCCGTCATTGACCCGCACGGGAGTCTCGTGGAGATGATCCTCGAAAATATCCCCGATCACCGTCTTCAGGACGTCGTCTACTTTGATCCATCAGATGTCGAACGACCCATTGGGCTGAATATGCTCGAGGCGGCAAACCCGCAAGAGGCGGATTTCGCCGTCCAGGAGATGATCGCCATCTTTTATAAACTCGTCACCGATCCTTCGATGATCGGCCCGATGTTCGAGCACAACATGCGCAACGCGATGCTGACGCTCATGGCGAATACCGAGCACCCAGGGACCATCGCGGACATCCCGCGCATCTTCACCGACACGGCGTTTCAAAAGTACTCTCTCTCGTTCGTCACTGATCCGATCGTCCGCGGATTTTGGGAAAAAGAAATGGCGAAGACCTCCGATTACCACAAATCGGAAATGCTCGGCTACCTTATCTCAAAAGTCGGGCGGTTTGTTGAGAATGCCATGATGCGGAACATCATCGGACAGCCGAAATCTGGGTTCAACTTTCGGCAGATCATGGACGAAAAAAAGATCTTTCTCGTCAATCTCTCAAAAGGGAAGGTTGGCGAGATGAACTCTAACCTCCTCGGGCTCATCCTCGTCGCCAAGCTGCAAATGGCCGCGCTCGCGCGAGCAGACGTCCCTGAGCACCAGCGCGAAGATTTCTACCTCTACATCGACGAGTTCCAAAACTTCATCACGGATAGCATTGCGATTATTCTCTCGGAGGCGAGAAAGTACAAACTGAACCTCATTCTTGCGCACCAGTACATTGGCCAGCTCGTCGTCAACAACGACACGCGTGTTCGTGATGCGGTCTTTGGCAACGTCGGAACCATCGCCGCTTTCCGCGTCGGCGTTGACGATGCAGAAACGCTTGCACAGCAACTCGCGCCGTATGTCACGGAATTCGACGTGGTGAACATCGAACGGTTCCACGCATACTGCCGGCTTCTCATCAACAACACGGCAAGCAAGGCATTTACCTTAAAGACGTTTGCGCCGCCGAAAGGGAATGCAGCGACGGCTCAGAGCATTCGCGTGACGGCGCGAATGAAGTTCGGCATGCTGCGAGAGGTCGTTGAAAAGGAAATTCTCGTCCGGACAAAACTAGGGCAGCCCGCTCCTGCCCAGACAGAGACCGCTCGGCGCGTATGAGCACGCTCGTCCTTCTGCTGTTGCTTGGAGGGATTCTTGGCGTATTTGGAACGGCGGCGTGGGCGGGTATCCGCGCCGCACCATGGCTGCCGACGCGAGCAAAAGATATCCGCCGCCTTCTTGATCTCGCGGAGCTGAAACCCGGGGAGCTGCTGTACGATCTCGGGTGCGGCGATGGACGCGTTTTGATGATCGCCGCGAAAGAGTACGGAGCGCGTGCCGTGGGGTTTGAGATCTCTCTGCTGCCGTATCTCGCGGCAAAAGCACGAACGATTTTTCATCCGTCTCGACGGAACATTCAGATTCGTTTCGAAGATTTCTATCACACGTCACTCTCTCAAGCGGATGTCGTCTTTTGTTTTCTCACGCCGTCAGCAATGAAACGGTTGAAGACAAAATTTGTTCAAGAGCTTCATCCTGGCGCGCGTGTCGCTTCTTCTACTTTTTCCTTTGATGGCCTCCCTGGGGCGGTACGGGTAAAACCGGAAGAAAAAACAATCGCCGTCCACCTCTATCGACACCCACTGTGAACATCTTTGGTTGACCCCGTTACTTGTGACTACTCTCAAGACAAATAACGCAAGTAACGGGGTTGACACTCCGCGTGCATGTGATACAGTTGTGCAGTACGAAACATCAAACAGCAAAAGAAACCAAAGGAGCAAAAAGAACACCCATGCCTGCAAAAAACACAAAATTGTCACTTTTGAAGCAGATGCTTGAGACGGCAGAGAGTTCTCTCGCGGGCGCACACAAGATGCTCGCGGAACTTATTGGCGAACCCGCGCCCGCCCCGAAAACGAAGTCGGCAAAGACAACGAAGAAAGCGAGAGAAATTGTCACGCAGCCAGATGACCCCGAAGGAAAGATCATCGAAGGTATTTTTGACGGCCAAAATATGATTGGCCACGACGGCAAGACCTATTCCGTACCGGCAAACTATGCCTCAAAATCAAAACTGGTCGAGGGTGATACGCTCAAGCTGACCATCGCAGCGGACGGATCTTTCATTTATAAACAAATCGGGCCGGTTGAGAGAAAACGAGTGATCGGAAAGCTGATCCGCGATGAGGCAACCGATGAATTCGTTGTTGACGCGCAGGGGCACCATTACAAGGTGCTCCGAGCGAGCATCACGTATTTTAAGGCAGACGAAGGGGATGAAGTCGTCGTCCTCATGCCGCAGAATGCCGAGGCGACGTGGGTCGCCGTCGAAAACATCATCAAGGCCGGAGAGACCGTCGACGATCTTCTGAGCGACGGGATCGCGTAGCAGCCCGCATGTCCGACGGAGGAGCGGGGCGAAAAATGCTCCTTTTTTGAGCTTTTCTGCTCACGTACCCTATTCGGCATTTTGGCGTTTGTCAAACACTCGGTCTGTGGTCTAGAATGAACCCGCCCCTCAACGACTTCCCACGGCATCTTCTTGATGAAATCCATCTCCACAACCCTGTACCGAAAGTACCGACCGCAGGTTTTTGATGATATCGTCGGCCAGAATCACATCAAGGTGACGCTGCTCAACGAGCTGCTCTCCGGCAGGGTTGCCCATGCGTATCTCTTTACCGGTCCGCGCGGCGTCGGAAAGACCACCATCGCCCGCCTTCTTGCAAAAGCGGTGAATTGCCTCCATCCGCAAAAGGACGGAGGACCTGATGACGCATGCGACGCATGCAAGGAGATCCGCGAGGGACATTCTTTAGATCTCATCGAAATCGACGCCGCGTCGAACACCGGCGTCGACCACGTTCGTGAACATATCATCGAGAATGCACGTTTTACGCCGAGCAGATGGAAGTTCAAGGTCTTCATCATCGATGAAGCGCACATGCTCTCGCTTTCTGCATTCAACGCGCTGCTGAAAACACTTGAAGAACCGCCAGCGCATGCGCTCTTTATTCTCGCAACGACGGAGATCCACAAAGTCCCCGAAACGATTATTTCTCGATGCCAGCGATTTGATTTTCGCCAGCTTCGCCATGAGGATCTCGTCGGAAGGTTGAAGTACCTCATCAAGCAAGAAGGCGTCGACGTCAATGATGACGTCCTCGAGGCGGTTGCGCGGTTTGCGCGTGGCTCTGCGCGCGACGCAGAAAGTCTTCTTGGTCAGGTGCTCACGCTTGGCGAGTCTCCCATCACGATGGAGCAAGCGGAACTCGTTCTTCCCCGCTCCGACTTTCATTTGGTGATGGAGCTGTTTGACGCACTCGTGCAGAGCGACGCAACGTCGGGGATCAAACTGGTGAACCGCCTGATGAACGAGGGGGTGAATTTGGCGCAATTCACCCAAAACACCATAGAATTCCTCAGAAAAGCATTGCTGCTGAAGGTGAATAGCCAGCTCGAAATCTTCTCGTCGTTGGAACTGCCAAAAGAGGACGAGCAGAAACTCCTCGAAGAGATCGAACGCGTGAGCATCGCCGACCTTGAACGAATGATCACGGTGTTTCTCGAAGAAGAGCAGCAGCTTCATCTCAGCTTTATTCCGCAGCTGCCGCTTGAACTCGCGGTGTTGACCCTCACGACGGGGAGAGAATCGGCACCACAACCGGTTCTCGAAAGCGCACCGGCGCCGAAGCCGCAACCTCCGATACCGCCGAGTGCCGAGCCGCCGTCAGAAAATGGCAAAAAGAAAAAGAAGCCGCAGAACGCCAAAGGCGGAGACGGCGGGATGCTCTCGCTGCGCGACGTTCAAGATCGATGGCCGGTTGTTCTCGAGCGTCTGCAAAAGGAGAGCCAGTCCCTTCGGCTCACCTTGAACGTAACTGCGCTACAAGACGTGCATGACGATACGATCGTCCTCGGCGTTGCATACGAATTTCACCGTGAGCGGCTCGAGGCGCCGAAACACCGCGAGGTCGTTGAAGCGATCCTGAGCGAGATCTTCGGACGACCGACGAAAATTGCCGTCATCGTCGTCGAACAGGTGCAGACCACGCCGAACTTTGAAAAAGAGCAAAATGTTGAAATTGCCGACGTGGATTTTGAGAAGCCCGTTGCGGTCGTAGCGGAACAAGCCGCCTCCCGGGCATCGACGGAGCGCAACTGGGATGCGATTATCGAGATGTTCGGAGGGAAAACAATTTCGTAAACAGAGCGCACGAGAGCAACATTTTTCCTCGCGAAAAAAACGAAAGAGGCGTCTTCTTGTACAACGCCCCGAGGCGAGTTTTCGCCTACGGACCACATTACCATCTCGACACTCTCCACCATTCTCGTGTTCCGTCGAATACCGCCAAACTTTCTCAATAGGTACGTGAGGAAAAATATGTACGGCTCATCTTGATAACGATCTCCCTTTCAGGTAATTTTCAGTTATTGATACGAATATATCCATATGAGAATTCTCCTCATTGAAGATGAACATAAAATAGCCCAGGCACTCAAAAAAGGGCTCGAACAAGAGTCATATGCCGTTGACATCCTTTTCGACGGGGATTCCGGCATGGCAAGGGCGCTGCAAGGTCATTTTGACCTATTAATTATTGATCGCATGCTCCCCGGAGGCCATGACGGATTGGACATCTGCCGTGAGATGCGCAAAGCGGGGCTGCACCACCCGATTCTTGTTCTGACAGCGCGAGACAAAACCAGTGACCGTATTGAAGGCCTTGACAGCGGCGCGGACGACTATCTGGTGAAACCATTTTCGTTTGAAGAGCTCCTTGCGCGGATCCGCGCACTTCTGCGACGCCCGAACCAGACGCTCGGTACCGTCCTCCGCGTGGGCGATCTGGAACTGCACCCAGAGACGTTCACAGTGTGGCGGGCAGAAAAGGCCATCTCCCTCTCGAACAAAGAGTTCGCCTTACTCGAATACCTCATGCGCAATCCCGAGCGCATTCTCTCGAAGGATCAAATCATCCAGCACGTCTGGGATTTCGACGCAGACATTCTGCCGAACACCGTCGAAGCGTTCATTGCGTCGCTTCGGCAAAAAGTGGATAGGCCGTTTTCGAAACATCTCATCAAAACGGTTCGCGGTTTTGGCTACCAACTCACTTCCTCATGACCTTTTTTCGTTCTCCGATTATCAAGCTGACGCTCTGGTACCTCCTGATCATCATGTGCATCAGTTTTTTCTTTAGCATCGTTTTGTACGAGACATCGACGAACCAGGTTCGCCAGGGATTGCGACGACAGGCGGTGCTCTTTCGTGATCGCCGCTTTCCCTTTCCCCTGCCGTACGATCCCGTGAATGAAGAATTGCTCGCCGCGCAACTCCAAGAAATCCAGGAACGCATGAGGACGATTCTTGCCATCATCAACGGCACGATCCTCGCTCTCGCGGGGAGCGTCAGCTACCTGTTGGCGAAACGAACGCTGCGGCCAATTGAAGAGAGTCTTGACGCACAGCGGCGCTTTACCGCAGACGCGTCACACGAACTCCGCACGCCGCTCACGGCGATGAGAACGGAGATCGAAGTTGCACTTCGTGCAACGGAGTCTCATCCTGAGGAATACCAACGCGTAATGAAAAGTGCGCTTGAAGAAATCCAGCGTCTTGAGCGGCTTTCGCACGCCCTTCTTCGTCTCGCGCAGTATGAGGAGCAAAGAAAGCCCCTGCCGGTTGGCCTGGTTGTGGCGTCCGCGATTATTGAAGACGCCTGTCGGCGAATCTCTCCACACGCCACCGCAAAGCACATCGCCATCCAGCAGAAGGGTGCTGACGGGAACGTGCTTGGGGAGAAAGAGAGCTTGGCTGAGCTTCTCGTGATTCTTCTCGATAACGCCGTAAAATATAGTCCAGAAAAGACGACGATCGAAATCTCCTCGTCACCATCAGACGCACATCGGGTAGCACTCACCATCCGTGATCAGGGAATTGGCATGAAAGAAAGCGATCTTGAACACATCTTTGATCGGTTTTATCGCGCCGATTCCTCCCGCTCCAAGGAGCACGTCGATGGGCACGGCCTGGGATTATCGATTGCGAAACAAATTGTCGAGCAGCATCATGGCACTATTGACGTACAAAGCATACTTGGGAAAGGAACAACGGTGACCATTATCCTTCCGAGGGCGGCTACCTAGTCTTCAGGGAGCATTCAGGGAATATTTTTACACTTATCAGAAGATATATTTTACCCACATGCGCAAACGATATATTTTCCTTCTCATTCTCGTCATCATCCTTGTCGGTGTTGGTGTTTGGCGGTATGCAAAACGGAGTACGACAGCCGCAACGACGTATCAAACATCCACAGTACAAAAAGGAACGCTCGTTGTTTCGGTCTCTGCGTCTGGGAGTATAACCGCGGACAACCGCGTTCCGGTCACGACAACACTTTCGGGGAGCATCGATACTCTTTTTGTGAAGAATGGCGATACGGTGAAAGCTGGGCAGAAAATACTTCACATCAATCTCAATCAAGACGGGCTGCTTTCTGTTGAGAAGGCGCAATCAAGTCTTCTGTCCGCGCAGAATGGAGTCACGTCTGCACAACAGGGTATTCAATCGGCGGCAAACGATGTTGTGAGCGCACAGCAGAGTGTGACGAACGCAGAACAATCGAAGACCTCTCTTCATCGGGATCTTCTGAACGCAAAGAGCGCTCTTCTGATGGCAAAACAGGAGTATGCGTCCGTGGTTGATGCAAACACGAATAGTACCGCCATCAGCCAAAAGAAACTCGCCTACCAAGCAGCACAGGATGCAGTAACTATCGCACAACAGCGGTATGATGCTGCAGATACGAGTATCGCGCAAGCGAAAGCACAACTCTCCATAACCAAGAGCAAGCAGAAAACAGCGGGGGACAACGTCACCAAGGCCCAAACCGATCTGAAGATCGCCCAGGCGACGTATGCACAAACGAGTGGGGATATCGTCGCTCCAGTGGCGGGGACCGTGAATGATATCATTCTTGCTCCCGGTATGGCGGTTGTAGCAACAAGCACCAGCTCATCGGCGAATGGCGGGTCAGGATCGGGAACAAAAGTCGCAACGGTTGTTACTGGCTCACTCCCCACAGGAACTTTTGATCTCGCTGAAGTTGACGCGCCGAAAGTACAAGACGAGCAAAAAGCGACGCTCACCTTTGATGCCCTCACCGAGAAGACCTATACCGGAACGGTGATCGGAGTCGACCGCACTGGTTCAGTTTCTTCAGGAGTCACTACCTATCCGGTGACCATACAGCTTGATGCGCAGTCTGACGACGTACTTCCAAATATGTCCGCAACAGCCAGCATCATCACGTCGACCAAAGAGAATGTACTCCTTGTCCCCTCTGCCGCGGTGAAAACCATCAACAGTCAAGATGTTGTTTCAGTTATGCAGAACGGACAACCAATAAGCACAACCGTTCAAGTCGGAGAATCCTCTGATACGCAAACGGAAATCACCAGCGGTCTGAAAGAGGGCGATGTTGTCGTAACTGCGACCATTCAAGCGTCAACGAATACGAATAGTTCTGGTTCCTCAGTCTTCGGTGGTTCCTTGAGGCTTCCTGGCGGTGGGGGGTTTCAAACCGAGACTGGCGGACAACGACGCACAACCGCTGGACAATGATCACTACGACACAGCTGACGAAAGTCTATGACCTGGATGGCGTCACCACGATTGCGCTCGATCACGTGACTTTCACAGTCGAACGAGGCGAGTTTATCGCGGTCATGGGACCTTCCGGTTCCGGGAAGTCAACACTCATGCACATCCTTGGCGCGCTTGATACCCCAACATCCGGAACATACCTTCTTGACGGGAAAAATGTCGGCACAATGAACGACGACCAGCTCGCGGAAATACGCAATCGACGAATCGGCTTCGTTTTCCAAGCATACAACCTTCTGCCACGAACAACGGCATTAAAAAATGTCATTCTCCCGATGGCGTATGCGCGTTTTCCTCGTGCGAAGAGATTCCAACACGCAAAGGAGCTTTTACATCTTGTTGGGTTGAGTGATCGGATGGACCACACCTCGAGTCAGCTTTCCGGTGGTCAACAGCAGCGAGTTGCGATCGCGCGAGCGCTTGCACTTGATCCGGCGATTATCCTCGCAGACGAACCAACGGGCAATCTTGCGACCGCACAAAGCGAGGAAGTCATGGGGATCTTTGCGGGGCTCCATCGGCAAGGACACACCATTGTCATGATCACCCACGAACCAAGCGTCGCCGTCTATGCGAAACGCGTTCTCACGCTCCGTGACGGGAAAATCGTCGAAGATAAACGCCAGTAAGTATGTTTGACTTTCGGGAACTTATTTCAACCTCGTTCGATGCGCTCACGCGGAACAAAACGCGTACGGTACTTGCGACGCTTGGCATTGTCATTGGCATTGGCGCCGTTATCGGGCTGATCTCCCTTGGACAGGCGAGCCAAAAAGCCGTGGCACAACGGATAGAATCGTTGGGAGCCAACCTCCTGACGATTTCCCCAGGGTCAACAACCAGTGGAACCGTCCGCGGAGCATTTGGCGGGGGAACGACGCTCACTGCAGAAGATGCAAGCGCGATCGCCAGTTCATCGGATATCACCGCCGTTGTCGCGGTTTCTCCGGAGGTCTCTCGTCGTGCACAGGTCATCGCTGGACGGAATAATACGAATACACAAATTGTGGGATCGACACCCACGTATCCCACGGTGCACTCCGTCTCCCTTGCATCGGGTGCGTTTTTTTCTCAACGTGATGTTGATTCTGCCAGCCGGATTGCGATCATCGGGCCGCAAGTCGCCAGCGATCTCTTTGGCGGTACAACTGCTGGGGTGGGGCAATATATTCGCATTGATCGAATTTCGTTCCTCGTTGTCGGCATCACCACCGCAAAAGGTGGAACCGGATTCCAAAACCAGGATGATATGATCTTTGTTCCGCTCACGGTCGCGCAAAAACAGCTTTTTGGTATAAATTATGTCAGTTCCATCTCAGTGCAGTTGAAGGAGAAAGCGAATATCACCAATGTTGAAAATCAAATTGGTTACCTCTTGCTTGAGCGCCATCACCTCAATGATCCTTCACAGGCAGATTTTTCCATGATCTCGCAACAGGATATCATCAGCGCGGCATCACAGGTAACTGGTACGCTTACCGCGCTTCTCTCGGGTATTGCAGCAATATCGCTCCTCGTCGGCGGGATTGGCATTATGAACATCATGCTCGTGACGGTCATTGAACGAACACGAGAGATCGGTCTTCGCAAGGCACTTGGTGCCCGTCGGCGAACGATCACCGCACAGTTCCTCACCGAATCCATCATTCTCACGTTCAGCGGCGGGTTTCTTGGTATGATACTCGGGTTTGCGCTTTCCCTCATTGCTGCACGCATTCTCGGGCTTCCCACGACACTCTCCTGGTCCGCCGTCATACTTGCCGTTGGTGTTTCGACTGCCATTGGTGTGCTCTTCGGATGGTATCCAGCGCAAAAAGCAGCACGCCTTACCCCTATCGATGCGTTACGTTATGAATAATAATGAAAGGACACTTTCTCAATGAAAAAAACTTCAGGTATTGTTCTCTCTGTGATTCTCGTTCTTCTCGCCGCTGGTGGGGGATTTTACGGCGGTATGCGATATCAGAAAAGTAAGTCGCCAACGCTCCCGTCATTCGCCGGACGATTCAATGGACAGCCAGGAACGGGGAATGGTTCCACCAATGGCAGCCGACGATTTGGTGAAGGAAACGGTGGCTCGGTCGTTCGCGGAACTCTCTCGCAAGTAAGCGGGAATACGGCAACGGTGAAACTGTCAGATGGAAGCAGTAAGATTGTCATCATCGGGAGCAATGCGACCATAACGAAATCCGATACTGCAACTGCGAGTGATCTCACGGACGGCCAGACAGTGATGATCATCGGCACAACAAATAGCGATGGGAGTGTCACGGCAACTGATGTGCAGCTCAATCCGCAATCTCGCCAGGGATTTCCCGGTGAACCCGCCCCGAGCGGAACAGCGACCCAGTAAACTCCTTCCATGAACCAACGGATCGTTCTCCTTCTTGCCGTCGGTATTCTTATTTTTGGCAGTAGCATCGCGATCATCTACAATCATGTTTCCAAACCGCATGCTCATTCGTCTGTCACAGTCATTCCCTCGACAAATCAGACCGCAAAGAACCAAACGATCGCAACAAACAGTGCCGACGTTACGAATCCCGTACCAGCAAACACGAACAAGTCATCACCGACGGTCGTGGTGCCAACACAGGATTTCTTCAGCAGGGTGACGAAAAAGCCGTTTGGCATCTCCATCACGCCAGCAACGTCTCCAGTGCAGCCAGAACGGTTCAGCGGATACCACACGGGGGCCGATGCAGAAACGACGGTTCCAGAACAGTCCGTTGATGTTCCCGTGTATTCCATCGCAGATGGAACAGTCATAGCTGTTGAGCACGTGAATGGTTATGGCGGTTTATTAGCAATCCAATATTTCGTACAGGGAGAAGATCTCATCGCCATCTATGGCCATATCCGCCTGTCGTCCGCCACGGTGAAAAGCGGCGATGCGGTCACGGCAGGAGAACAGATCGCCGTTCTCGGTACGGGATTCTCAACAGAAACGGATGGTGAACGAGAACATCTGCACTTCGGTTTGATCAGCGGAACGAAACTCGACGTGCGCGGGTATGTCCAGAATACAAGTGAACTTTCTCTTTGGCTTGATCCGGTCGCCTGGCTCAAGGCGCGCGGGGCGTCGGCTTAATAATTCGAACGTCAGGATTTTTCTGATCGCGTCTAGATTGTTGCTCGCGGTCTCTCAGCCGGAAAAACGGAACACCCCCAGGTTTCTGGAGGTGTTTTCGTGTGGGGGTGGCTGCGGTTCGATTATCTCCCGAATCCGAAGCCGTGGAACCCGTGCCCGCCGAGCATGCCCATGGGCATGGTCTGCTGCTGTGTTTGGTAGTGCTGCAGCATGGTGTTTGCCTCGTCTTGTGTGAGGTAGCCGACCTTGACCATGTTGTCCAGCTGCGTCTTTGCGTTCGCGTCCTGTTGGGTTTTGAGCTTGTCATACGTGACGCCGTGCTCCGCGGCAACCTGGTAGAAGGGCTTTCCGCTCTGTAGCTCCGTTTGGAGTTGTGCGGAGGAGATTCCAAGCAGTGCCGCCAGGTCGTCAAGACGTTTTTGCTTCCGGTCACTGGGTTGCGTCGGCGTTGTGGTCGTTGCTGTCGGAATCACCATCGTCGATGACGCTGGAACAGCGATTTCGCTGTCAACAGGAGTGGTTTCGGAGGGTTGGGCATGAACCATGCGCGTCGCCGCGATACTGAGGAGTGCAACTGCCATGAGTCCTGCGGCCGAGAGGCCGCCAATCTGGAGAAAACGTTTCATACGCGTCGAAAGTAAAGAATAAGAGCAAAGAACGAATCCAATTTGGGATATCCACAGGGTACAGAAGCCGCCTGAAGAGATGCTGAAAGACGGTGAGACACAAACCAGCGACATTTCGTGATATACTTATCACATGAAAAAAACACGTATTTTGAAATATTTTGCTCTGTTGCTTCTCCTTACTGCATTCGTTGTTCCGACTGCAACGTTTGCTGATGGGATGATCATTTCACCGCCGCAGTACCCCGTCTACGAATCAGAGCAGCGTGCGGTCATCCAGTATGATGCAACATCACAGACTGAGACCCTCATCGTCACCATGCGGTTCCAAGGGACGGCGGATGATTTTGCGTGGATTCTTCCTGTTCCAAGCACGCCAACCGTGACGAAAGGATCAGCAGAGGTATTCACCTCGCTGGAAAATCTCATCTACAACTCAAGCCGTTCTTCGAAAGGTGCCCTTGATTATGCCACAGGCGGTGTTGCCAATGCACCAGAGTCAGTCAGTATCATCAATCGAGAGAAGATAGACTATTACGATATTACGACGCTCTCTTCTACAGATAGTTCGGCACTGACGACGTGGTTGAATGAAAACGGCTATACGTTTCCTTCAACCTCTTCCTATATTCTGAATACCTATATCACCAATAAGTGGCGTTTTGTCGCGGTGAAGTTTGATCTCTCTGCAGTTGCGAAAGCCGAATCGGATCTTCGGAGCGGATATGCTGTCCCATTAAAACTCGTCTTCCACACGCCAAATCCAGTTTTCCCTTTGAGAATTTCTTCGGTGATGAGTCCGTCAACAGCTCTTATTCCAGTACCACTGGAAGAGACGAATGCTGCTACGACGACGAATACAAGTGACAACAACACTTCAACTGCAGCGGACCAACCACCGACCAACAGCTCGGGAACGTCTGAAATCTACCCCATACAGCCGCCGTCGAGCATATCGATTAATTTGTATATTCTTGCAGATCATAAAAAAGAGATTCCTGGATTCTCAACAAGCTATGCGTCGTGGGTCAAGAAGAGCGACGTTGAGTCGTGGGCAGTTGATGATGTCGGGAATCCACTCCTCACGACATCGCAAAAAAAACTCTACCTTACGAAGCTCACTCGATCGATGACCACAAGCGAGATGCAGAGTGATCTCTTTCCGCGTAACGCTAAAAACAATCATCCTGTCGGTGTCTCGGGGATCAGCAGTATAAACCTCCAAGTACTACTCTCGATGGCCATCATCTTCTCGATGTCGTGCATCATCATCACCGTTTTTGGCGTCTTTTCTCCCTTTGGCATTCTCTTCATTCTCTTCACCATCGTTCAGATCAAAACGCGCTCAGCCGCGTGGCGCGTTGTTGCGTGGATTGTGCAGATATTCTGCACGTTGGTTCACTTTGCCTTTGGGGTGGTCGTTGCGCTCTTCGTGATTCAAAGCGGAGATTTTTTTACCGCGCTCTCTTTCGGTACACTCGCGAATGTTTCCTCACGGCCATCGGCAGTCATTATTGCCATCCCGTTTCTACTCGTCCTTGGGGTGATAGCCGCAGCACCGATCGTCGTTCTCGCCTTACAAACCCGTTGGAGAGGATGCTGCCAAAAACCCAAGGGACCTCCAAACGTCATGTAAGCACACGCAGAGAGAAAAAAAGTGAGCCGCACTGCGACTCACAATCTTATCATCCTCTGACCAGGATAGTGGCAGTGGATTACCCTCTCGGATTGAGCAACTCGTTGCCGGTGATCTGACCGTTGTTGATCATGAGGCGAAGAACCATCGGGCCTGCAGGGCAACGGCTACCGAACATCGCTTCGGCGTAGGTTCTGCCGGCAATGATAACCGATCCCTCCGGAGCTTCAACAACCAAGCGGTTGGCCTCGGGAAGAAGGTCGTCGAAACGCGGAAGCGAATCCATCGTGACAACCGATCCGCCGGGAAGTCGAACCAGCCACTGTCCATCCCGATAGTATGGGAGATCAGCCGTTCCGAGCGCCTTAGCCAGAATGTCAATCGGCATCTGCCACACGCGCGGAATCTCGAGAAACCGCCTCCCAACACCACAGAGAACTTGGGTTGGCTTCTCGGGGAGCAAACCCCTAAGATCCATGAGGATGGCGATGTCCGCGGGGTAGTGGGTTGGGTCGCCTTCGGGGCCAAAGATCGAACCTGGTGTAACAAGGAACACGTGTTTTGGCATTTTGACCTCCTCCTTCCAAGTTCCAGCACGTCAAAAACACCGACGTTGTCTTATCACATCCAGGGTGTACTAGTCAACTTATTTATTGTATCCCCTTTGCACGAAACTCTCTTTCAGCGTCCTTCCCGATCCAGCGGGCAGATGGCAAGGGAGATTTTGCAAGTCGACGGGCGATGGCCATGCTTTTCTTCCCGAGAGCAGGATTGCGCTTGCCGATATTCCGCAATGCCCAGTTGGCCGCTTTTTTCACAAAGTTTCGGTTATCGTCCGCCTCAGCTTGAATGCAGCGGAGGAAGGGGAGGAACTTTTGGTCCGGCGCGGTTTTGTCGTGCCAGGCTAAACCGGCCATCAGCGAGAAGCCGGCTCGCTTGACAAACTCTTCTTTGGCATGCGACCAGCACACCGCTTGCGCGTAGGCATACGGCGTTCGGTCGAAGAGAAAGCAGGTCACTTGGTCGCACACATCCCACGAGTCGAAGTCTTTCACCCACCGGTTCATCTGCGCGAGCGTGACGCGCTTTGGATCATCGACAAAACCGGCAAGTATCCGCGCTTCATGGATGCCGGTCTTCCAAAGCGCTGCGGCGAGATCATGATTTGCTCCAATGCGTTTCGCCAGTCCTTGAAGAATGGGGATGCTGACGCCCAGCGTGTTGTTTGGATTAATGCCAAAGCGTGCCATGCCGGCGACATTGCGCTTGTTCCCGTGTGCCCGCAACTCACGAATGATGTCGTGTACTTTTGGTTCAGCGTCCGAATGGGCTCGTGTCATGGGAGAAAGGTGGCTTGATACTGTAAGGATAGCATACGCGCTCTCCACAGGTTTCAGAAAACGGAGAAGAAAAAGCCGTCCGGGGAGAAGCCCTGAACGGCGAACGGATCCGGCGGATTACGAAGTGGTGATGGCAGCGCCTGGGTCTTGCTCCAGCGCCACGCGTTTGTGCTCCCACACGACGAGCTTCTCGCCGTCATGGTCAAAAGAAACGATGCATTGCCCGCGAGCCCACGGATCTTGGAATTCCAGCCGGCTGGCGCTCCAGTACTTGCGATGAAGCCCGTCACTGTAAGGGACGATTGTGCACATACCCTGGTGACCTCTCAGGAGTCCTTCGAAGCCAAGGGTCAAGGCGACGTGCTCGTCATCGGTTGGACGCAGCTCGAGAACCGTCAACCTGGAGGTGCTTGGCAGCACAGCATAGACTCCGACGATGATCGCTTGCAAGGCCGCGAGACACCGAATGTCAACCACTTCGACGTTTGGAACCAGCAAACATTCCTGCCGAGAAGAACGCATGCTCCCTCCCTGTTTAGGTTGTGCCACAAATCCACGTCGGTATGCCCAACGGCTTTGTACACGAAAAGGAAACATTGGTCAAATGCGTCCTACCGCAGCAAGGTTTCGACCGACTCGGTTCCGTTCGCAAGCGTCACGGTCGCAGGGAGCGTTCCTTTGAGATATGCTATTCCATCCCGATACTCAAGCGTCTCAATGCTCAACCCAGGAATCTTCGCTATCTCTCGGTTGATGATTCGCTCGGCTGCGCGGGTAATGTCATCATAGTACTTTTTCGGGATCGTGAGCCGCCCGACTTTCGCTTGTCGCAGATTCAGGGAAACACTTGTTGCTGATGCCCGTACAACGTCAACATCGACAAAGACCGGCGCATTGATATACGGCACGACGAAGGTAGAGATTTCCAGGCCTCCCTGTCGCACCTTCACCTGGAGGTCGCGAATGTGACCGTCGCTGCCGTGGTACTTTTGGATGAATGCCGTCAGTTCTGCCGAGGTATGTTCGTCATCAACAGCGACCGTTCCACTGAACGTTTTGTTGCGCGTCCAGTGGAACTGGCCGGGTTCTCCAACGAGCTTCATGGGGTTGTCACGCTCTGCGCTCGTGAGGTCAGCTGCCGTCGGGTGAATCCCAAGATCAATCGGTGTATTCGACCCAAAGGCGGATGAAAGAACTGGAATGTGATACACCCCTGACCATCCGAGAAAGCCAATTGGTACGACAACAAAAACGAGTATCAAAAGAATGACCGTCGTGCGTAGCCGATGGCGTTTCTTTTTTGGAGCGGGAGGTTCGTTCTGCGTCGGCAGGGATTGCATGGGGGTAGTCTTCGTCAGCGCACCCGACTCTTCCGCCGAGGGGTGTTCTTCTCCTTGCTACCACGCTCTTTCTTTTTCAGCGGCTCATAGAACACGATTCGGTAGCCATCGGGATCTTTGATGGCAAACTCGCGATTCCCCCACGGCCAGTCGCGCGGGGAGCTTGCCGGCTTAAGCCCTTTTGCGATGAGACCACGGTAATGTGAATCGATATTCGTTATTCGAATGCAAAAGAAAACACCCGCGCCTTTTGTTCTCGGTGTATCCTGTTGAAACTCCGCATGTTGCTGATCAAGAAGCGTGAAGGCGATCCTACCAAGGGTCGCGTGGATCATTGCACGGCGCAGTTTGCCAATGGTGAAACCAAGTTTGCTATAAAAGACCGATGACCGGCGAGGGTTCTTGGTATAGAGGATGATCGAATTGAGGAGCGGTTTCACACGGGCAGCGTATCACGTTTTACCGAGGAGGTCAATTGTCCAGACATCGATGCTGTTGACGATCGTCGTTACGATTTTTTCTGCGACGCGGGACGTATCTCGACAACCTTCCGTCTTGACTTTGTGCCTGCGATAAGAAGTACGCAGCGTTGTGGGACGCCGAATTGCTTTGCGAGAGCGCGAAGCACCGCCTGGTTTGCTCTTCCCTCATGCGCCGGCTCATGGACGGCAACACGAAACGTCCGATCGTCGATTTTTTCTACGCCCGGCTGCTTCGCGTTTGGCTTGGCGTGCACAAGGACCTTCATCAGTTCATGTCTTCGGCTGATAGTCTCACAGTGGAAGTGTACCGCATTTTCTCTCACAAATCAGCAAGGATTGCTCTGAAACGAGATTTTCAACAAACACCACGCCGAATCGCTCTTATGCTATGCTAGGAGCGTGACCGAACGAAAAAAAATCATTCTTTTTGAAGACGACCCCGAGTACGCAAAAGTGCTCAAAGAAACCCTGATCATCGAGGGTTTTGATGTCGTTTGGATGGATCATGCGGGGGGAGACTGCGAGGAGATTGTTTGGGCAGAGCGTCCCAATCTGATACTGCTCGAAGCATTCCTTAAAGATACCGACGGATTCCAGGTCGCCTATCGTCTTAAAACCGATCTCCGGATTCAACGTACCCCAATCGTTTTTCTCTCCGACGTAAGTCATCCAACGGAAATCCAGCGCGGGAGAGATGTTGGGGCGGTAGAGTATCTTGTCAAGTCGAGAAACGCCCCCCGGGATATTGCTGGTCGTCTCAAGGCCATCCTTGGCCAGCCGACTGCAAAGCTCGCGCCAAGGGTACGGGTGGCTCGCTTGCCCGAGATCTCTTCACCGCCGCAGCGAAAATCCACAACGTCAGCTCTCCCGAAAAAGCGGTGGTTCTGGATTGGGGGGCTCGTGCTCGTCTGCATCGCCGGGGTTCGGCTCTCTTTGCTGTTTTCAAAGATGCAATCAGGAGGCGCGACCAGTGGCAATGGAGCAATCCCAATCGCGTACATTGATCCATCGGCATGTCAGATCGACGATGATTGCCGAATGATCCCCGGATGTTGCTCGATCAGCGCAGTGAATATCTACCACATCGTTGATGAAGAAAGTGTTATTGCGTGTGACGCGCAATGTCCCATGATCAGCATTAGTGTCGCATGCCTTGATCAGCGGTGCGCGGTCGTTACTGCAGAAAAGTTGACGGACGAACGTATTCTCTACGGCGTCGGGCAAAGATCCGATGCAAAGCAGCGCCTCGATTCCTTGGATTGCGCACAGCGCCAGGGTGAATACCGCCCGTGCGATGTGACGTGTCCTGAGGGAACAACGGACTGTACGGCGTCGTTCTGTTCCGAGGTCTGTCTCCTGAAGAAAAATATCCTTCCCATTCCGGTAGAAAAAGAATGAGCGGATCCTAGACAAGAGCGAAGTCTTCCTGATATCCTCAACGAGTTTCGAATGCAAGGGTTCTTACAAAACAAGGGAGAAAATACCTTGATAGTTTGAAAGAGGTCGCCACCTCCGCTCCGGGATCGTCTAATGGTAGGACGCCAGGTTCTTGCGCCAGAGGCGCATCCGCCTTTGGCGGAGGCCCTCCGACATATTGATGTGTAGCAGATGTTTACGGTCTACATACTTCAATCAGAGAAAAATGGGAAGAGATATGTCGGCCTGACCTCCAACCTCCAACGGAGGTTGGCTGAACATCAGCGGGGGATATCGACTTTCACCTCACAAAACCGGCCATGGAAACTTATTCATCGTGAAGAGTACCCTTCAAAACAGGAGGCTCGAGCAAGAGAGATTTTTCTCAAGTCTGGACAAGGGAGAAAATACCTTGATAGTTTGAAAGAGGTCGCCGCCTCCGCTCCGGGATCGTCTAATGGTAGGACGCCAGGTTCTGGCCCTGGTAATCTAGGTTCGAGCCCTAGTCCCGGAGCAGAGGTGGAGATACAGCAGCGTTGGTAGGTTCTTACGCCCCGCAAGAGGAGGGCAGGCCCGGCGAATCCGCCTCCGGCGGAAGCCCTGGTACTCTAGGTTCTCTGCAACCACCTTCATGTGATACGCAGATCCGCCTTTGGCGGAGAGCCCTAGTCCCGGAGCAGAGGTGGGGATGTGAGTTTCAACAGAATATGTTCGCGAGAAACGAGGTGATCATATGAGCGACATCTATTCGGTTCTCGGCTGGGGATCGCCGATCGGCACAGGAGCGTTTCTTCTTCTGCTCGGCGGGTTTATTTTTCTTTTGTCGAAAGCGAGCAGAGAAAAGAAACCGTAACCTCGAGGTGACACAACATCTTTCATCCGGCACAGCGTTGCTGGATGCTGGCGCAACTCTCTCCTTGACCCGTTTCTCGACAAGGTGGTTTTGGTGTATAGTACAGTTGTAAAATCGAAATGTATTAATAATGAATA
>JAZDGG010000025.1:0-4471 GCA_043807225.1 bacterium | reverse complement strand
GCCCTGCGCTTCGTCCAGCGGACGCAGGGGACGCTCGCGGAGCTCGCGCGAACCGTCAATACGCTCATCACCTACCATCTCGGCGAGCCGCTCACGTCACGTGCGTTTGTCCGCGACATCCTTCAACAACAACCACTTCATGAAAAACGCTAAAGCGAAAAACGACGATATCTCCCGCAGCGTCCTGAGAGACATTTACCACCATCCCGGCGGTGCGGGTGACCTCCGCCGTTTTGAGCAGAAACCACGGAACCGCCGCAGAACGATCCTGCTGCTCGCGCTCAGCTTTTTCGTGCTTGCGGCAATCGTCGCGCTCATCGGCATGACGATTTTCATGCCGAAAGAGAAGTTCTCAGGAAACCAAATCCGTCTTTCGTTCAGCGGAGCGCCGCAAGCCGCAGCAGGGGATTCCTATGTGCTCTCGATCACCGTTGCGAATACGAGCCAGGTGCGGCTGACTAAACTGGAACTGACCCTGCGTTCCCCCGACGGTTTTCAGTTTACCGAGAGCACACCAAAACCAGAAAATGAATTCTCAAACGCGTGGTCGCTTGGTGCGCTCAACGCCGGTGCGAAGACGACGGTTCGCATTTCAGGGAAGCTCATGGGCGAACTCGGAGATACCAAGGCTTTTTCTGCGACCGCGAACTTTGTGCCTGCGAATTTTGCCTCGGAGTTTCAAAGCGAAGCAACTTTTTCGACGCGGCTCTCTGAGTCGGCGCTGAAGCTCGACATCACCGCGCCGAATGCAGTCACGGGCGGGCAGGACGTCACCTATGTCATCAAAGCGACGAATACGAGCGAGAAGGTTCTCAACCACATTCGCCTTCTTGTTGAGTACCCTGAAGGATTCTCCACCACCGCGACGGATCCCAAGCCAACCGAAGGGTCGGGCCAGTGGGACCACGACATTCTCTCCCCGGATAAATCATTCTCCGTCACGATCAAGGGGAAGCTCAAGGGTGATGGGCAATCGGTGACGGAGCTCAAAGCGCAGGTCGGCATCCTCGATGCGTCGTCGGCATTTCTCTCGCAGCGCGAAAAAAGCGCACTCGTCCTCATCCTCCAGCCAACGCTCAACCTTACCATCACCTCTGACGGAGCGACGGTTGGTCATGCGGTGAGTGTTCAAGACCCCGTTCCCTTCCAGTTGTCCTATTCGAATGACGGTGATAATGACTTTACCAACTCCGTCATCACGCTGACGTTCCGTGGAAAAGATTCGGATGGAAAGTCGGATGTGAACATTGTCGATGTCGGTGGCATCAAGAGCGGGACGCCGTTTTCAAAAACCACTGACGGCACGTCCGTCCAGTGGACGAAGGATGAAATCCCTGATCTTGCGCGCCTTATCCCCGGGAAGAAGGGGACCATCGATGTGACGCTGCCCATCAAAAGCGGCCTCCGGTCAGTCGGAAGCGGGGTGAATCTTTCGTTGAGTGTCCAAGCGTCGGTTAAAGCCGAGAAGGTGGGCGAGACCGGCAGCGGGTTTACCACTTCAAGTAGCACCCTAACGTTCCCTGTGAACACGGAATTGCGGCTCGCGGTCGAAGCTCGGTATTTTTCCGAAGATGGCACAGCCGTTGGGAGCGGTCCGATCCCGCCGCAGGTTGGCACGACAACGACGTATGTCATTTCGTGGTTTCTCACGAACACGCTGAATGGCGCAAACGCCGTTCTGCTTACTGCGACACTCCCCGATGCCGTCACGTTCACTGGCGCCGACGCGAGCAGCGGGAATGCGATTACCTATGACGAAACCTCCCGCCACGTTCGCTGGCGCATCGAGAAGGTTGACGCGCGGACCGGGCAGACGCTCCCGACGCTCACCGGAACATTCCGCGTCTCAGTGACGCCGACCGAGGGCGACGTGGGCAACATCCTTCCGCTCCTCGGAACAACGTCGCTGACGGCAACCGATGCGTTTACCGCAACGTCGCTGACGGCAAAAGGAAACGCCATCACGACCGATCTCACGAGCGATACGAACGGTCAGGGCAAAGGCGCGGTTGTTGCCGGAGCAACCGACACAAACACGGTGAACGTGAACTCTGTCGCGCCGTGATGCCGTTTAGGATTCATCGTCGTTCAAAGAAAAGCGCTGCTCGCGTCGGCGCCATCACCACGCCGCATGGAACCATCCGCACGCCGTGTTTTATGGCGATTGCCACCCGAGGTGCGGTCAAAGGGCTTCTCCCTGGCGAGGCAGCATCCGCTGGTGCGGAAATCCTCTTGAGCAACACCTACCATCTCTGGCTCCGGCCTGGCCCTCAGACCATCCGAAAACATGGAGGACTCCACCGGTTTATGGCATGGCATGGGCCCATCCTGACCGACTCAGGCGGGTTTCAGGTATTTAGTCTCGGAAGTCACTGTCGCATCGCGGAGAACGGCGTGATGTTTCGGGATCCGCTTGACGGCAAGCAACGGCTGCTCACGCCGGAACTCTCCATACGCATTCAGCGGGAATTGGGCAGTGACCTCATGATGGCGCTTGATGAGTGCACGCCGTATCCTGCGTCTCGGCGCTACGCAGAACAGTCCATGCACATGACCACCCGCTGGGCGCAGCGGTGCCTTTCCGTCCGGCGGAAGAAGGGGCAGCAACTGTTCGGCATCGTCCAAGGGTCAACCTACGATGACCTTCGCCGTTCACATGCTGCCGAACTCGCGAAGCTTCCGTTTGACGGATTCGCCATCGGCGGCGTCTCGGTCGGTGAACCGGAATCCGTCATCCATCGCATCATCCGTTGTACCGCACCACTCCTCCCAAAAGAAAAACCGCGTTATGTGATGGGAATCGGGCGTCCTCACCAGCTGGTGTATGCCGTCCGACAAGGAATAGATATGTTCGACTGTGTTTTGCCAACGCGCGATGGCCGGCACGGGCGGCTCTATGTATGGAAGAAGGATGGGAAGAAACGACTTGGAACAACAAAAGGATTCTACTCTGTCGTCAACGCAAAGAACGCGCGTTTTGCCAACGATATCCGTCCGGTTGATGCAAATTGTCCGTGCCCGCTCTGCACAGCATTTTCTCGCGGATACCTTCGCCACCTCTTCGTCACGAATGAACTCCTCGGCCAGCGGCTCGCGACCATCCACAATCTGACATTCTACCTTTCGCTCATGGCGGAACTCCGAAAGAAGATTCGGAAGGGAAGGATGTAGGATCCTCCTTCGCGCCTCGCTGCGCTCGGCGCTTCGGAGGACGAAAAAAGCCCGGCCATGGTTGGTCGGGCTGCAGTTGCGGATGTCCGTCTGGTCTACGGGAGGTTGGTGACCGAGACGGCTCCCTTCTCATTGATGCTGGCGACCAGACCACACTGGCCGAGCAACACCTGTAACCTCTGGATTGTCATGTTTGCTTCGTAGATGTGCGCCATGATCTCGATGATCTCAGATGCCCTGAGGGTCTCTTGAGGTTCACTCTTGCGTCGCTTCGTGCGCGTGCGGGGTTCTGGCGTACCCATTACGTGCCGACGTCGGATCTCGCCGTCGGGGACGATCACGTACGGGTGGAAGATGACGGTGAACATCTTGCGGTTGCGGCCGACTTGCTTTCCCGGACCCAGGAACCCAAGTCCCTTCAAGCGGTAGACGAGGTGTGATCCGTCAGTCTTCCCGAACTTTCGGTAGAGCTGGCCAGTCACACCTTCGATCTGTACCTCTCGCGACGTCTTGTCCGGTGTGAGCGTGCGCAGGAAGGTCAGGGCGCTCTCGATGAGGTTCGTAATTCTCCGTCTGCCCTCTCGATCAACCCATGGCTTCCGGTTTCTTCTGGTGGCGCTTCGTTTCGTTACGGACATTCGTTTCCGTCCCATGGGACTCCTCCTTTGGTCGCCGAACGGCGATCTGCTTGGGTAAGAACTGGAGACAGTGAAGAGCAAATGCTTGCACTTGTCAAGTATTGACATTTCCCCCTGTTTCCGGTAAGCCAAAGCCGTCATGGAACCATATGCGTTGCTGCATCGCGTTCCTGGCACATTCGGTTTCACCGTCCTTTTCATCGTAAGAGAAACGATCTCGAAATGTTTGACAATCCACAAAAGGAGCGAGCATGACCCGCGCCAACGGACGTTCTCCGGCTCTTGAGGATCTACTTGATCGCCTGTCCTCTCAGCAGAAGTTGGAAGTGGCATTTCTGACTGCGGCCGATCGTGTTCTGGGCGAGACGACGCCGCGAGCGTCGCCCATCGTGACCTTCTATCTCTGGTGGAAGGATCTCCTTCCGTCTGACGCTATTCAGCAGCAGTCAGTTGATGCTGCCCTGCAGCAGTACCTTGGTTCTGCGGATCGGGGAACACGAATCCGGTTCGCACGAGATGCCGGCGTGCAGGTGAAAGCGGTCAAGCGGTGGCTTTCTCATGAGCGCAAGCCCATCGGTCTCTCACGCATCCGCGTCCGGTATCTGCTTCTTGAACACGGATTCGTGACGGTGGACTTCAAGGGGATGTCCTCTGAGCAGTTC